>DASYMC010000408.1:0-7946 GCA_036009255.1 Pseudonocardiaceae bacterium
TGTTGTGGCCGATCGACTGCGAACCATGATCACCACATTCGACGCGGGCGAGGTGGCTGCCGCTCGCGAGATTCATGTGTCCACCCTCAGCTTGATCCGCACCTTCTGCATGGCCGGTGGGGTGGCCTTCGGCAAGGCCGCACTGCGGCTGATCGGGCTTGATGCCGGTGAACCCCGGCTGCCACAGGTCGCGGCGGACCCGGATCAAGTCACCGCGATCGCCGCGGCGTTGGTCGAGGCCGGGGTCCTCGCGTGAGCGCGGTCCCCACCGGTACCCCGCTGCCCGTACCCGGCGTGCCGACCACAGCACCCCCGCCACTGCCCGAGGGCGGATTGCGCACGGTCGCGCTCGGTGGCATCGGCGAGATCGGCCGCAACATGACCGTCTTCGAGTACGCCGATCGGCTACTCGTCGTGGACTGCGGGGTGCTGTTTCCTGAGGATGACGCGCCCGGGGTCGATCTGATCCTGCCCGATTTCCGGGCAATCGAGCACCGTCTGGACGAGATCGAAGCCCTGGTACTCACTCATGGGCACGAAGACCACATTGGCGCCGTGCCGTTCCTGCTGCGGTTGCGTCCCGACCTACCTGTGGTCGGCTCGCAGTTCACCCTGGCCCTGGTCGCCGAGAAGTGCCGCGAGCACCACCAGAAACCGCAGCTGATACAGGTAACGGCGGGTTCCCGGCATCGCTGCGGGCCATTCGACTGCGAGTTCTTCGCGGTGAATCACTCCATTCCCGACGCGCTGGCGGTGGCCATCCGTACCCCGGCCGGCCTGGTGCTGCACACCGGCGATGTCAAGCTGGACCAGCTACCGCTGGACGGTCGGTTGACCGATCTCGCGGGGTTCTCCCGGCTCGGCGACGAAGGGGTGGACCTGCTGCTGATCGACTCCACCAACGCCGAAGTGCCCGGCTTCGTCACTCCCGAGCGGGACATCGGTCCGGTGCTGGACTCGGTGATCGGCAAGGCCACCCAGCGGGTGATCGTGGCCTGCTTCGCCAGCCATGTGCACCGGGTACAGCAGGTGCTCGACGTTGCTGCGGCGAATGAACGCAACGTGGCCTTGGTGGGTAGGTCGATGGTGCGCAACATGGGTGTCGCGGTCGATCTTGGACTGCTGCGGGTCCCGCCGGGTCTGCTGGTGGACCTCGACGAGGCCTTGGCGATGCCCGAGAATCGGGTGCTGTTCGTCTCCACCGGCTCGCAGGGCGAACCACTCTCGGCGCTGTCCCGGATGGCTCGCGGCGAGCACCGGCAGATCCGGATCCGCTCCGGGGACACCGTCGTGCTGGCCTCCTCTCTCATTCCGGGCAACGAGACCGCGGTATTTCGTGTAGTCAACGGGCTTACCCGCCTGGGGGCAGCGGTGGTGCACCAGGGCACCGCCAAGGTGCATGTGTCCGGTCATGCGCCAGCCGGGGAATTGTTGTTCCTCTACAACGCGATCCGGCCCTCCAACGTAATGCCCGTCCATGGCGAATGGCGGCACCTGCGGGCCAACGCTGCCCTGGCCGTCCGCACCGGGGTGGCACCGGAGCGCGTGGTGATCGCCGAGGACGGCGTGGTCGTGGATTTGGTGGACGGCCGGGCGGAGATCACCGGCCGGGTCGAGGTGGGGCAGGTCTACGTCGATGGGCTCTCAGTGGGCGATGTGGGGGAGTCCACCCTGTCCGACCGGCTCGTCCTCGGTGAGGGTGGGTTCATCGCGATCACGGTGGTGATCGCGTCGGCGACCGGCCGCGCGGTGGCCCCACCGACGATCTCGGGCCGGGGTTTCTCCGACGATCCCAAGGCTCTGGACGGCGTAGTGCCGCTGGTGGAGATGGAACTAGCTCGCACCGAAGTGGAGGGGATCACCGATCCGCACCGGATCGCTCAAGCGGTGCGGCGCGTGGTGGGCCGGTGGGTCGCAGACACCTACCGGCGCCGGCCGATGATCGTGCCCACGGTGCTGCCCGTCGGCTGAGCCAAGCGGGTTGGCGGATTCCGGCGTAAGGGGTGGCGTCGGCGTGTCGCGGACCCCGCGGCCACGTTGCGCGCAACCATGGACGGCAAGCGGCGGTGGGTGGCGCCACCTATATGGCTCATGTCCCGCTAAGGGCCGGTGTAGTGATGTAGGGAAAGGGGCAGGCGGGCTAGCGTGTGGAAAATGGCAGGTCAGACATCCGCAAGGGCCACGAATGGACGGTCCCGAAACTCCGGGAATAGGCCCGACCGGCGTCCCACGCCCCGCCCGCCGGCGCGTCGGCCAACGTCCCGTAAGGCAAAGAGCAGGACTGCCGGCAAGGGTTTGGCCGGGACGTGGTCCCTGCTGGCCCGTGGCGCCGGCGGAGTCGCCCGGACGCTGGGGCGGACCCGGGAGTTGGAGCCGGAACACCGCCGAGACGGTCTTGCTCTTGGCCTTATCGCGCTCGCCGTGGTCGCCGCCGCGGCAGTGTGGTGGACCGCTGGGGGGCCGGTCGGTGCTGGTCTCCAGCAGGCCTTACGTGCCCTGTTCGGTGCCGCGTCGGTGGGGCTACCGGTGGTGCTCGCCGGGGTCGGGGTGGTCCTGATGCGGACCGAGCCTGACCCGACGGCGCGGCCGCGCCGCACCGTCGGCACGCTGCTCCTGACGTTGGGGGCCCTTGGTTTGTGGCATCTCGCGGCTGGCTCACCCGCGGACGGGGTAGGACGGTCCCGGGCGGCCGGCGCTGTGGGGTTCCTGGTCGCCGACCCGCTGACCGGCGGGTTCACCGTCTGGGTGGCCGCACCATTGCTGGCTCTGCTGGCCTCTTACGGACTGCTGGTGCTGACGGGAACTCCAGTCCGGGCCGTACCCGAACGAATCCGCCGGTTGTCTGGGGCGGCGCCGGATGAGGAGCCGCACACCGCGACGGTCGACGCTGATAACCCGGTTACCGAGGTTGATCCCGCCAATGTCCGCCTGCGTCGGCCTGCGCGGCGCAGGCAAGCTACCCAGCCAACGGAGATCAACCCGGTAGCGGACGCTGCTGAGGCTCCACCCACTGCCCCACCGGTCCAACCGAAGCCGGACAGCAAGTCCAGTCCCACGATGGCCGTGCACCGAGTCGTCGAAGGTGACTACCAATTGCCACCGCCTGACCTGTTGGTCAAGGGCGACCCGCCCAAAGCTCGGAGCAAGGCCAACGACGCGATGATCGAGGCGATCACCGGTGTCCTCGAACAGTTCTCGGTCGACGCCCAGGTCACCGGGTTCGCCCGGGGACCGACTGTCACCCGCTACGAGGTGGAGGTTGGCCCCGGGGTCAAAGTGGAGAAGATCACCCAGCTGACCCGCAACATCGCCTACGCGGTGGCCACGGACAACGTGCGATTGCTGGCCCCGATCCCCGGTAAGTCCGCGGTGGGCATCGAGGTGCCCAACAGTGACCGGGAGATGGTGCGGCTCGGTGACGTGTTGCGTTCGCCGACCTCGCACCGGGATCAGCACCCGATGGTGATCGGACTGGGCAAGGACATCGAGGGCAATTTCGTCACCGCGAACCTGACCAAGATGCCGCACCTGCTGGTCGCCGGGTCCACCGGCTCGGGCAAGTCCAGCTTCGTGAACTCGATGCTCGTGTCGCTGCTCGCCCGGGCCACTCCCGACGAGGTGCGGATGATTCTGGTCGATCCGAAGATGGTGGAACTCACCCCGTACGAGGGCATCCCGCACCTGATCACCCCCATCATCACCCAGCCGAAGAAAGCCGCCGCAGCGCTGGCCTGGCTGGTGGAGGAGATGGAGCAGCGCTACCAGGACATGCAGGCCGCCCGGGTGCGCCATGTCGATGACTTCAACAGCAAGGTGCGCAGTGGGGAGATCGTGGCGCCGCCGGGGTCGCAGCGCGAATATCGCCCCTACCCTTACATCATGGCGATCGTCGACGAGCTGGCGGACCTGATGATGACCGCTCCCCGCGACGTCGAGGACGCCGTCGTCCGCATCACCCAGAAGGCCCGGGCGGCCGGGATCCATCTCGTGCTGGCCACCCAGCGCCCCAGCGTCGACGTGGTCACCGGACTGATCAAGACCAATGTGCCGTCCCGGCTGGCCTTCGCCACCTCCTCGCTCACCGACAGCCGGGTGATCTTGGATCAACCCGGCGCGGAGAAGCTGATCGGCATGGGCGATGGGCTCTACCTACCGATGGGCGCGTCCAAGCCGGTGCGGATCCAGGGTGCCTACGTGGGGGACGCTGAGATCGCCAAGGTCGTCGCCTACGCCAAGGACCAGGCCACCCCGGAGTACGCCGATGGGGTCACCGCGGCCAAGCCAGGCGAGCAGAAAGATATCGATCCGGACATCGGCGATGATCTGGACGTGCTGCTGCAGGCCACCGAGCTCGTGGTGACATCGCAGTTCGGCTCCACGTCGATGCTGCAGCGCAAGCTCCGGGTCGGCTTCGCCAAGGCAGGGCGGCTGATGGACCTCCTGGAGAACCGGGGCGTGGTCGGGCCGTCGGAGGGTTCCAAGGCCCGCGAAGTCCTGGCCAAGCCCGATGAGCTGGAGGGTCTGCTGTACTCGATCCGGGGCGGTGGTCCCGCAGGCGGCGACTGAGGGGCCAGCCTCACAGCTCGAGAAGCATGCGAATGTTGCCCAACGTGTTGGGTTTGACGTAGGGCAGGTCGAGGAATTCCGCGACGCCCTCGTCGTGTGAGCGGCGCATCTCGTGGTAGACCTCCGGTGCGACCGGGGTTCCCTCGATCTTCTGAAACCCGTACCGGGAAAAGAAGCGCTCCTCGAAGGTCAGCACGAACAGCCGGCGCAACCCCAGAGCCCGTCCATGTGCCACCAGCGCAGTGGCCAACACCTGCCCAACCCCCTGACCAGTGACGGCTGGGTGCACAGCCAGGGTGCGGATCTCGGCCAGATCCTCCCAGAGCACGTGCAGCGCGCCGCAGCCCACCAGCATGCCCTCCCGTTCGGCTACCCAGAACTCCTGGACGTCCTCGTAGAGCGTCACAAGCTGTTTGGTCAGCAGCACCGCTCCGGCGTAGCAGTCCACCAGGTCCTTGATCTGGCGAACGTCCCCGACCCTTGCGCGACGCACGGCGATCCGAGAAGTCACATGGCCGAACCTATCGGCGGCCCCCGTCCTGCTCCGCCCGCACTGTCGAACTGATCGCGGCTGTGCAGCGCACTTTGCGGGCGTAACCTATGGTCGCCGGAGCCAGGAGGTGTGTCGTGCAGAATCTCCGGCTGCGGCTGCTGGGTGACCTGCAGGTAGAGGGGTGCAATTCGGCGCGGCTGGCCCGTCGTCAGCTTCGCACCCTGCTCAAGGTCCTCGCCCTCCATCACGACCGGCCCGTCGGGCTGGACAAGCTGGTCGGCTGCCTGTGGGGCGATGATCCCCCGGCGCGACCCGCCGATCAGGTGTCGGTGCTGGTCAGCCGGTTGCGTGGGGTGCTCGGTGCCGATCGGGTTCGGCGCAGCGACGCCGGCTACTCCGTGGTGATTGACTGGCTGGATCTCGACGCGCTCCGGGAATACGCCGCGCAGGCCGAGCGCCGGCTGGCCGCAGGGGCGGTGGGAGCCGCCCGCACGGCCGCCTCGGCCGGGCTGGCGCTGGCCCGGGGACCGCTGGTCGCCGACGAACCCGACGCCTGGTGGGCCGAGGCGGAGCGCTCGGCTGTCGATCTGCTGGTCACGCGCCTGCACCACACGGCGGCCGCAGCAGCCTTGGCGGCCAGTGACTGGGCGAACGCCGCTGAGCTGTCCCATCGAGTGCTGACCGCGGACCCCTATGACGAGGTGGCGTTGCGGGCGCTGATGGAGGCGCTGGCCCGATCAGGTCGTCCAGCCTCAGCGGTCGCCGCCTATGCCGGAGCCCGGGAGCGCCTGGCCAGTGACCTCGGAATCAGTCCTTCGGCAGAGACCGAGGCGCTGCACACGGCGATCCTGCTCGGTGACCTACCCGTTACCCCAGCGCGGGATACGTCCGTCGGGACCGTCCCCGTTGAGCTGCCGGGGCGCGCTGGTGCGATCGGGGCGCTCGATGCTCTTCTCGAGCGCGCCGAGCGCGGGTCCGGCCAGGTGGGATTGATCGAGGGTGAGGCCGGCATCGGGAAGTCACGGCTGCTGCAGGTCTGGAGTGAGCGTCTCGCCACTCGGGGAGCGCAGGTGGTGGCGGTCGCTGGTGACGAGCTGGGTCGCACCCTGCCGCTCCAGCCGCTTCTCGACGCGGTGAGTGCGCTGGTCCGCCGAGCCGGAGCCGGCGGCGCAGCCCAGATTCTGGGTCCCGATATCTCCGTACTGGGACCGCTCTTGGGCGCCCAGACCGAACCCGCTGGAACTGCTCAGCTGGCCGCACTCACCGACCCGGGAGCTGGTCAGGCATTGTTGTTCGCGGCGCTGTTCAGCGTCCTACGACGGCAGGCAGAACACGAGCCGCTGGTGCTCGTCATCGACGACGTCCATCTCGCCGATACCGCCACTACAAGGTGGCTCGGACAGGCCGTGCGCCGCTTGGCGGACAGCCGGGTAGCTGTCGTCGCCGCCCGGCGGGCCGAGGAACCAATCCCGCTGCCCGGGGCAACGACCATCACCTTGGGTCCGCTCGACCTCGATGGCGCCGCTGCGATCGTCGGATCCGGTCGAGCCGTGGAGTTGCACGCCCGCAGCGGGGGCCACCCCCTGTTCCTGGTCGAGTTGGCAGCCGCTGACGTTCGGGACGAGCTGCCGGCCAGCATCCGGCATGCCGTGGAAGAGCGGTGCGCGCGGGCCGGCCCCGCCGCGGCCACGTTGCGTGCCGCCGCGGTGATCGGTCCCGAGATCGACCTCGACCTTCTTGCGGCCGTCACCACCACCACGCCTGGCGAGCTACTCGACCACCTGGAGGAGGGTGTGCGGCGCAGGTTCCTCGTCGAGGACGGGCCGAGGTTCACCTTCGCCCACTCCCTGGTCCGCGAAGCGCTGGCTTCGGCGGTCGGCGCGGCGCGAGCCGCCTACATCCACCGGGGAACGGCCCGGGTTCTGGGTTCCCGGCCCGGTGCCGATCCTCTGGCGGTCGCCCGGCACGCTCGCCTGGGGGGAGAGCTGGCAGCTGCCTCGGCGATGTTGGTCACCGCGGCGCGGATGGCGGTCGCCCGGTTCGACCAGGAGGAGGCGTTGCGCCTGCTGAACGAGGCAGTTGCACTGGACGACACGGTCGGCGCACGCCTGGAACGAGCGCGGGTGGGTTCGATGCTGGCGCGCTACGAGCAGTCTGCGGAGGACATCGAGGCCGCGCGGTCCCGAGGCGCCGGTCCCGAGGCACTGGAGGTGGCCGCCTGGGCGGCGCACTTGCAGCGCCGCTTCGACCAGGCGCTTACTTTCGCCGATCGGGGTGCGCAGGAGGCCACCGACGCCGACCTGCGCACCAGTTGCCTGGCTCTCGGCGGCTGGGTGTCACTGGTCTCGGGCGACCTCGATGGCGCCGCAGATCGCCTCGAGGGCGCGGTAGGTGCAGCGCCGGCGGCCAGCGGCCGGCTTGCCGAGGCGTGGCTGGCATGGCTGCGGATGAATCAGGGGCGCCCGGCCGAGACCCTGCGGCTGGTGACGCATCAAGACGGCGAAGGGCTCGCTGCCTACCGATTCCCCAATGCCTACGCCCTGATGGCGGCCACCATGGCGTTGGGAATGCTGGGGCGAGCTGACGAGGCGCTGGCCGCGCTGGATGCGCTCGACGCCGACGTGGCCCGGATGGGCGCCCAGCGGTGGAGGGCACGTTCGCTGAATCTGCGCGGGTGGGTCCTGCGCAACCTCGGTGAGCTGAATGTAGCCGACGAGCTCAACCAGGCGGCCATTGAGGCGGCCCGCCCGCTAGGGATGGCCGAGCCCCTGGCACATGCGCTGCTCGACCTGGCGTCAGGCCGGCTGCTGACTGGAGACCTTAGGGCCACCAGCAAGCTCCTCGACGAGGCCGCTGCACTCGGAGCCGTCGAGCACGCCTTCCGCTG
>DASYMC010000409.1:0-3135 GCA_036009255.1 Pseudonocardiaceae bacterium
AATTCAGTTGTGTTCCCATATCGTGCCATGGGTTCAATCCCAGTATCGCGCACCAGTTAGACAGCAGGTCAGGCCCGGTTTTTACCGGGCCTTCGCTGTGTCCGCGCAATAAACGCGCAATAGCCGGTCGGTGAGGGGCACTTCACTGAGAGGGATGCGCAATGACGCAAACGTTCGACCCAACCAACTACTTGCAGCCACCGGCTGGCGCCGTGCACGTCGACGAGTGGAAGGGTGACGGCCCTGACCTGGGCCGCTACTTTGAGCACTCGCCCATCAACATCGTTGACGTCACGCTCACCACTCACGGCATCCAGTACGCCAGGGGAACTACCGGGCGCAGCATCAGGATTCGGCTTCACGAGGCGCTTCAACGTGAGGACATGGCGGACGACTTGACGACGCGCGATGCTCGCCGGTTGGCGGCGATGCTCCAAAACCTCGCCGACACATGCGAAATCCTGGATGGGGTCGAGCGATGACCGATCTGCACATTGAGCGCCGCGAGCTGCCCGCCATCTCAGACATGGACAAGAGGCCGATAGACCGTTTCGACACCTACGCCGTCGTCACCTCAGGGCACATTCGCGGTGAAGTGGAACGGTTCTGCACTGGCATCCGAAGGATGAGAACCCGCTCGACGTGGTGTTCGAAGCGCGCATCTGGGGACTGCCGGAGCACTTCGGAACCGCCGACGTGGCAGTGTCGCATCCGTCCTCCTTGCATGCAGTGGCCGCTGTATGCGCGCAGCTTGCTGCTCTGTTGGAAGAGGCGCAGACGCGGCCTGATTTGGTGCGTGGATTCTTCCTCGGAGGGAACCGAACGGACAAGTCGCCCGTCTGACTTATCGTCTCCCCACTCGGCCCGCCACCAATCCCGACGGTGGCGAGCCGATTAGTGCCCGCGCAGCGTCCGGCAGCGCGACAATGCGTCTATCTCGAAGTTTGGCAGGAGATGGCGGCATGTCGGCGGTTACTTGGAGCGGGGTAGCGTGCTTCGTCCTGAGTCTGGCCTTATTTGTCCTAACGCCAAACCTTCCCGGAAACGAACGATGATGGGAGTGTTCGGCGTCCTTTTGCTCGTCGCCAGCGTCGCTCTATTGATTTTTGGCTTACAAATACCTCCAGGTCGTGGTCATCGGGGACGCGGCTAAAGCTTCTGCGACGAGAACCCGCCTTGTCGGAGTTTGGCCGATACCGTTCCGCTCATGAGCAATGCAGCGCCCTGGGCCACTACTACAGGCAACAAATTCCGCGAAGTAGCGAGGTACACCGACAACCCGACGACCAAGCTGCTCGCCGAAGGGCTGACCGCACTAGCCGAAGCCGTCCGCGAGTTGGATGCAAAGTTGGAGAAGGTTGAACAACACGCCAATGACTAGCCGCTGACCTTTGTGTCTCCCCCTTGGCCCGCCACCAACTCCCGACGGTGGCGGGCCAAGTGCGTGGCTGATCAACATTTCGAAACCGATCCAGCGCGACCACGGATGCAGTTCCCGGACATGGGCTGGCACAGAGTAGCGTTGAGCTACGTGCGCTCGGTTGGGGCAGCTGGGATTTCCCGCATTCCATGCTTGCTTGAGGGGCGCGAATGACGATTGATCCACGAGGCGAAGCGTTAGGCCGGCTATCGGCCACCTCCGAGGCGTTAAGAAGCCTGAGGGATGTCTTTGCTTCAGAAGAACCATTGGATGATGTCACCGGGCGGGTGGCTGCCACCGCAGCGCGCGCAATCCGGCATGCAGATGGAGTCAGCATCACAGTGGTCCGCGGCGAGGATGCTGAGACCCGCGGGCATAACGACGAGTGGGTACTCAGTCTCGACCGCGCACAATACGTGAGCGGTCGAGGCCCTTGCCTGGACGCCGCCAAACACCAACAACCAATACATGCCGACCTCAATGCAGATGACAATCGTTGGCCCGAATTTGGGGAAGCCGCACAGCAGTCAGGTGTCCACACGGTTTTATCGCTTCCGCTGACCATCGACGCATCCCACAACGACCGAAACGAACTAGTCGGTTCGCTGAACGTATACAGCTACAGTGCGTCGGCCTTCGACCCCTTCGACGAGTCGCTTATGCAGCTGTTCAGCGTCGCCGCTGAGCAAGCCATCGCTAACGCTCGTCGCTGGCAATTCTCTCGCAAAACGCTGGCCCAGTTAGAGCGGGCGCTGGATTCCCGGGGAGACATTGAACAGGCCAAAGGAGTACTAAGACAGCTGCACGGATGCAGTGCGGACGAGGCGTTCGCCGAGCTGGTGAAACAATCTCAACGACGCAACATCAAGTTGCACGACGTCGCCCTCGAATTGCTTGCGTCTCTCGATAAGCCCCTAACAAACTGATCCCCGACCAGATAACCCGCAATTGCGGTTGCCGGTTTTCCGCGGTCTTGCGGGGGAACCCCCCGTGCAGGTCAGTGCACCAGTCGACTGATGCGGTTGCCTAGGTCTTGCCGGTTCAACCCACGAGCCGTCAAGACCGCCCGTGGCTCAGATCGACCGCGTCATCGGAGAACAAGGTGTCGGATCGTCCGTTGTTGTTGTGCTGGCGGTGGGCCTCGATGTCGGCCTCGTCGGTGGAGGCGGGCGAAAAGCCTAGTTCGGCCGCCAACTCACGCAGCCTCTCCGTGTTGATCGTCAACGCCTGCGTGGGCGCCCGCCCGCGTACCGGTCGGCGACCTGCAAGGGTGGCCCGCTCGGCGACGTTGCGCGAGCCTACAGGTCGGCCTGCTCGGCCTGGATCTCTTCAATGTGTTCCCGCAGCCTGTGCATATTCGCCGTAGACACCCGTGGATCGCCGCCGCAGCGTTGGCAGATGTTATTGCCACGGACATAGATGGGCGGGTGAGGGCAGGTCTGAGGTTGTGCAGGCACAGACCATAGAGAACTGTTTGAATCGGGTGGCATAGCCACAGCGGTCACAAGGGTCGTAGTGGTAATCACCTGGCCAGCTCGGCATCATGTCCTCCCTCTCCCTGCAAGGGTCGGGCCGAGTGTTGATCCGGTCAGCCTGCCGGGAGTAATGGGAGTCGCGCCATTCCACCGACGGCTGCGGATCACCAATCCAGCCGCGCTCAGCGCTCATTGCTTCGTCCCCTCGGAACTTCGTCGACAGCGACGGTGATCACCTGT
>DASYMC010000410.1:0-1701 GCA_036009255.1 Pseudonocardiaceae bacterium
CCGCCCGCTGGGCTCCCCCCCCCCTGGGAGTGGAGGGATGAGATCAGAGCATCATGCGGCTGTGCGCATGGCGATCCTCTCCATGCTGGCGCGCGCCTTGGGGACGCGCCAGAGCTCGGGTGGCTGTGGCCGGTAGACTCCTTCGCGCGCCGGCAGTTCCAGCAGCGCCAGGCAGGCCCGCAGCAGCTTGGTGACATCGGCTGCTGGCACCGTGCTGGTCGTGGGCTCGGCGGCGCCGCGGCCGAAGACCTCCCGGCCAAGGTGCGGCCGCTACTTCAGCCAGTCCGCCAGGCGGCGGAGCTCGGCGGCGTCGATCCGGATCTCGCTGCGCCCTTTCCGGAGAGGCTCTTGTTGGGTTCCGGGGTGTTGGGTTTGGGTCATACGACCAAGGCGGCGACGAGGGTGCCGAGCAGGGCTTTGCCCCTGCGGCGGGCGTTGTGCACGAGCTGGAAAAAGCCGAGGTAGAGCGGCAGCTTGTCTTGCGAGATGCCCCGGTGCGGGCGCAGCCACGAGCGCAGCAGGGACCAGAAGCCCTCGATGGTGTTGACGTGGACCTCGCAAAAGCCGTCCCCATCCTCATCGCGGGCATACTCGCCGCGCCCGTGGCAGACCGTCTTGTGCCGGTAGCCCCAGGCGGGCAGGCGGGCGTAGATGGCATACTCGTCGGTGTGGATGAGGGCGCCTTGGGCCACGGCGCCCGTGATGATGGGCTCGATCGTCCTCTGCCGCACGTCGGGCAGCATGCGCAGGACCACCTCGCCCCCGCGCTGGATCAGGCCCAGGACGGGCGGCTTGTCCTTCGCCGCCGTGCCCCGTCCCGGCGCGCCGTCCAGCCTGCGCCGGCGTCCCAGCCGCCCCCGTTCGGCCACGGCCGCGGGCTGGCCCTTGTGGCCCGCCACCATGTAGACCTCGTCGATCTCGACTTCGCCCGTCAGTTCCACGTCCGAGGCTTTGGCCACGAGCCCGCGGCGCAGTTGCTCCGTCATGGCCTGAACGTCGGACCGACACAGGCCCAACTCGCCCGCGATCTGCCGGTTCGACACGTTCAGGCCCAGGAAGTAGAGGCACAGCACCCGCACGCCCAAGGGTCGGTGGCGGCCGGCCAGCACGGTGCCGGTGAGGTCGTCGAAGCGCCCGGCGCACGCCTTGCACCGATACCGCTGCCGATGGGGTTGGGTGTCGTCGCGCCCGTCCCGGATCACCGCGGAGGCGCCGCACCCGGGGCAGCGCACGCCCTCGGGCCAGCGCCGCTGGCGCACGAAGGCGAAGCATTTGCCGTCGTCCAGCAACCCCGGAAGGTCGACCAAGTCGGAAACAGCCATGGCGGCGGAGACTCCTCGCGCGAGCGGGTCAGCTATCCCCGCTCGCACCGGCGCATCAAGCGTCGTCAGCCCCGCCCTCCGGCCCCGACCTCACCACCCCGGAACCCGACAAGAGCCACACAGATTATTAGCGTAAGAGGAGTGAGAAGAGCGTTGCACCCTCCGGTCGTTCACATAAGATTCTAAGGTCGTTCGGAGTGTACTCTGCCAGCGGGCAATGGCGGCGGGTCGGCGAAGCCCTTGGTGCGGCTGACATGTACCCAGCCCCAGGGCGTGCTGTCGCCCACCTGCAGCCATCCGCCGCGACGCGCGAAAACCCGCACATAAGTCCCAGAGCCGATCGTACGCAGCACAAGGGCATCAGCACTTGGATCAGCTC
>DASYMC010000411.1:0-4638 GCA_036009255.1 Pseudonocardiaceae bacterium
TGTGCTGGAAGGCGCCCTCGATGTTCGGGCTGGACCGGTTAGCGTGGCTGATCGCCCACCCGGCGGCCAGATTGACCACGATCCCCACCGCCGCGGTGATCACCACCAGGCCACCGGCGACCTCCGGGGGCGCGATCAGGCGCCGGACGGCCTCATAGGTCAACCATACCGACAACACCAGCAGAGTCACCCCGTTGGCCTGCGCGGAAAGAATCTCGGTGCGCTTGAGCCCGTAGGTGAACGACGGTGACCGGGGACGCGGCCGGCCTGGCGCAGGTGGTGGCCAACCTGCTGGCCAACACGCGTACCCATACCCCGCCAGGCACCACCGTCGCGGTCACGCTGACCCCCGTCGACGGGCGGGTCAGCGTGACCGTCGTGGATGACGGCCCCGGGGTGCCGCCGGACCTGCTTCCGCATGTATTCGAGCGCTTCGCCCGCGGCGATTCCTCCCGCTCCCGCGCTCACGGCAGCACCGGGCTCGGACTGTCCATCGTCGACGCCGTGATCGCGGCACACGGCGGCACGGTGAACGTCACCAGCATCCCCGGACGCACGGCCTTCACCGTCGAACTCCCCGGTCCACAGCTAAGCCACCGACAAGCGCCCCGACCAGGCGACCCAGCCCCGCGGCATGCACTACGTCGAGTTGTCGGGGGTCGCAGAACGGTGGGTGAGGTGACCTGCGGGAGAAGAGGGGCCAGCGGGTGGCGATGACCGCGGCGGTGAAAGACGAGCTGGCTCGGTTGTTGGTGACCAAGACGTGTTGCCGGCGCGCGGAGGCCTGCGCACTGCTGCGCTTCGCCCACGGTCTGCGGATCGTGGGCGGCGCGTCGTGGTCGGGGCCGAGCTGGACACCGGTGCTGTCGCCCGCCGCCTGGGTACCCATATCAGTGAGCTTTATGGACTCGAAGTTCACGTGACCTCCGCGCGGGCCCAGGCGGCAAGGGACTCGGTGAACAGACGCTCGGGTGGCGCACCCGACGCAGCGCGGTGTTCTGGTCGAGTGCCCGGGGAGCCCCGGTGGGCAGCTCGAGGCCGGTCGGCGGTCGCTGGCCCGAGGCCTCGTCGGGTGTAGAAGTCATTGATGGCGGCGCAAGTGTTGTTGATGGTGACCGGGCGCTTGGCCACGGTGACCAGGTGACTGCGGTAGTCGCGCACCGCCTAGTCCCGCGCCCGAGGTCGCGTCAACACGGTGTCGGCGCTGTTCGTGCTCCTCCGGCGCACCCCACTACCCATCCCGCCCGGGACCTCACCTGGCACGAGGTCATGGTCGTCTACCTCGACGCCAACATCGAGGTCTCCCCCTGCTGGCGTTGTCCTGCTCCTCAGCCACACCATCTCGCCGCGGCAATCGCTCGAGGCCCCACGCTTCCGAAGGTCCTCCAGCGTCTACTCGATCAGCGCAGGTTCCCGAGGTCGGGTCTGGGACCCCCTCACGGCCTGATAAGCGCTGGCGCCGCGTCATCGGGAACGGATGCGGGCCGCTATCCTGCCCGCTCCAAGCGCTCACCGAAGGAGACGCTCGAACAATGACCAGGATCCTTTCCATCGACGGCGGCGGCATTCGCGGGATCATCCCCGGGATGGTCCTGGCTAAAATCGAGGAGCTGACGGGCAAGCCCGTCGCCGAACTGTTCGACGTCATCGCCGGCACCTCGACGGGCGGCATCCTCGCCTGCGGGCTCACTGCCCCCGGCGCCCAGGGCAAGCCAAAACACTCCGCCGCGGACCTGGTTAACATCTACCTGCGGGAGGGGCAGCGGATATTTCCGCACCAGTTGTTCCAGCAAGTCACCCAGTACTTCGAGGAGAAATACCCAGCAAACGGGCTCGAGCAGATTCTTCAGGAACACCTCGGCGAGTCACGACTCAGCGACGCGCTAACCGAGCTACTCATCACCGCGTACGACATCGAGCGCCGCAAACCAAAATTCTTCCGCTCCAGAGACGCCAGACACGATTCCACCAAGGACCATCCACTGTGGATGGTAGCCCGGGCCACCTCCGCAGCACCCACCTACTTCGAGCCGTTCAAGCTCCCCGGTGTTACGCCGGATGAGTACGAAGCCCTGGTAGACGGCGGCGTCTTCGCCAACAACCCAGCCCTGTGCGCCTACGTCGACGGCTCAACCGGGCCCGGCGAGGTGCAACCCGAGGGAATTCTCGTGGTCTCTCTCGGCACGGGCGCACAAAACCGACCCCTCGCATACGACCACGTCAAAGACTGGGGACAGCTCCAATGGGCGAGACCGATCCTTGACGTCACCTTCCAGGGGATCAGCGCCACCACCGACTACCAGCTGGAACAGATCCTCGGGGACGAGCACTACTTCCGCCTCGACACGGAGCTGACGATCGCATCCGACGACATGGACCTCACCAGCCCCAACAATCTCACCAAGTTGCAGGAACAGGCGGACAAACTCATCGAGGACAATAAGGACACACTTGACAGGATTTGCGCGCTGCTCCCGGCGTCGCGAGTAACACCCTAGCGGGGCCAGCACTTGCAAGCCCCACCGGCGAGGCCCACAACCCTCAGATCCGGGCAGCAGCGTTAGATCGAACAAGTCGCCTTGATTGTCACTGGCCCGGGTTCAGACCCCGATCAGATTGCAGATACACCGGCCGACCTCGGCGTGCCGGTCGCGGTGTAGTTCGGCGACAGGATCCTGCCCCATCAGCCAGCTCCGGGGAGTGAGCCCTACGCTCCGTCCCTGGTCTGGTCCGCGATGGCGGTGGGCATGACCGTGGCCGTCCCGGTCGCGGCACTGCCCCTGGCCGTCACCCCCGAGTCTGACCACAACGTCCTGCGTGCGCTGCTGAGCTACCGGTAACGCTGCACGACCCGCTCACCAACACCGACGCCCCCGAGCTAGGCCGCATCCTCGCCAGTGCCGCCACCTGGGCGCGCTGGGCTCCGACGCCCCGACCCTGGCCTGAAGCGCCGATAGTCGCCCGCAGTCCTCGGCAACTCATGCGCTTCTTCGACGGTGTGGAACTGTTGGAGCCCGGGGTGGTGTCGTGTTCGCTCTGGCTACCCGATCACTCCGAGATCGGTATCCCTGTGGTGGTGCTTCGTTTCAGCGGTTGGGGAGAAAATAATGACGCCCTTCGACCAAACAGGTACTTAGAGCATGCTCATCTTTTCGAACGGGGATCACCGCGCGTGACTCACTACCCGGGATAATCTGGTCTGATCGGCGGCAGGACCAAGATGATTGAATTGGTGCAGAACCACGAGAAGGATGAGCCAACGAGGTGGCCAGGCTCTGCTGGGTCTGTCCACGGCGCGCCGGGTTCGGCTGGCATGGCTTCGGCTCTAGAGTGAGTCCCCATTCGTAGTACTTGCACCCGGAGGATAGAACAGACGTGGGCGCGTCTTGGTCGAGTCGCGATCCGATCGCTGGCCAGGCTTCGCGACGACCACACGGGCCGACGGCGCTGCGCATCGTGTTGGGTACTCAACTACGTCGGCTTCGTGAAGCGCGTGGAATCACTGCCGAAGCAGCCGGTCACGCAATCCGGGCGTCCCACGCCAAGATCAGCCGTATGGAACTTGGGCGGGTCGGCTTCAAGCGACGCGACGTGGCCGATCTGCTCACTCTTTACGGCGTTACTGACGTACGGGAACGAGAAGCGTTCCTGGCGCTGGTGCATCGGGCCAACGTGCCCGGTTGGTGGTACCAGTACAGCGACATCGTGCCAAGCTGGTTTGAGACCTACCTCGGCCTTGAGCAGGCTAGTTCAGTGATCCGGACCTATCAACCGCACGTCGTGCCCGGTCTGCTGCAGACCCCGGAAGTCGCCCGCGCACTTATCCAGCTCGATCATCCCAGCGCATCCGGGGAGGACATCGAGCTCCGGGTCACACTGCGGATGACACGTCAGGAAGTTCTGACCCCACCGGAGGCACCTCATCTGTGGGCAGTGATCGATGAGACCGCACTATGGCGCTCGGATAGCCGTTCGGTGATGCGAGCACAGATCCAGCATCTGCTGGAGATGGCGGAGCTTCCCAACATCACACTCCAGGTGATACCGATCCATTCCGGCGCATACGCGACGGTCGGAGGTCCATTTACGATCCTGCGGTTTTCCGAACCTGACCTGCCGGACATCGTCTACCTAGAACACCTCACCAGTGCCCTGTACCTGGACAAGACTCAGGATGTCGAACATTATTTGATGGTCATGGATCGGTTGTGTGTCCAAGCCCACCCACCCGCTGAGACAACCACATTGCTACAGAACATCCTCCAAGAGCCCCAATAGGGCAATCAATCCAGAATCCAGCCGAGACGCCGCCTGGGGGCAGCGGCGCCGTTTGAGGCCACGCATCGGCCTTAGTCGGGACGGGCGGCTACCTCGATCCGCGCTCAACGGGACTACCAGAGCGGAGGTGACAGTCCGATGAACGGGTTGGACCCGGCGATCGCGGTGGCCAGGTCGGCAGTGCGGCTCGGGTCCATTGTTCCATGATCATTATCCTATAAGTCCTTGCGCTACGGTTCGGTCAGCGCTCGCACCACCACGACGCGAGCTGGCTCGCCGAAACCAATGACCACAACCGGGGGCCAGATCCCTTGACGACGCTCATGCGTGGGTTCGCTGTCGCGCTAACTTCCCGCTCGC
>DASYMC010000412.1:0-1550 GCA_036009255.1 Pseudonocardiaceae bacterium
GCACCGAAAGCGCCGCGTAAGCCTCGGGGAAGACCTTGGGCGTGAGCTTGCGCAGGCGGCTCATGGACATCGCGCCGACGGGCATCCGTACGTTGTCCTCGATGATGACGTACTTCCAGGCGCCGTTCTCTTCAAACGCGACGAGGTCTATGCCCATCTGGCGGGCGGGCACCTCCCCGAAGCGGACGGGAATGGAGGCGTCGTAGAGGGTACTCGATTCGATGACTTCTTTGGGGACGACCTCTTCTCTGCCCGCCTCCAGACGCCTCAGGAACTCGTTGATCGCAAGAGAGCGCTGAGTGAGGCCGCGCTCGATCATTTCCCACTCTCCCGCGGAGAGCAGACGCGGGAACCAATCGGTGGGGTGCGTTTTGTCCCCTTCGAGGATGCCGTAGCCGTGCTGCTCTTCGAGGCTTCTTTCGCAAGCCCGACCCGTACGTCTCTCCCACTGTTCAACGCCCATCTGCTCCAGCTCGTCTAGCACCGGCTCGTAAAGCTCACGCGGGGTCCCGTCCCGCGCGAAGACCTCGTTCGGCCCCGTTTGTTCGAGAATCTTCCTCACGAGAGTGACGTTACCAACTTGGTGTCAACGGCAGCTGAAATCTGACCAGCTGGCGTGTGGGTACCGAATAGCTCATCCACGGCGGTGACCTGCGGTATCGCTCGACGGTGGCCGTCGGGCATGATCGCCGACCGTGGCGGTGCGATTGCTCTATCTCATCTTCCGGCAGCTCGTGGCATGGGTGGGACTGCTGGCCCGTAGTTCCCGGTCGAAGGATGTGGAGATCCTCGTGCTCCGGCACGAGGTCGCCGTGCTCCGTCGCCAGGTCAGGCGGCCGCGCCTGTCGTGGGCGGATCGAGCGGTGTTCGCGGCACTGACTCGCCTGCTGTCCCCGGCCTGCCAGCTGCCTCGGATCGTCACACCAGCCACGATCTTGCGATGGCACCGGGACCTGGTCAAGCAACACTGGACCCAGCCCCGCCGCCGCACCACAGGCCGTCGCACGGCACCCGAACTGCGCCGGTTGGTCCTGCGGCTGGCCTCGGAGAACTCCTCCTGGGGTTACCGGCGCATCCACGGCGAACTCGCCGGACTCGGTTACCCGATTGCGCCGAGCACGGTCTGGTCGATCCTCAAGCGAGCCGGCATCGACCCCGCACCGCGCCGCGATGGCCCTACCTGGAGACAATTCCTGGCCGCCCAAGCACAGGGAATTCTCGCCACCGACTTTTTCTGCGTCGACACGCTGCTGGGCCAGCGGCTGTATGTGCTGTTTTTCGTGGAGCACGCTACCCGCTGCGTGCATCTTCTTGGAGTCACCGCGAACCCGAGCGGAGCCTGGGTGGCTCAGCAGGCGCGGAATCTGCTGATGGACCTCGGCGAGCGCGTGACAGCTTTCCAGTTCCTGATCCGCGACCGGGATGCCAAGTTCACTGACGTCTTCGATGCCGTGTTCACCAGTGAAGGCATCGGCATCCTGCGCACACCGGTGCGGGCGCCCCGAGCTAACGCGATCGCCGAACGATGGATCGGCACCGTCCGCCGCGAG
>DASYMC010000413.1:0-4860 GCA_036009255.1 Pseudonocardiaceae bacterium
GATATTGGCCAGGGTGATCAATCGTGGGTTGTACTGGCAGACCCCGAAGGTAACGAGTTCTGTGTCCTTGGCCAGCCACATCAATAGGTGGCTGTTTGATCCCGATGGTTGCCGCTTGCTGGGGATGCGACGGGTGGTGAACCATGACCGCACGATGACGGTGTCTGAGGTGACCATGCCACCGATGGTCGCCAGCGCTATCAGTCCGAACATCGCGAGGTTGAAGGCACGGTAGTGCAGCGTCACCAGGCGCATGGCGAAGTTGTACACCTCCAGACGTGTTCCAGCCCTTGGTGCGCAGCTCCGGGGTCAGAGTGTCGCCGGTGTCGCCTAGTCTCCGTGGCCATGATGGATGCACCTTTTGTCGCCGCTACGCGGGACTCGTACGACGCCCTGGCTGACGAGCATGCCGACGTGGTGGCCTCAGGGATGGACGACAGGCCCCTCGACCGGGCGCTGTTCGCCGCTTTCGCAGAGTTGGTGCGAGCCGGCGGCAACGGCCCTGTTGCCGATGTCGGCTGTGGGCCGGGCCGGGTGACGATCCTGCTGTCCCGCCTGGGGCTGGACGCGTTCGGCATTGACTTGTCGCCGGGGATGCTGGCGTTGGCCCGTCGAACCTACCCACAGTTGAGGTTCGAGGAGGGGTCAATGCTGGCGTTGGAGCTGCCGGCCGCCTCGCTCGGCGGACTGCTCGCCTGTTACTCGATCATCCACATCCCGTGGGAACAGCGGCCGCAGGTCTTCACCGAGTTTCACCGGGTGCTCGCACCAGGCGGGCTGGTGATGCTGGTCTTCCAGATCGGCGACGAGCGGGGGCATCGCGCTGAGTTCTTAGGCACCCCTGTGTCCCTCGACTGGTACCGGCAACAGCCGGACGAGGTCGCCGATTTGCTGCGCGACGCAGGCTTCGAGATGTCGATGACGGCAGTACGCGAGCGTGAGGGAACGGAGAAGACCAAACAGGGCTACCTCCTGGCCCGCAAGCCCCGGTCATGAATGCTTGGCGGCATCCCCAACAGGGCCCGCCGTATCCAAACAGCCCGTCAGCTGGGCTCAGGAATCCAGCACAGGCAGAACGGGTGGCCTGCTGGATCGGCGTAGACCTGGAAACCGCGAGCGGCTGCGCGATCGTCGGCAGCTTTCAACAGTCGGCCACCCAAGCTGATCACCTGCTCGTGGGCAGCATCGACGGCGTCGACGCCGACGAGGTAGAAATCGAGGTGCATCTGCTGCGGGGCACCGTCGGGCCACTCCGGCGGCACATGGTCCGGTGACAACTGGACGCCAAGCGCATACCCGCCATCGACCCAGATGGCGCGCCAGGTGTCGCCCCACTCCTCGACAGTGCCATCCAGGAAAGCGGCCCAGAACGCACTCTCCGCATCGATGTCCGCTGCGTCGAAGACGATCATCCGGTGCTTGATATCCATGGCTCGCTGATCAGTCACCTAGGCAGTGTGGCAGCGAGCCAGGGCCACCGTACGGGTCCTGGTCCCTGGCCACATGTCACTGGCCGGATCACTCCACGCAGAGACAGAAAGGGTGTCCTGCCGGGTCGAGAAACACCCGAAAGGTCGTACCGGGCTGGTGGTCGTGCTTGGTGGCGCCGAGGTCGAGCACCGCCGCTTCGCCGACGTCGAGGTCGTCGACGATCACGTCGAGGTGCATCTGCTGGGGCACCTTCTGGTCCGGCCACACCGGGGGCGTGTAGTCCTCCACCTGCTGGAAGGAGATGCAGTGCCCGTAGTCAGCCCGGACCTCAGCCCAGCCGGCGGAAACGTCGACCTTCCAATCCAGCATCGCGCCGTAGAAGGTCGCGAGGGTGCCGGGATCGGCGCAGTCGATGACGATACCTGGAAAGCGTGCGATAGCCATGCCGGAGACGCTACCTGCGATTGCGGACGATCCGCGTCCGGATGACTCACCTGCCTGTCTCAGGGCTCTGTTGGCCGGGCCCCGGACCCACGGGAGACCTTGTGTCGTGCCGTTGCCCTGTGCCGGGGCCTGGCGCGGCTGTCCGCCGGCGTGGAGAAGGTGCTCAGACCCTTGAGCACGTGCAAATAGATCAACGCAGCCTGGGTGCGAACGAGCTTGTCTGATCGGCGGGAGAGAAGTCGTCCAAGCGACGGCACGCCCAAGGTCTGCAGGCCGGTGCGGGTGGTCCGGTGCAGCGTGCCATGCGTCCCGCCGGAATCAGCCGGCGCCTGTCTGCCCGTCACCCGCACCGGCTGCTGTCTGGCCAGCGTCGCCCGGACCGGCTGCTGGCTGCTCGTTGTCGTCTGAGCCACGGAGGTAGCCCGGCAGGGAGCGCACTACCTCTGGCGGCAGAGCCAAGCCATCTTCATTGGCGGGGTTGACCGCCAGCCACAGATCCTGCCCTGGCCAGTTGGCGGCGAGCTCCGCGATCGGGAGTCGCACGGCTGTCGCGGGATCCGCGCCTGCGGCCCGCAGTGCGTCTTCCGTGAGGAACACGGGGATGTACTGCGTGCCGCCCTGCTCGATCACCGGCAACGTGATCGCGCCCTCGGGCCGTTCCTCGCCCTCGGCCGGCGGCTCCTGAGGCAGCAGCGCGATACTGGTGGCGAGCTCGCTGAGCAGCTTCTGGGCGTTCATCCTGTCCAGCTGGGCTGCGTCTTCGTCCACACCTGCTGCGCTCTGGCCATCGCTGACCTTCTGGTTTTCCGAGGCGCTCATGGTGGTTCTTCCTCTCACGGAGTTCCTCACCGGCACTTCCACGCTAGGTCTCCCCCTCTGCGCGAGACATCACGTGTTCTGGCAGTCCACCGCCCTGCAGGCCCGCGGCAGCACGTGGGTGAACTCTGCGCGCCGTTCCTCGCGCTCAGTAGCTGCTGAGGGCAAAGGCGGCGGTCAGTTCTCTCCGTGGGGGGTGGTGCTCGAGGGCGTTTGTAGGCCGAGAAGGTGGCGAGGGCCCAGCGATGAACCCGCCGGAAGGTTCTGTTGCCGAGGGCTACGAGATTGTTGCCTTTGGCTACGAATATTCGAGGTGGGCGTGACAGTTGGTTCACGGATTGTCACGGGTTACTCACTGTTTGTTTGCGGGTGCGTGCAGATGTCCGGATCGGCTTAGCGGGCGGGTGAGTCGACAGCTGAGTCTCTGTTGAGGAAGCGACATGGAGTGACCCACTGACGACGTGATCATGCGGGGACCGATCGGGCCTGCGTGAGTGCGACTACGGAGGATCCGGACACGTGCTCGAGACCTATCGCGGCATCCCGCACCTGCTGGACACGTGGCTCGTATTGACCGGGATGGCACTTCCGGTCGCGATCTCGTCGGCCCGGAGGCCCGGCAACGTGGTCCCACGGCTGGCATCGCTTCTGTTGCCGGCGTCGGTCGCGCTGATCCTCGCGGCGACACTGAGCCCGACCGCGCAGCGGCTCGCGGCGGTGGGGCAATGCGGAACCCACCTGACTACCACTGGCGGGCTGACCTCGCTGCAAGGGCTGCTGAACGTGCTTCTGTTCGTCCCGGCGGCTGGGATGTTGACGCTCGCCAGTGGGCGCCCGGCCGACGGGATCGCGGCGGGGATCGGATTGTCGGCGGCGGTGGAGGCCGTCCAGGCGTTGGTACCGCCGCTCGGGCGGTCGTGCCAGCTGCACGACCTGATCGCGAACACGCTCGGCGCCTTCGCCGGCGTCGGACTCGCTGCTGCCCTGCAGGTGATCACCCGGACGCGAGTGCTGACGAGTCCCGCGTACGTCGTGGAGCACAGCGCAGTACTGGTGATTCGGGGCGGTGGGGCGGCGCGGCATCGGCGGGGTGGGTTGGTGCCCCGGCCCGTGCCGGTGATCGCGAAGTCCGCCAGCCGGTTGCGTCCGGCGGCAAGGTTGCGCTGACGGACGTCAGGTGAAGAAGTGAAGACGCCTCAGTGAACGGCCGCATAGTTTTCCACAGGTTGTGGATGGACCGGGGGATGAACGGTCACGCGCCTGCAGATATCCACAGGTCAGGGCCGGACGTCGAGGCCGAGTGAGGTGGCGATGACGATGGCCTGGGGGAGGTCGATGATGGCGTTCTTGAGGTCCACAGTGAGCGGGTCGAGCATGGAGAGATCCGAGCCGCGGAGGTCGCAGCCGGACAGGTCGGCCCGCTGCATCCAGGCGCCGGAGAGGTCGACGTTGCGGAGTACGGCCTTGGCCGCGCGCAGACCGGTGAGGTCCGCCTCGCGCAGCTTCACGCCGGACAGTTCAGTACTGCGTAAGTCGGCGCCCGGGAGTCCGACGAAGGACCAGTCGCCGCCCTCCACCTTCAGCAATTTGAACGTGCAGTCGTCGAACATGCTGCCCATCAGCTTGCACCGCGTGAACGTGGTGTCGAAGAAGGAGCAGCGGACGAACGTGCAGTTCACGAACGCCGCGTCGGTATGGACGGAGGCGTTGAAACGGACTCCCCGGAACGTGCACTCCTCGAACACGCCGCCGCGATTCGTCACCTCGGTCAGGTCGGAGTCGATGAACAGCACTCGCGTGTACTTCTGCCCGGACGGATCGGCGTCGTCCCAGTCCCGGATCGTGGATTCGGTCGGCGGCGCGGAACGCCCGTGCTTGCGGTCTGCCACAACACTCCTTCAAGTCGGCTCACTGCATTGTGACGACCTCGACGGACAAATTTCAGCGGATCGTCAATCGCAGCGGGCAGGATGTGGAGGGTGACCGGATCAGATCGGGTGATGGTTTTCGGTGCCGGTGGCTTCCTCGGTGGCAGGATCTGCACGCTGCTCGCCGAGCGCGGGATCGAGCACCGCGGCATGACCAGGAGCACCGGCGACCCGCACCGGCGGTTCGACCTCGCCATCGACCACCACTACGCGCTGAATACCCAGCTCGGGATGTACAAGC
>DASYMC010000414.1:0-6692 GCA_036009255.1 Pseudonocardiaceae bacterium
CGATCCGGACGGCCCGATCAAAAACGCGAACTCGCCCTTCTCCACCTCGACGCTGACATCGTCGAGGGCGGGTCTGGTAGGAGTCCGGTAGGACTTGCTGACGTGCTCGAGCCGGATCACGACCGGCGAGTGTACCCATCAGTTGCCCACGACATGCTGCCGACGTGCCGGTAGGCCCGGGCGAACTTCAGCCGGCGAGCCGCGCTTCCTGCTGGCGACGCCAGCGGATACCGGATTCGAGGAAAGCGTCGATGTCCCCGTCGAGCACCACGGCCGGGTTGCCGACCTCGTGCTCGGTCCGCAGATCCTTGACCATCTGGTAGGGATGCAGCACGTAGGAGCGCATCTGGTTGCCCCACGAGCTGCCCTCGCCCTTGAGTGCGTCCAGCTCGGCCTGCCGTTCTTGCCGTTTGCGTTCCAGCAGCCGCGACTGCAGTACCCGCATCGCCGCAGCCCGATTTTGGATCTGCGATTTCTCGTTCTGGCAGGACACCACCATCCCGGTGGGCAGATGGGTGATCCGCACCGCGGAGTCGGTGGTGTTGACGCTCTGCCCACCCGGTCCGGAAGATCGGAAAACGTCGATACGAATCTCGTTCTCGGGGATATCGACGTGGTCGGTAGTCTCGGTCACCGGTAGCACCTCGACGCCGGCGAAGGAGGTCTGCCGACGTCCCTGGTTGTCGAACGGCGAGATTCGGACCAGCCGGTGGGTGCCCTGCTCAACGGACAGCGTGCCGTAGGCGAAGGGTGCTTTGACGACGAAAGTCGCCGATTTGATCCCGGCCTCTTCGGCGAAGGAGATGTCGTAGACCTCGGTCGGATATCCGTGCCGCTCAGCCCACCGCAGATACATCCGCATCAGCATCTCGGCCCAGTCGGCAGCATCCACCCCCCCGGCTTCGGAGCGGATCGTCACCAGAGCATCCCGCTCGTCGTACTCACCGGCCAGCAGGGTCCTGATCTCCAGCGCCGCAATCTCCTTGCGCAGCCGGTTGTGCTCGGTCTCGGCCTCGTCGCGGGCGCCCTCGTCGTCACCCTCCTCGGCCAGGTCGTAGAGAACTTCCACGTCCTCCAGCCGCTGCCGCAGCCCGAGCACCCGCCGCAAGTCACCTTGCTTGTGGGAGAGCTTGCTGTTCACCTGCTGGGCGTGCTCGACGTCATCCCAGAGGTCGGGGCGGGCGACCTGCTCCTGCAGCTCGGCCACCTGAGCCCGCAGCCGGTCGAGATCCAGCACGGCTTCAATCCCGGCGAGGGTGGCGTCTAGATCCTTGAGGCCGGCGGCGACATCTGCGTTCACGTTGAGCCAGGATAGTCGCCCCGTTGCTCAGTCCGTGGGGATGGCATCGAGCAGCTTGAGCACCGCGCGCCGGTGCGCCACGGTGAACTCCGCGACCGCCTTGGTGTACGGGTTTCCGGCGGCCTTCGCTTCGGCTTTGGCCTCGTCGACGTGGCCGACGTAGTCGGCACGTGCGCTGCTGACCAGGTTGGCCCGCTGCTTGGCGGTGAGGTGCCCGGCGTGCACCAGGCGCAAGATCAACGGACTGCGTAGGTTGTCCGTCCCCGATGTGGAATTGAGCCAGGACTTGAACGCGCGTTTGCCGGCGGCGGTGAGGACGTACTGCTGGCTGGACCGTGCTCCCCTTTTACCGAGCCGGAGCAGGCCGGCTTCAGCGAGCACGGGCAGCTCCCGGTAGACCTGGCTGCGGGTGACGCTGAAGAATGACCCGAACCGCTCTCCCGCAGCCACGACCAGCTGACCGCCGGTCATCGGGCCCGTGTGCAGCAGTCCAAGCAAGGCCGCCGACGTGGCGTTCAGGTCTCGCACCAACCCACGGTCCCACGCTGGCCCGGATCTTGTCCACGGTGGCCCGCCACCGTCCACTGTGGTAGGGGCCATCACCTAGACGGCTCAGCTGACTTCATCGCGCTGGCATGACCTCGGCGCGACATGACGAAATAGTGAGACATCGTGGAAGGCACCATCCTCGTAGAAATGCTCGTGCAGCGTCCCCTCCTGCCAGAAGCCAAGCTTGCGCAGCATCCGCACCGACGACGTGTTCTCGCTCGTGCATCGGGTGAGGTGCCTGGCGAAACCGGCAAGTTACAGGTCGCCTGCGAAATCCCGGATCTGCTCGATGAGCTGGACCCGCTCCGCCGCGGTGTCGGCGGTCGGGGTCACGTTCAGCGTGGTGACGCCCGAGGCGCGCAGCGCCGCCAGCCGCTCCCGAATGTGGCTGGCGGGACCGATCAGTGAGCTGCAGTGAACCAGCTCGTCGGGCACGGCGGCGGCCGCCTCATCCTTCTTACCTGCTAGATAGAGGTCCTGAACAGCATCGGCGTCTGCCTCGAACCCGTAGCGGCAGGCTAGATCGTGGTAGAAATTGCGGCCCTTCGCGCCCATGCCGCCGATGTAGAGCGCCAGCATCGGCCGGATGGCGTCGAGCCGCCTGGCAGCGACGTCCTTGTCGTCGGTGATGGATAGCGAGGCGGTGACCACGATGTCGAGCTCGCCTAGCGACGGATCCCGCTTGGCCCTACCCGCGGCCAGCGAGTCGCCCCACACCTCGGTGGCACGCTCAGGCAGGTACAAGAAGGGCTGCCAACCCTCGGCGATCTCCGCGGCCATCGCCACGTTCTTGGGTCCGATCGCGGCGATGATGATCGGGATGCGGTCCCGAACTGGGTGATTGATCAGCTTCAGTGGCTTGCCCAGCCCCGATCCGCGATCTGCGGGCAGCGGGATCCGATAGTGCCTACCCGGATACTCCAGCCGCTCGCGCCGCCACACTTTGCGGCAGATCTCCACTAGTTCCCGCGTCCGGCCCAGCGGATCGGTGTAGGGCAGCCCGTGGAAGCCTTCGATCACCTGCGGCCCTGAAGCCCCGATGCCCAGGGTGAACCTGCCGCCGGAGACGTAGTCGAGCCCGGCCGCGGTCATGGCGGTCAGCGCCGGTGTGCGGGTGTAGATCTGCAGAATCCCCGATGCGATCTCCAGCCGCTCCGTGCGCGCGGCGATGAATCCCAGCTGGCTGACCGCATCGAAGCTATAGGCCTCGGGCACGAATACGATATCCAGCCCGGCCTTCTCGTACTCGACGAGTTCCGCGACGGTCTCGGCGAAGCCACCGCTGTAGCTCAAGAGCATGCCGATGCGCATGGTCGCTCCCTCCGGTCGCGGCCGTGAGTGGCGTTTGGTGCTATAACACTGTTTCCCACTCACGGGTGACGCACTCAGCGAGCCAGCGGGCGTCGCTGGCCAAGGCTGCGACGTCCAGGTCCCGAGGGGGGTCGGCGGAATAGGGCTCGATCCGGTCGGCGGCCCGGCGCAGCAGCGTCGCCGCACCCTTCGCGTTGCCCCGCTGAAGGTGAGTGAGACCGACCGCGAACTGTGCCAGACCCTTCCACAGCTCGCGATGTTCCCCTTCGGTTGTCTTCCACACCCCCTCGAGCACCTCGTGGGCATGAAAGGGGTAGCCGTCCTCGATGAACCGCTGGGCCTGCCGTAGTGCCTCGTCCGGGGAGAGGATCACGTCCTCGGGAACCCGGTCGACGCCACGCGAGCCGTGCGGTAACGGCCGGCCCAGTGCGTCCCTGGGTCGGGCGTTGCGGGCCCGTCCGGCGCGGTCCCGATCTCGGCCGCCCATCCCAGCATGATGGCAGGCAGGATGGATGCATGAACCATCACGGCCGTCCCGAACACACGGACCGGATCCGGCTGGGCGGCTCCGCACTTCCCGTCATCAGCCCAGCACGGTTCTATGTCTGCGGGATTACCCCTTATGACGTGACCCATGTCGGGCACGCCAGCACCTTCGTATGGGCAGACGCGGCCGCTGCGGTGTGCCGGCTGGCCGGGGCGGAGACGGTAACCTGCCGCAACGTCACCGACGTCGATGACGTGCTGACCCGCGCAGCCGAGCAACGCGGCCGGCATTACGACGAGTTCGCTTTGGAGCAGGAATTCCTGTTCGGGCGAGACATGGCCGCGCTACGGGTGCGCCGTCCCGAGCACGAGCCACGGGCGCGGCACCACATCATGCGGGTCGTGCAATTGGCCTCCGCACTGTTGGCGACCGGCCGCGCCTACCATCGCGACGGTGCGGTGTACTTCCGTGGAACTGATGTGCTGACGAAGACCGGACTGACCTTGGAACGCGCCACAGAGCTCGCGACCGAATTCGGCGATCGGCCCGACGATCAGTCCCGGGATGACCCCTTCGACGTTCCGGTATGGCGGCCCTCCTCCGACGATCAGCCCGGATGGCCCAGCCCGTGGGGTCGCGGTAGACCCGGCTGGCATGCCGAATGCGCCGCGATCGCAGTGGGCGTGCTCGGTCCCGCAGTGGACGTCCTGGCCGGTGGCGCGGACCTCACCTTCCCGCATCACGCCTACCAGGCCGCCATGGTCGAGGCGGCGACCGGTGTCGGTCCCTTCGCGCGGGCCCAGTTCCCGGTCGGGACGGTCACCGTCGATGGCGCCAAGATGGCCAAGTCGGTGGGCAACCTGGTGCTGGTCTCGGACCTGCTTGCCCACTATCCCCCCACGGCCGTGCGACTGCTGCTGCTCAACCGACCCTGGCGCCAGAACTGGGATTTCCGCGCCACGGACATCGATGCTCAGGCAAACCTGCTTAATCGGCTGTATTCAGCTGCCGGGACGGCACGCAACTCGGACACCGCATCGGAGGCCGTCGTCACTGCGCTGGTGGACGACCTTGATGTGCCAGCCGCCCTGGCAATCGGGGAGGAGGCCGGTGGCGACGCGGCCCGGTTGGTCCTCCGGACGCTCGCCCTGGAATGACCATGATCCGCACGCTCATCCTGCTCCGGCACGCGAAGTCCGCATGGCCACCCGAAACTCCCGATGCCCTCCGTCCCCTAGCCGAACGCGGACGCCGCGATGCCCCGGCCGTCGGTCAATGGCTGCGTGCGCATATCGACACAATCGACCTGGTGGTGTGCTCTCCCGCGGTTCGGGCAGCGCAGACGTGGGAACTTGCGGCCGCACAGCTAGCCACAACGCCCAGCTTCCGCGACGAGGAACGCATCTATGCCGCTTCAGCGGCGGAGCTCTTGGCGGTCGTCCGAGAGCTTCCGGAACGAGCATCGACAGCCGCTCTGGTGGGCCACAATCCCGGCCTCGAGGATCTCTTGGCTCTGCTGACCGGCGCGGAAGAGCCGCTCAAAACCTCCGCCATCGCCGTCATCACGACGCCGGTCGGTTGGGAATCGGCCCGTCCGGATTCGTGGACATTGGAAATGGTGGCAACCCCTCGCGGCTGATGGGGCTGCATGAACGGTGTGGGTAACCGTACGCTCGCGCTCAGGTCACTGGTACGGGTCACAGCTGTGTCGACGGGAAAGCGAGCGGATAAATGACCACCGTCAGTAACGGCCGGGTGCCGCCCCGGACGGCGCAGAGTTCGCTCAGACCGCCAGGGGTCATGTTCACCTCGCTGACCGAGCAACTCGGCAACATCCGGCGGTGGAACGAGGAGCGGCACTGGGGCTTCACCGCTGCCGATCTTCACTCGGTCGATCTCACGCCCCGGGCCAGGGATGATGCACTCGTCGTCGATCTCATCGCGGTCTATCTCCCCGACACCCCGGAGCACAATGGTGTCCAGCGGACCTGTCACGAGCTGTGGACTGTCGCTGCCGCACAGCAGCCTCACAGCTGGTCGTGGGATTGGTACGGGGACAAGTGGGGATACCGCTCCAAGCCGGTGCGACTCGCCGAGGGCCTCTTGCATCGCTCTGGTATCCGGCGGGTGACCGTCGATCTCGGTGCGCACTTCGTGCCGGGACGCCACGTTCGACCCAGCGCCCTAAGAGGCCCCAACTCCGCGCACGCCGAGGTTCTCGCCGCCGCCGCACATTTCCCCCGCTGGGTTCGGGCTATGGACGGCGCCTCGGTGCCCTACACCTGGCTGCCTGGCTACGAGGTGATGATCCGGGGACGCCCAACCCCCTGGCGCCTGCCCGCCCTGAGCTGGAGCCATCTGCGAAATACCGTGAGCCTGACCGCCGCTTGGCTGAACCATTCCTTCAGCGGTTGGGCGGCACCGATCTGTGTGAGCTGACGGTGACGAAATGCTGCTGTGGATGTGGACGGCGCGTCTCGCGCGGACTTCCGCCAGAACGGCAACACCTGATCACACAAAGCCAGGTGTCTTCAATCCACCGGAACACAAGCCTCCGGCTTTACGGATTGAAGACACCTAGCTGAACGAAGAGAATGAGTAAGGAGAGAATCACACGCCTTCACGGAGAACGACTTGCTGGCCTTCCCTGAGCCCAGTGATGACCTGCGTGCGATCATCACCGACGAGGCCGGGCTGGAATCTCACCTGCTGCTGCGTTCCGGTGGCATCAATGATCGTGACGGTACTTTGATCGCCGCGCTTGCGAACCGCTGAGTTGGGCACGGTGAGCACATCCTCGACCTCGTTGGTTATCACCCGCGCCTGCGCGGTCTGGCCACCCTTGAGTCGCGGATCGATCTCGTTGAGAACCACGGTCACGTAGTAATTGATGACGCTGGAAATGTTACTTCCTGACGGTGCCACCGAGACCACGGTACCAGCGCGGGTGAGATCGGGAATGGCGTCGAAGGTAACGTTGACCTTCTGGTTGGGAGCAACCTTCGCGGCGTCAGACTCCTCGAAGGGGACAACGACCTGGAAAGT
>DASYMC010000415.1:0-8212 GCA_036009255.1 Pseudonocardiaceae bacterium
GGCGTCATCGGGCGAGCCGAAGTCTTGCAGGTAGCAGGCATGCCACACGGGCGCCAGCGGGAACGATTATTGCTGAAACGTATGCCATCGTTGCTGCCAGAATGCGGTCACGCGTCGCACTCCAGACGCGACGACAATCTATAGCTCGACCTCATGGACAGGAACCTGAAAGTCAATATCTAGCAACAACTCCCGGAGGAAGGGCATGCTAAGGAGTGAACCGGCGCTGACGTGGCCCACGCATCCCCAGCACTCCCGCGTGTTATGCAACATCCGCAAAGAAGACCAGGAGGCCGCAGAATGAAAACCCAACCGCGCGGCCTCAGGCTGCTATGTCCACAAGGCTGTGGCGCGACGCTCACCATATCGATGCCGACCCTGGCCGAGGTCCACGAACTGTCGGGTGACACCAGCCTCAAGAGTCTGGACACCCTCGTCGGCCGCAACGTCGTCGGCGCTGTCTTGGTGCATTGCGTCTATCGCTGCACCGCCATTTCGGACGGCCACCCAATGATGCACGTGATCGGGAATCCCGTGCCCAAGTCGAGGACCACGACGACGTCACCCTCGTCGACGCCGACACCAACCCATCCCGAGTGGTCTATGTCCAACCGGCGCCGGACATGATCACGGGGTCATGACCGGAATCGTCGTCCTCATCTTCATGGGGCTCCTTGTCTACGGCATCTGGCAGACCGTCAGGAAATCCCCGCCCGATGAAGGGCCCAAGTGCTGCGTGTGCAGCACGACCAAGCGGACACTCCAGTGGATGAGAAGCTGGCAGGACTGGTACTGCTGGCCGTGCAAAGAGCAATGCATCCATGCCATCGTGAGTGCCCTCGCCGGAGAACACGCGTGACGCCCCACGGACCGAGTGCCGTTAGCTGCCAACAGGATCCCCGTACCGCCAGCTGGAAACTTTGCTTACCAGCCAGCTGCAAATGCCCAGCGTCCCGCTGGTGGGGCATCGAGGCGGCCGAAAGTTGGCCTGGAAATCCCGGCCATTGAGCCTAACTCTGGTGTGAAGGCGCTCATCACACGAGGGCGGATCGGATCGGGGTGTGGCCATGTCAGAAGTGCAGCTGCTCGATTCGCTTGACGACATCGGCTACGAGGCATATCGGGGCCACGGCGAGGCGACGGCATCGCTTGGCAATAGGCAAGGGAGCGGCGCATGCGGATAGCGATCATCGGACTGGGCAGGATGGGACGTGCGTTCGCCGACCGGTTGCTCGACGATGGCCACGAGGTGAGCGTGTGGAACCGCACCCCGGGCCGGGCTGACTCGCTGCAGGAGCGAGGAGCCAGGGTCATGGGCTCTGCGGACGACGTGGGCAACGAGGTTGATGTCGTCTTCCTCTTCCTGGCCGACGATCAGAGCACCCTGGACGTGGCCGCTCCGAACGTTGAGGCGCGTGCGAGCTGGGCGCAGACGGTGGTGGTCAACACGGCAACAGTGGCTGTCGAGGTAATCACTGCTCTTGCAAAGGCTTACGGTGACAGGTTCGTCAACGCGCAGATCCTCGGGGCGCCGCAGGCCGTCCGCTCCGGTGTTGCCTCGTTCGTCGTCGGCGGCCCGGCGTCAGCCCGTGCGGTGCTGGCTCCGGTGTGGCCGGTCTTCGCCGGTGCGTTCGATGTCGGCGACCGCCCGGAGACCGCAGCGGTGATCAAGTTGTTGAACAACCAGATGCTGCTGGTGCAGCTGGCGGTGATCGCCGAGACGATACGGGTGGGGCGGGCCGCGGGTATCGACGACACCACGTTGGCGGTGACTTTGCGTGAGTCGCTGATGATGCCCGCGGGTTTACGCAATCGCATCGACGTCTTCTTCGACCCCGATCACGTCGGTTGGTTCACCAGCGTCCAGGCGGTCAAGGACGTGTCGCTCGCCTTGGATCTCGCCAAGGGTGGCCCGCTGCTGCCGGTCACCGAGGCGGCGCGCGACGCCTACCGGCAGGTGGCCCAGGATGGGTGGCAGACGCAGGACGTCACCGCCCTCGTCGAGTACGGCTGGTGTACAGCGTGATTGGCGCCGTCGTCAGCGTCGGCATCCACCGATGATCAAGACCGCCGACGTGTATCCGCTGCCCGAGCACATGCGGGCCTGGGTCCTGGGTGATCCCGGACAGCTCAGCCTGGTGGACAAGCCAATCCCGATGCCGGGACGCGCCGAGGTCTTGGTGCGCATCGACGCGGTGGGGATCTGTGCGACGGACCTGGAGATCATCCACCGCGGCCCGCCGGCGATGATCCACGGCGGTGAACCGTTCAACAAGATGTTCACCCCGGGTCACGAATACATGGGCACCGTCGCGGCGCTCGGACCGAGCGTGGACGAGTACCGCATCGGGCAGCGTGTCACCGTCGAGGTCCATGCCGGCTGCGGGCAGTGCAAGCGCTGCCGTGCTGGCATGTACACCGCCTGCCTGAACTACGGTCTCAACTACGGCAACGTCGACAAGGGCCATCGCGCCAACGGTTTAACCACCGATGGTGGATTCGCCGAATACGCCGTCAACAACGTCAACACGCTCGTTCCCATCCCGGACAGCATGTCGGACGCCGAGGCGACGCTGGTGGTGACCGCAGGCACTGCGATGTACGGGCTGAGCGAACTCGGCGGGCTGGTGGCCGGAGAGGGTGTGGCCGTGTTGGGGCCAGGACCGATCGGATTGCTCGGCGTCGCGGTGGCCAAGGCGCTGGGGGCATCGCCGGTGATTCTGACCGGGACCCGAGACAACCGCCTGCAGATCGGCCGCGCAATGGGCGCGGATCACGTGATCAACGTGCGCAACGAGGATGCCGTGGAGGCGGTGCGCCATGTCACGGGCGGCAAGGGACTGGACTACGTACTGGAGTGTTCTGGTGCACCCGATGCCGTGAATCAGGCGGCGCGCATGCTGAGCCGCGGTGGCCGCATCTGTCTCGCCGCCTTCCCGCACGAGCCGGCGGCGATCGACGTCGCCCACATCGTCCGGAACAACATCTACCTCTATGGCATCCGCGGCGAGGGCAAGAGCGCCACACACCGCGCCGCAGCGTTGATGTCGCAGAAACGCTTCGATGCCACCAAGATCCACACGCACACATTCGGCCTCCACGATCTCCCGACGGCCCTGCGCTACGCCGGTGAACACATCGACGGCGCGATCAAGGTGGTCGTGGCGGTGGGCAACGCCGAGTCGGCGGGGGCAACCGTGCGCGCGGACGACCCCTCAAATCACGGAATCACCCGGGGCTCCGTCAGTGAGCTCGGTCGGGTGGGGGCACACATGAATCCTAGGGGTTAGCCCCAAGAGGCCCACCGTACCGATAGGCGGTGCAGCCCGAAATCGCATGCGTCGCTAGGACTCCCGGAACACGGACGAATGCCCGTCGCGGGTCCTGGTGGCCTCCCCCATGGACGGGCCGGACATATTCCAGTTCGCCAATTGAGTTTGACCGGACATATGAGCGAAACGCTGCGAAACGGTCGATTGCTCATGAGCGGCTGGCCGATCCACCTCGCTCAACTCCCATTCAACGTCGACGCTCATTAATCTTGACACCTACCACCATGTTCAATATATTCATCATGATGAATCTCAACGGAGTGGACATGCGCAGGACTTCTCCTGTTCTCGCATCCAGGTGCGCGGCCGCGGACGTCGTTGAACGGATCAGGGACCTGCACCCGCTGATCTCGGGCAACTCCGAGGATGGCGAGCGGAATCGCCGACTCTCGCAGACGACCGTTGACGCCATGCACGAGGCGGGGGCGTTCAAGATCGCTGTGCCCGCTCGGCTCGGCGGTCTCGAGTTGAGCGTTCGGGATCAGCTCGACGTGATCGCCGCAATCGCCGAGGCTGACGGCAGCGCGGCGTGGGTGACGGTGCTGTACGCCCAGTCTGCGTGGACGATGGGGACGGAGTCCGAGGAGGACCAGCTCGAGGTCTTCGCCGCCGACCCGGACGCGCGGATGAGTGGAATACTCTCGCCGTCGGCCAGAGCAACTCCGGTCGACGGGGGCTGGCGGCTGTCCGGTCGCGGCTACTCCGCCACCGGCTGCTCGCATGCCACCTGGATCGCGGTCAATAGCTACCTGCTCGACGACGCCGGTGAAGTCGTGGGGTTGGGCACGCTGCGCACACCGATCCAGGACGTCACGATCGAGGACACCTGGTTCGTTTCCGGAATGCGGGGGACAGCCAGCAACTGTGCGGTGTGGGACGACGTATTCGTGCCGGCGAATCGAATGTCTCCGATGGCCAGGTTCATCGAGGGAGACTATCCGACGCCGTTCAAGGACGAAGTGCTCTACCGCGCTCCCTTGTCGTCAGTCTTGCTCACCCTGATGCTTGGTCCGCAGCTGGGACTTGGCAAGGCCGCGCTGGAGTTCGTGGTCTCCAAGGCCGGCAAAGGCATTGCATATACGCACTTCGAGTCGCAGTCCGAGTCGACCGGGTTTCAAATTCAGATTGCGCGAGCGGCGACACTGCTCGAGACAGCCCGTCTGCACGCGTACCGGGCGGCGGAACGCATCGGTGAGTGGTCTGAGCAGGACCACTATCCGAATCTCCTCGAGCGGGCGTCGATCAGGACACATGTGAGCGCGACGCTCGAGAGCACGAATGAGGCAATCAACATGCTCCTCTTCGCTCATGGCGCGGGTTCGTTCGCAGAATCCAACCCGTTGCAACGGATCTGGCGGGACTCCAATGCCGTTGCTCGGCATGCCTTCTCGCTGCCGGAGATCAATTACGAGACCTACGGCAAAGCCCTGCTGGGGATCGAGGAGCAGATCTCACCGCTGGTCTGACGGGGGCTCGCGGCGCCCAGTAACGAAATCAGGCCGCAAGCGGTTCCGCCGGTCTCGATACCTCCGAAACGCACGACAAATCCTTACGAACCATCCAAAGCAGGAAAGACGAACAGAACAGGAAACCCGCATGTCCGTGAAATTTGCAAACCCCGTCCTTGCCATCGCCGAACGCGGCTTGATCATCGGAGACGCCCGGGTTGCCCGGACCGGTGCCGGAACACTCCCGATGCACTTTGCCGGCACCGGAGAGGTACAGGCCGAGATGCCACAGGCGGGCATTCCCGAGATAGACCAGGCAGTGGCAGCGGCTCGCGCCGCCTTTCCGGCCTGGCGGAACACGTCGCCGGATGAACGAGGACGCATCGTCTACAAGCTGGCAGATCTTCTCGAGCGTGACAGCGAGCGGCTGGCGGCGCTCATCACCTACGAGACGGGTCGGCCGATCACCGAAGCAGCTGGCGATGTGACGACCACGATCAATTGGACCCGGTACTACGCGGGGTGGGCCGACAAGATCGATGGCCGCGTCGTCTCCACGCGGGCGGGCGTTGGCGGGCTCAACTACGTCTTGTACGAGCCGTACGGCGTCGTCGCCGCCCTCACGCCGTACAACGTCGGGCTGATGAGCCAAGGAATGAAGGTTCCGGCTGCACTGGTGGCCGGAAACACCGTGGTCGTGAAGCCTGCCGAACTCACCCCGTTCACGGCGATCGCCTTTGCGGAACTCGCATTGGAAGCGGGACTGCCGGAAGGTGTCCTGAATGTCGTGACCGGTGGAGCCGCAGAAGGAGACCACCTGGTCCGTCATCCGGACGTCGCCAAGATCACCTTCACCGGAGGAACCGCCACAGCGACGAAGATCCTTGCCTCCGCGGCAGCGCTGAATAAACCGGTCACCCTCGAGCTCGGCGGGAAGTCCGCGAACATCGTCTTCCCGGATGCCAACCTCGACTTCGCAGTGCCGTTCTCTTTCGTAATGGGCTCGACGGCCGCGTGCGGGCAGGGCTGCATTCTCGCCACCCGCCTCTTCGTCCACGACGACATCTTCGACGAAGTCGAGGCCCGGCTCACCAAGATGAGCCTCGCCTTCCCTCCGGGCGATCCGCTCGACCCGGCCACGCAACTGGGGCCGGTCGTGTCCGAGGGGCACCGCGACCGCATTCTCGGAGTGGTCGACCGAGCCAAGAGCGACGGATCCGGCCGGCTGGTCTACGGCGGCGACCGGCCCGACCGACCGGGGTACTTCGTCAATGCGACGCTCTTCAGCGATGTCGACAACGACAGCCCGCTCGCTCGGGAGGAGATCTTCGGACCAGTGCTGTCCATGCTGAGGTTCAGCACGGAGGAAGAAGCCATCGCCAAGGCCAACGACAATCAGTACGGCTTGGCCGCCTACGTCCACACCCATGACCTGGGTCGTGCGCACCGCGTTGCCCGCGAGCTGGAGTCCGGCCAGGTCGGCATCAACGGTGCCAACAGGATCACGCCGGGCGCACCGTTCGGCGGAGTGAAGCGAAGCGGCATCGGCTCGGAAGGCGGCTGGACCGGCCTCCAGGAGTTCCTCCACCCGAAGAGCGTCTTCGTCGGCGGCTGACTCGGAGCAGGGTGCCGGCCCGCAGCCTTCCGACACACGGGCCGGCACCTTGGCAGCATCCGAGCCCAGCTCTTCAGCTATCTGGGACCGGATTCGGCTTTGGTGAAGAATTGGAAGGGATTACCGTTGTTGACGGCATTTCTGGCGCCAGCGAGGTCGTGCGTGGCGATGGCTTCGACAAGGTTCGTCACATCGTCGAGGAATGTGCGGAGTACCGTATCGGCCGGTACGAAAGGTGTTTCGTGACTGAGACGCTCCAAGTACATCTCGACGATGATCTTCATGAATGAACGCAGAGTCCGTCCGGAGCAAATTCCGATGATGGCCACGTAGAGTTCGACGCTCGCCTCGTGCATGTGCTCGGCCTGACGCCTGTCGGCGGCCTCCGTAAGAGCCGCCAGCCGCTCTCGCAATTCCCGACCGTCTTCGGCGGTCCCGCTTCGCGTGGCGTCCACTAAAAGAAGTGGGGTGAGGGCCCGCGCGATGCTGTCGACCTCGACTGGGTTGGGTGGGGGACCATCAGGAGAAATCACGTCGTTGCGAAGTTTGGTCAGCACCGACTGTTCCGCGACGAAAACCCCGCCGCCTGGGCCCCGGCGGACCGACACGATTCCTCGTGATTGGAGCAGTCGCAGAGCCTCGTTGAATGTTCCAACCGAGACGTTGCTCTTGACCCGGAGTTCTTCCTTGCTGCCGAGGCGATGCCCTGACGGACGCGACGCCGCCAGTTTTGTGATCTGTTCCAGCACGATCTCCGCGCGTTGCTTCGGCGGCGCAGCGACTTTGCGCCACAGCTCCCGCTCCCATGCCGGCTCGTCCTGAGTTGTCATCGCCGATCCGCATCGCTGTGTTCCATAACCGAGCTGCATCCGTTGAGTCGAAGGACGCGAGCGAGCGACACAGGGCCTCAGCTCCCTCCGTCGGCGGGCCGGCCAGTGAATGCCAGAGCGCCGGCTGCGCCAGACACGGGCCCTTGACGAACCAATCTATCATGGAGCACAATCATAATGATGAATATGATGAATAGGAGCGTCGATGCGTACACAACTCGAGCGCAGCTCGGTCGCGAACGACGACTTCACCTCTGAGTCGGGTCTGTCGGCAAGTGAGTTCAAGGCGGCGTTCCGCAACCATCCAGGCGGAGTGGCCTTGGTCACGGCGCGCGGGAAGGAGGGCCCGGTTGCGATGACGGTGAGTTCGCTGGTGTCAGTCAGCGCCGAACCGGCGCTCCTGGCCTTTTCCCTGTCGGACCTCTCCGGGTGTTCCGCCACCATCAGGCAGGCGGAAACGACCGTCGTGCACCTGCTGGATTCGGCGCGCGTCCAGCTGGCGAAGCTGGGCGCCACCGGGGGAGTCGATCGTTTCGCCGACGCTTCCGCCTGGTCGCAGCTCGAGAGCGGTGAACCCTATTTTCATGCCGCTCCCATACGGATCTTGTGCCGAATCGTCCACGAGGTTCGAGCAGGGGCAGCGACGATCGTCATTGCACACGCCTCGCGACTCGTATCCGAGCCGCTGGAGGAAGTGCCCGTCCTAGACGCGGCTCCGCTCGTGTACCACAACCGGCATTGGCATGCACTGAGCGGTCTGTCGGAGATCGAGTAGGCGGCTAGCAATCCAGCGCTTCGCCACACGACCTGCTTCCTTCACGTAGACGGGAAATCCTGATGAAAGACACCTTGTACCACGGTGCGCGCCTGATTATCGGCAACGGTGCGCAACCCGTCGAGAACTCCGAACTGGTGGTCCGGGGCGGTCGTATCGAATATGCCGGCCCGGCAATCTCAGGGAATATCGATGCCGGTTCGCACCTCGTC
>DASYMC010000416.1:0-3828 GCA_036009255.1 Pseudonocardiaceae bacterium
GTCGGACTGCCGGGTGGGGGACGTGGAAAGGCACACACCGAGGCACGTTCGTGGGCATCCCACCGACCGGACGCACAGTGTCCGTGGAGTACTGGGTGATGAACCACTACCGCGACGGCAAGGTGGCGGAAAGCCGCATCACCATGGACACGATGAGCTTGATGCAGCAGCTGGGGGTGGTCCCTGGTCCCGCGTCCACTGAGGCGACGGGCGGAACCGCCTGACCGAGGCCTGACGGCTCCGCGTGCTGCACCGGCGGCTGCGCGCCACACCTGGCCCCTGTGGCCCTGAAGCCGCCGCCCTGAGGGCTGCCGCTCAGCTCGAGGGTCGCTCGCAGGCGGTGTCCTCCTTCTTCGGGTTAGCTCGCCCAGCCGGCGAGGAAGCCGGCGACCTGGTGGGAGGCGTGCCGCTCGAGGACGTCGCCACTGATGTCGTAACTGGCCAGGGTGGTCTCCGGGCGGGCGTGGCGCAGCAGCCGCTGGATGTCGCGCAGTGGAATGCCCTGATTGATCCCGACCGTGCCGACGGTGCGGCGCAGTGCGTGTGGACCGATAAGCCGGCTGATCCCGGCGATCTGGGCGGTGCGCGCGACATAGCGGTGCACCGAGCGGCGATCCATGCCGGCGCCGGTGCGGGTGCGCAACAGCGGCCCGCTGGTCCAGGCCGTCGATGACGGCCTGGACCGCAGGCAGAGCCGGGAGGGGCACGGGCACTCGGGCGGGCTTGTCGCCCTTGCCGATGAAAGGTCAACGTGACGTAGCCGCGGACGGTGGTGAGGGAGTCGACGGTCAGACCGGCCATCTCACTCCCCCGGAGTCCGAGCATGCCGCCGAGGACGGCGATGGCGTGGTGGGTGGGCCCCAGCGCGCGTGCAGCGGTGAGGAAGGCGGCGTACTCCAGGACGGTGAACACCTCGCGGCGCTGCAACTCTCGGTGCACCTTCGGCCGGGAGACGCGGGCGCAGGGATTGTCCGCGATCAATTCTTCTTCGCAGGCCAGCCGGTAGATGCTGGCGACCGCGTCGTAGTGCGCGGCGACGGAGGCCCGAGATAGGCCAGAGTCGGCGACCGAGCGCAGCCACAGCTCGACATCGGCGCGGCGGGCGGCCAGCGGGTCGAGTCCGTGGTCGGCGCACCAGGTCGTCCAGCGGGGCAGATACCTGGCATACGTCTGCTGCGTCGAGGTCTTGTACCGGGACGACGACCACGCCATGAGCTCGTCCCATGCCGCATGACCGACGTCGGCAGAATCGCAGCGCCAACGGGCACGGCTGGCCTCCCTTCCTGCGGATGGGGAGGACGTCCAATACGGCGGCCCCTGCCGCGGGTGGCCCCGCGTGGAGACCGCGCCGGTCGACGGCGTCTGGAGCGGCGGAGTGACACACAATCGAGCCGCGCAATCACCCGGTCGAGCGATGACCGGCTCTGCCCGCGCAGAGCGAACGGACCCGGTCCGTCCTTGCCTCATGTTCTTCGACAGCATCCAACTCGTCGACCCCGGAGATGCCGCGCTAAGCGGCCCATTCAAGGACACGTCGGCTTTCGTCTCCCTCGCCGGGCTGCTGTCTTCGTCGGGGCGTCCTCCGACCACGAGGGCCTGGTGATGCCTCCGTGACGCAACGGTGACGACGGATCGACAGGATGACTCGTCTCGATCCACACGCAGCCTCCGCAGTTGGTGGCCGACGAGGTCAGACCAACTCGAAGCGATTCGACGAGGTCAGACCAACGCGAAGCGATTCTTCGCCATGAGATCGACATCCTCGCCCGCGACGATCTGCGATCGACATGTTGTAGCTGGAAGTGGTCCTTGAGCAGGGGGAACGGTGAGCGCTCCAAGGGGCAGTAAAGAAAGCGATCGGCGCGAGTTCCCGCGCCGACGTGGTGCGCTGAGCTGGCCTTGGCGAGCGGCGATAATCACACTCACGCTTATGCTGATCACGACAAGTTCACCGTGGCGAGCGGAAGCCGACCAACTGGCCGCCGTGCCCGCCATCTCGGGCTTGCACGTAGTGGGCAACCAGATCCGCGATGGCGCCGACCTGCCTCTGCGCCTGCGCGGCGCGAACGAGCCATCGCCCGAGTACGCCTGCATTTACAACTACGGCTTCTTCCAGCACGGCGTGGAGGGCGTAAGCGACGACACCTCCATCCAAGCGCTGCTCTCCTGGAAAATCAACATCCTGCGGCTGCCCCTGAACGAAGATTGCTGGCTGGACGTCAATACCCCGGGCATTGATCCCAAGTGGGTGGGAGGAAATTATCAGGCCGCAATCAGCCAGTATGTCACCAAACTTACCAACGCCGGTATCGCGGTGATTCTCGATCTGCACTGGGCCGCCCCGGGCAACCAGCAAGCGACCCGCCAATTGCCCATGCCCGACCGGGATCATTCCATCACCTTCTGGCAGCAGGTGGCCAACGCCTTCAAGAACAACACCGGGGTAATCTTTGATCTCTACAATGAGCCGTTTCCGGACAATAATGTCGACTCTGTCCTGGCGTGGACGTGCCTGCGCGACGGCAGCCCCGCGAGCGGACCAACAGTCAACTGTCCTGGCCCCTACCCTGTCAATGGCAAACCCACTCAAGGCAACTACGCCGCGGTTGGTATGCAGGAACTACTGAACGCGGTGCGAAGCGCGGGCGCCACCAATCTTGTAATGGTGGCGGGGGTCGCCTACACGGGCCACCTGGGCCAATGGATGGCCTATAAGCCTCATGACCCCCTGAACAATCTGGCGGCGTCAGTACATATTTATCCCGGCCCTGGCGGCAGTCAGTGCTCCGACTCCACATGCATCAACGACGAACTGGGGCCAGTGGTGCAGTCGTATCCGCTGATCGCAGGCGAAATGGGGCAGAGCACCTGCGCGGTGGACCTCATCAATCCGGTCATCGACTGGCTGGAGGTCAAGGGGCAGCACTACCTGGCCTGGCAGTGGGCTAAGGTATCCTGCGATGGATCCGACGGCCTGCACTACGGGCTGATTACTGACTACAGCACGGGCGCGCCGACTGCCGGTTACGGGCAAGGATACAAGGACAAACTCGCGACCCTGGTATAGAGCAAGCCGGGTTTCACTTCCAGCGCCAATGCGGTGCCGGTTTCCCCCGCGGCCGCCGCCTCACCAGGCGGGACGGTGGGGATTGCGGCGAATGTGACGAGCTCTACGGCCGTCACGGCAGTCGTAGTCCTCTACGTCTATACGCCTAACGGAACCTTTCTGGATCGTAGGTACTCTGAAAGCCAGGCGTTCGCGGCGAATCAGACGCGGCCGTACATCTGGAACTGGACGGTCCCAAAAGACGCGGTCGGTGGAACCTAAACGGTGCGGATTGGGGTGTTCGACGGCACCTTTACGACCCTCCTGGATTGGAACGACGCTGCGGCGCAGTTCCTCGTCGGCGTGTGACGGTGCTCCTGCCCGCCCAAGTACTACGACGAGCACTACCACCCCCGACCCGCTACGCCACGCCCACGGCCGCCGAGACCATCGTCGAAGCTGACCAGCATTCCAGGCTCGGCAAGCACCTGCCCGCCGGCGACAAGGCCGCACCGGTACCGACGAAACCGGCCATCTACCTAGTTCGCCGGGCGGCCGGACCGGGCAACAAAACAACATCCGGCGGGGCAGTTGGTGCCCAATCGGGGCACTGCCCCGGCGCGGCGCTCCTCCAGCAGGTGGCGGATCGAGGCGACGAACGCCGGATGGGTGCCCGCCGTCCCCGCGCGAGCGAAGGCCAGGCCGAGTTCCGCGGCGGTCTCCCTGGCCTCGTTGTCGAGGTCCCAGATCACCTCGAGGTGGTCGCTGATGAAGCCGATCGG
>DASYMC010000417.1:0-6476 GCA_036009255.1 Pseudonocardiaceae bacterium
CCTGCCCAGATTGGCACAGCGACGTGCACCAGCTCGTCGCCGAGGGCGACCTCGTGGTGGAGCGCTTCACCGCCAGCGGCACCCACCGCGGAGAGCTCATGGGCGTCAAGGCCACGGGAAACACGCTTACCCTGCCCGGCATCAACATCTTCCGCGTCCGCGGCGACAAGATCGTCGAGCGGTGGGGCTGCCTTGACCTGGCAGGGCTGATGCGCCAGCTGGGCCTGATCCCGGGCTGACCGAAGCAGGCGCGGGCCCGGCCGAGGAGCTCACCCCGCGCCGGGCCAGCACCAGTGGCGGCACCTCCAGCGCCGCGGCGCGCACCGCCCGGGCCGCCAGGGTCATCGTAAAGTTCGATCAAGCCCGTGGTGACGTCCCGCAGCACGGGTAGCAGGGGGTGCTCGGCCAGCTCTTGAGCGAGGCTGCGATCGGCTCGCGGCATCACCAACAGCAGGTCGTCCCATCGACCGCCCACGTAAGCGGTGCGAGCAGATGTCGCGGCGGTGCTTGACCCAACCGCAGCGCGATCTGCAGTTCCGATTTTTTTCGGGGTCGCGTGCGGCGCCGCCGCGAATCCGCTTGATCGCAAGATCGGTGCGCTCGGAGCATCGACTGCCGAGGTACAGTGCCCTGCTCGCCATCTCCGAGCGCGTCCGACGAGATCTCGTAGTCATTGCCGTCATCAGCCTGGAAGGTTCTCGTGGTCATCACCCAGTCCCGATCTGGGCTTTGGCACTGGGTCTTACGCCGGGGAGTGGGCAAGCCGCCCGGTGAGGGTGGCCATCTGGCGTGCTCGTGCCGACAGAATGAGCGCGGACACCCCAGCGATGATGCTGAAGAGTCCGAAGACGGTGGCCAGGGACAGTGCACCGATATCGGGGCGAAGCGCGAGCACTACGCCGAGGGCGATGGAGACGAGGCCGCCCAGGGCCCACATCGCCCGCTCGCCGACGGTCTCACCCTGCCAGAACGCGAGGATGACCTCCAGGATGCCGGTGACCAGCGCCCAGGCAGCGACGCAGATGGTCAGCGCGAGCGCGGTGAGGCCCGGCCACAGTAAAGCGATCACTCCGGCGGCGAGGGAGGGCAGGGCGAGCAACAGGTATCCCGCGACCGGGCCGGCACGGTCACTGCTAAACGCCCTGGCCGCATCACTGCCCGCAGCCACAAATGCATAGATCGCGAACAGGATCACGAAAGCGCCCACCGTGATGTGTGGCCATACGACAGACACGATCCCGATAGCGACCGCGAGGAGCCTCCCGCCACAACAAGGCAGAGGACACAAACGACATGGGGACGCTCCCCTCCTAACAATACAATGGACTCAATAATAAACCCTGAGGCGGTCATCGACGGTGAGCACGCCGGGGGCTGACCAGGCGGCCGACACCGCCGCATCGCGTTCTGCCCACGAGCGCACGCTGCCGGTGAGGGTGACCCTGCCCGCCGCGCTGCTCACCGCGATGTGGTCGGCATCGAGGGTGGCATTGCGTTCCAGGGCCTCGGTGATGGATTGGTGCACCTCACCAGCATCGGGCAGAGGACTCATGACGTCGACGTCGTTTTCGACATCGATGACACCCCGGACATTGGCCGCGACGAATTCGGCTTCATCACGCTGGTATCGCCACTGGGCAGTACCGGTCAAGGTGACGATTCCGTCTTTCACGGTGACGTCGATGGTGGCGGGGACCAAGGCATCAAGTATAAGCGCTTGGAGCACGTCGCCCCGGAGCTCGGCGTCTTCCCTGCGGTGTTCGGTCAGAACGCGGACGTCGAGTGCGTTGTTGACGGTAGTGACTCCGCGAACGCGTTCGGCTGCCAGCTTGGCTTCGCGCTTTTGTCGAAAACTGCCTACAGTGCCGCGAAGCGTCACGACGCCATCATCGGCGGACACCGCGATCGCCTCGCTGTCGATCTTGGGATCCCAAGCCAGCTCATCGGTCACGTTTCGCTGAAGTGTCTCGTTGGTCATGTTCAACCCCTTTTCGCGGGAACCGTGCGTACGGTGGTCGTTGGCATGCCAGGTATGCCCCAACGTCTGTCATTGACCGTAGGCAGGCAGTCGGTCATGGCCATCGGGTCGCCAGTACAAACTGGCCGCGTAACGTTGTGCTGCGCGACTGATCCATCCCCCGGAACGCAGACCCGGGATACTCAGGAACCCGGTTGGAGTACTGCGCTGCCGAGCCAGTGACAGGCCAGGAGGGCCAACTCCACATCGAGCCGACCCTCGCGCAGCGGACGGCCGCGAAGCTCTTCTGCTTTCTGCACCCGGTAATGCGCAGTGTTGCGATGCAAAAACAGCTGATCGGCGGTGGAGGTATAACTACCGCCAGTCTGCAGGAACACACGAGCGGTCTCGCGCAATCGCGTATTGCGCTCAGAATCGATCACCAGCGCGCCCAGCGTCTCCCTGACCCACTCCCGGGTCGATTCGATGTCGGCGCACATCATCGCGACCGGAGCGACGTCGACGAAGTAGGTCACCGGGACGTGGTGCGGCCCGGCGGCAAGGGCGACGGACTGGGCACGCAGCGCTTGCTGATGCGTCCGGCGAAACCCATCGACGCCCAATGCCGACTCACCGAGCGCCATCGAAACGGATAGTTCCCGCTCTGCGATCACCGCCTGCGGCTCATCGCGTCCCAGCACCGCTCCGGGCGTGATCGCAAGCCAGGCCCAAGCGCTGGTCTCATCACAGGGAACAAATAGGGGGGCCTGCGGCGATCCCGCCGCCACCGCCAATGCCGATGCCACCCGTCCCAGCCGCTCAAGCGGATCATCGCTGGCGGACGCCGGGGTTTCCACCCAGAGCACCACACCCAGGTGCCGCTGCAGCAGGCGGTACCCCAACGCGGTCTCCGCCGCCCTGACTTCGACGTTGTCTCCCGCAAGCACCGACTTCACCCGCATGGTCACTATCGCACTGCGGTTACGCACCCAACGCTCCCGCGCGCTCTCGTACGCGGCAATGACCTGCTCGATCACGCGATCGAGGGTCTCCGAGACATGCTCGACCATCCACTGGGTGCTAACACCCTCAACGTGATCACCCGGTGTCTGGCACAGCAGCTCATCAATGCAATGCCGCAGAAAACGAGCCTGACCCACACGGTAGGCACGGACCAGGGCCGTAGCGGGGATGCCGCGCTGCGCCAGCCGCCGAGCGTACTCCAAGGCGGCAGTCGGCGCCTCGACGTTAGCCGTGACAATCCCGTGCCGCAGCATGTGAACGACGGTGACGACATTCTCCTCGACACTGGCATCCAGCAGGCTGGTCAGCGCGGGGTCGACATCCAACGGGGGAATGTCGCGTTGGATCAAGTCACAAATGTCCGATACCAGCTCGACGACTCGAGCTTCCAGGCTGGCCGCAACCGAAGCGACCCGCTCCCCAACCCGAGCATCGCCGATGTCCACACACCGATCATAGGTCCAGTCGGGCGATGCCGAGAACAGCGGAAATTTCGAGGGCAAGGCCTGTGCCGCTACCGCACGACTCGTGGCAGAGGACACTGCACCCGGCGACTCACCCTGCATGACTATGCGCTGGTTGCAGCTGCTGACGCCGCCCTGGCTTAGGAGCCGGAATGAATTAACAAATACGCCAAAAATGACATCGCCGCAATTCGCAAGCTTGACGGAGTCCTGAAGTGGATAACTTATTTCATCCCGGCTACTTAGCGCGTTGCGATCGCAGACTGCCAGGACGATTTCAGCGTCAGCCGCCGACATCCTAGATGCTGATCGCCGTGTATTTAGTAGAGGATCCGCGCGTCCTTGCAGTGATCGCAACACTTGGGATCAAGGGTATTGATGATGACGGTGTTTTCCGAGCGCATGGTGGCCGACACCGTCCAGACGTTCTGGGCGGCGCTACAGCGCGGTGAGTTTATTGCTGACGCTGCGAAATTGGCGGGGATGTAGTCGCTATGCCTGGGTCACCACGGCACTCGGCCAACTCAATATTACGTCCTGGTGATGTCGATGCTGGGCGGTTCGAGGATTGCCGTCTGGTGCCGGGCGGGCGATTTTGCCTGGTGTCAGGGTGCTTGGTGTGGACCGGTGGGCTGTGGTGTGCGGGTGGATGGCTGCTGGCATGTCTGGGTGAGCCCGGGCAGTGTGTGGAGCTGAACTGCTGTTTGCCGCTTGATCGTGACCAGGGCGCTGATGCCGCTGCGGCTGCACAGCGCTGCTGAGATGAGCATCGCGTGGGCGAATCCTGAGCCGAGGGGGCCGGTGCCCACTGTTGCCGAGCCCAACGGCGAGTGGGAGAACGGCAACGGCGAGCAGGCTGGCGATCCGGGAAACGGCGTTGTTGACCCCGGAGGCGGTGCCCACGTGTTCTTCCTCCACGGAGACGATCACTGCGGAGGTCAACGGTGCCACGGTGAGGGCCATACCCAGACCGAATACCGCGATTCCAGCCGGTACCCCGCTGAGATAGCTCGCGCCGGGCACGGCGCGGACCAGCAGCGCAAGCCCACCACCGGCCACCAGTGGCCGATGGTCATCGGCCAGCGGGGTCCGATGCGTTGGGCCAATGCTCCAATCCGGCTGGAGAGCAGCAACATGATCACGGTGAAGGGCAGAAAACAGAGTTCGGCCGCCGTGGCGGTGTACCCCAGAGACTGCTGCAGCTGCAGGGCAGCAAAAACAGCGCCCCGCCCAACCCGGTGTCATTGAGCTGACCTTCGATGTCGGCCCGGGCCGCTAGGTGTTCGGGAGGCCGAGGTAGGGGAACTCGTTGAGCAGGTCGTCGTGCGGCTTGAGGCCGGTCGGGGAGATCTTGCCGTGGCTTAGCCAGGCGAAGCGCATGCTGTAGACGTCGTCGGTGGGGTGGCGGCCGTTGGGGTAGGTGGCGGCCCTGGTGCGGTCGTAACGCAGGATGTCGGGCAGCACCATGAGGGCTGCTTGCCTGGCCTCTTCGGGCGGGTAGCCGTTGTTTTCCAGGATCTTGGACCACGGTCGGAGGTAGTTGGTCACGTCGTCGGCCGGCTGGCGGGAGTTGTAGAGGTCTTTTTCGCCGTCGGGGTTGATGAACGGGTTGATGGTCGGGTTGCCGCCGCGGTCCATCTGCGTGAGCGTGCCGTCGTGGCGCAGGCTGATCGAGGCCCAGATGCCGATAACCGGGTCGGCGCCGAGCATGTCGTCGGGTACCTCCAGTGCGATCGTCAGGACGTTGTTGCCGGCGAAGTCGTCGTGTCCGGTCCACTGGAATCCGTGCAGGGCTCCCTCGATATCGGCGAAGAAGGGTTCGCTGCGCGCCCCGGCGAACAGCCGGGTCCCTTCGGCCTGGACGGGCTGGGCCATCGCGACGAAGCTGACCGGGAGGGACGAGGTGAGCACCTGGCCGGCCGGCCCTGGCTCGCGGGCCTGGGTGCCGGTGGCGTAGTAGGCGGTCCCGGTTTGAGCGCCGTTGTCGAGCTCGGAGAAGGTGAACGTGAATGCGACGTCGGCGTGCGCGTCGCCGTCGTTGTCGACGTTGATCCGGTAGACCGCGCTGGGGTGAAAATCCCGGCTGGTGATGACCGTCGAGGGCAACTCGATGGGGGGCCTGACCGTCGGGTTCGAGTCGATGATCAGCACCGTCTTGCCCGGGTCCGCCATTGACCTGAATGCGTACACATCGGTGAGGTCAAGCCGCGTGTCGTCACCGGGAAACCTGAGATGGTCGGCGCTGAAATGGTTCGACATGGTGACTCCTTTGATGGTGATTGCGAGGATCGGTGGTACTGCGCCCGAATCGGCGTGGGCTAGGGTCCGGGCCGTAATGGGATGACATGGGCGGCGGCCATCCCGTGTTAGGGGATGCTCCGCGTGGCCTGCGCACCCGGGCGCTCGGGTGGCTGGGGTTCAGGTGCGCAGGAAGTCGAGCAGTGCGGTGTTGACCTTGGTCGGCGTGCGTCCAGGCGATAGCGTGCGGGCCGCCTTCGACCACGACGAGCTGCACGTCCTTGGTCAGGCCGGGGAGGCGCTTGCCGGTCTTGTCCAGGGACAGAACCTGGTCCGCGTCGCCTTGCACCACCAGCACCGGCAGCTCGATCTTGGGCAGGTCGGCGCGGAAGTCGGGTCGTCCAGGTGCCGATGCAGGCCACCGCGGCGGTGCCGACGCGGTGACGGCGAGGTTCCAGCTGGCTTGGTAGGGAGGTCCCCTCGGGGACGGTGGTCACCATGTCAACAAGAAATTCCATGGCCGTGCTCCTGTTCAGCTGTGAACGCTGTGGTTGCCGTCTGAGTCGCCGAGCCGGGACACCTGGTAGTGGTTGATGAGCCAGGTCTCGCCGGTGCGGCGCAGGATGACGCTGAGATATACGGTCAGCGTCGGCCGGTCGGTGAAGCCGAAGTCGACGCTGAGGTAGCCGAGGACCAGGTCGTCGGCGAGTCGCCGGGTCTGCAGGACGGTGTAGTCCGCGGTCATGCCGATGGGCTGGCTGTCGTAGTACGCGGCCACGCTGTCCGGGCCGACG
>DASYMC010000418.1:0-7096 GCA_036009255.1 Pseudonocardiaceae bacterium
CGGGATCGCAGTACCGGTATAGAGCACCATGAAGTAGCTTGAGGTGATCTCACCACGCTTGTCCGGTGGACTTGCGTGGGTCAGCGATCCCAGACCTGCTCGGAAGCTCATGCCTTGTGCGAGTCCGGCGATAACCGACCGCCCGCTAAGCGGTTGAGAACCTGTGGCCGGATCTTGAAGCACAGCGGCGCCAGGCTTGTGCATAGTGGCTTCCCACCTGGTCATCGGCTGACTCCTTCGCGGGACTTCTCAGGGAAGAGGCTGGAATCACCGGTATGCGATGCGGACCTTCAACCGGACACCGCGGTCGATCAACTGCTGAGCCAGCGTCGGGGTGCTCATCGAACCTCATTTTTGGTTCGTCGAGTCGGTCGCCACCAGACTCCCCGCACGCAAACCATTCGGCATCGCCGCCAGCAGCCGTACCCGACTGCTGCTAGCCCGAGTCCCGAAATTCCCGCTGGCCGGTAGACGAATTGCCCGCTCGCCGTGACGACACAACGGCCGCCAACAGCGATCGTAAAGCCAAGAACTCCCGCGAATTCCGGTCGGTCGCCGGTTGAGCACCCATAATGCTCCCGGCGGCCAACCGGTTCCACGGACGGCAAAAGGGGCTATGGAACAGCGGCGCATCCTGACCCGTTCGTCCAGTCTTCTCCTGTCAGCCGAGCAGCGACGGCCCGGTCGTCGTTGCTGTGGTGTTCGGTGGGGAAGCTGGCGAGGGCAGGTATGTGCCGTTGCCGATAGTTGTCACCTTCCATGACGAGTTCGCCAGCAGTGGGTGGCCATCATGATCACCATCTCCGTTGGCTCCCGGTTGGAGGTGGTGATCGTCGAAACCTGCCGGTGGCGTTCCACGATCTTGTGGGTCCACACCGTCAGTCTGTGCCCACCCAACGGGATGTGTTCGAGTCGCACTTGAGAACCGCGCGCGCCAGGACAACCAGGTCAACCCGCCGCGGCGGGTGATGAGGGGTGGCTTAGGGCGTCTCCGCCCGATGATCAGTGCCGCCCGGAGGATCTTGTTGGCGACCTTGGCCGTCTCGAGTACGAGTGGGAGCGGATCGCGGTCTGAGAAGAACGCGCCGGTGGGCGTCCGCCTGGTCCGCAACGCGGCAAGGAGCGTGCGGCCATCGAGGCGGCGGCGGCGTGCCGCGACGAGCACCGACCGCGGAAAGGCGGTCTCGTGAATCCAGATCGCTTCTCGGCTGGGTCGGCTCGGTGGCGCTGGCAGCTTGAGCGCGTCGCGATACGCCATATCCACTAGATTCACCCCGGCGGCGGCGGCGAGTGCGGTCTGCAGGTCCGGTCGGCCCACGGTCGGCTCGGTGATGAGCATCCGCCCATCGCGCGTGCTGCGCCGAACCTCGAGCGAGCCGAAGCCGACGTGGCCAGCGGTGTCGAGCAGCCGCCGGGTCAGCTTGTGCAGCTCTGCGTCCTGGTGGGTTACGGCAAGGGCAGTGCTGCCCGTGTCGACGCGCCACTGAGTGATTTTTCGCCCGCCTTGCGCTGCTAACTCTTCCCCGTTGCGGTTGCGGTAAGTCAGACAGAAATAGACGTCGCTGTCTCGGCCCGGAATCCACTCCTGGACGACGAAGCGGTCAGCCGCATTAAACGGAGCGAACGGAAGCCGTTCAAAATCGTCGGCGCTCTCCAATCGATAGGCCGTGCCATACTTACTGAAGTCCTGCCATTGTGGTGTCCGCTCGACCGGCTTGAACACCACAGGAAAAGCCATCTCACGCAGGGCTGCGCGCAACTGGCCAGGGTTGTGGACGATCGCTGTGTGTGGCACCGGGAAGTCGTTGGCCAGGGCCCACTCGTGGAAAACCGACTTGTCCAGCAATCGATCAACGGTCGGCAGGTCCGGCAGCACGAAGTGGAACTGCGTGGCCAGTTCGCCAGCGTGCTCGGCGACGATGCGCACCACCGTGTCATCGGCGGGGAACAGCACCATCGGACCGTACCGCGCGTGAGCCGCACGCAGCGTCGCCAGCCATGCTTCCGTGGTTGGTGCGCTGACCTGCAAGACACTGTGCCATAGCTTTGAGCGGCAGGTTGGCGCCGTCGGGGTGAGGGAGGCGCCAACGATGGGCACTCCGGTGTCGCGCAGGCCCCGAGCGATGGCCAGCCCGATGGCGGTCCCGGCACCTGCGATCAGCACCGGCGGCAGCAACGCGTTCAGACGCCCTGTGGTGCTTCGGTCGACATCAGTATCCTTCTCCGTGAACAATCGGGATTCCCCCCCTATACGCGGGACCGCCGCTGTAGCCTCCCTAGCCTTGGCGGTTGACCACGCCCCTGTCGCCTATGGGTGGTCCCGGAGGGTCCACTCCACGGATCCCCGGGCGGATCCTGTACTGGTTGTCATCGTCACCTCGTCGAGAGTGTTACATGATGACACGATCGTGCATTCCAGTCCACTCGGCAAGTGCATAGCGTTACGGCTAGCCATCAACACCTTCTCGGCTCGCCTAGTCGGTGAACCTTCCGGGTCCGAGAAGGTGGTGCGTTGCTTGGGACGGTGGTCTGGCGGAACGCCCGGCCGTGCCGGTGTAGTGATCGCCTGCAGGCGCTGGAGGCCACCGCGCAACGGCGTCGGCGCGGCATGGAGGATCCAATGGACGTGCGAGGAGCTGGCCGAACGACCTGCCGCGCCTCGTGGGTGCACCCTGTGAGTCCACGCACCTGCGGCGTCCGAGGTGCATGTCGACCACCGCGCCGGCCGGGCCGACGTGCGAGCACGCGCGCAACTACCGTTGCACTACTAACAGGAGATCCCGGCCTTTGGCATACGTAGCATGCGTTTGGCAAATACTCGAGCTCGGCGGTCGAGCACCGTCACAGGGATATTCTCAAATCGATACTCGAGGAAAGTTGTGGGCTGGGCCCCGAACTTGGACTTGAAGCGCCCGAGACTCTGAGAAGCTGATCGCTGCATATCGTACTGCAGACATCCTCTCTGACACGCGGTTTCAATCGCGACTCGATGAAGCAACTCGTTCACGCCCGTTCCGGCCGCACGCTCTATGTCCATTGCACCGCGCCAGTAGGTTGCAACGACGCCGTGCGTCAGAACGATCGTCCCAGCCAAGGGTTTCCCACCGAGCCAGGCGATATGCACCTCGCATGCCTCACCCAGAAGGTCCGCTACGATCCGGAACTTGCGAAATGGTTCACGCCTCGACGCAAGAAAGCGAGCAATGACCAGCGGGTGGCGCCGATCTTTAGCCCAGCGGTCGACTGACATACGATAAAGAGCGTCAAACACCGGCAGTAGCCGCCCAGTGGTGTCGGATTCTACCGTAATTCCTAAACGCTCGGCTTTTCGGGTCGCGGTACGCACGGCACTCGCGAAGCGCCTTTTCCAAACATTTTCGAATCCACCGGAAAGATCCAGCACGTGCGTCGTGCGAGATTCCCTGATAACATCTGGAGGAACAAGCGCTTCCCATAACTGGGCGTCAGCCATCCGGGGCACAGGGACGCTGGTCCGCAGGCCGTTGTAGGCTTGCAAGTCCTTAATAATTTGGATGACGTCGTTGGAAGTAATACGACCCTCAGTGGCGAGCAAGCCGCAGAAGCCCCAGGGGCCAGGCCAGGAGGATTGGACTTTTAGTTGCATCGGGAGCCTACGGCCTCGCACAAGTGGCAAAACAATAATACGCCCGTCAGACGATTCGTATGACCGCGTGACGTCTTCAAGACCTTCGGAACGGCAGATGCAGTCGCACCAGATTGGTGTCTGCAGAATATTTACATCAGCATCCGTGCCTGCGACGGCCCCCCATCTTTCCCTGCTTTCAGCCCCTGTCGCAACAAGTCGAATATTTCCGGTCAGCTCACCAGCCACCATCGGCTCCTCCTCGACTCGACCCTACCGCGCCCTCGGAAATTCTCAGGCAGCTGGGCTCGGCGGGTTGCGTCCGAGCTAGGATCCTTGACGGTCCTGGGAGTTTTCTTGGAACTGCCGGTATATGAGCGGAAGGTGAGCCGAATGCCGGCTCCCGGACCCGGGCTGGCCGCAGCGGCTACGGTCCGGCCGTGACGCGCAGCGACCTCACCGACCAGTGCGAGACCGATGCCGTAGCGCCGACGGTGGTCGGGCAGGCCCTGGTCGGCCAAGCCGGAGGGGAAACGCTCGAACAGTCGAGGCAGATCTCCGGGTCGACTCCTGTGCTGACGGCGCGCCTCCCAGCTGATCGGCATGCCCAGCTCCAAGACTGGTGCGCCCGGAGTGCCGGCGCGCTCGAGCGGGACCGCGTACCGTTCCGCGTGCCTAAATCTCGGATTCAGACTCAGGGCTAATGTTCGCGCTATGAGCGAAGGCTGCTCGGCGCGCTCGCGCCGTCACCGTGGCGAGCTGAGCTCCGACGCCCTGGAAGGGCAGGTCGACGGCGAGGGCCACCCATTCGCTGAGGGCTACGCCCCGGCCGAAAGCGAGGAGGTCCGCTCCGAGGCGCTGGCCGGCGGGCCCGCCGATGTTACGCGTGTGTCCGCCACCGCGGGCCGCACGATCACGGTGGCCGCCTGGACGCTGATCAGCCGGATCACGGGGCTGCTGCGGGTGGTCGTTATCGGCGCCGTCCTGGGCCCAACCTTCTTCGCCAATGCGTTCCTGTCCGCGAACACTGTGCCGAACCTGCTCTTCGCGGCGATGGCCGGGCCGGTCCTGGCGCTGGTGCTCGTACCGGCGCTCAGCCGTGCGCTCACCGAGCGCGGCGTAGCCGATTCCCGTCGGCTACTCGGCAGGGTCACAGGTTATCTGTTGTTCTGGGCGTCGATCCTGGCCGGCGCCATCGCGGTGGCGTCCCCACTGGTAGCGCTGGCGGTCACCGCAGGCATTCCGGACGATGCCACTCGCTGGCGGGCATGGCAGCTGACCATCCTGATCGTGCTATTCGTGGCACCGCAGGTGCTCTGCTACACCCTGGCCTCGATCGGGGCCGCCGTGCAACAAACCAAGGGTCGGTTCGCGTTGGCCTCTGCGGCACCCGCGGTGGAGAACCTGGGCATGATCACCATGATGGGCGTGGTCACGCTGTGGTATCGGCCCGGGGTGGACGTACCGGACGTCTCAGTCGGCATGGTGCTCGTGCTCGGCGTGGGTTCCACGCTGTCCGTGGCGGCCCACGCGGCCGTCCAGCTCTACGGGGCTTACCGGGTCGGGCTGCCGATTCGGGCGCGAGGCGGCTGGTCGACCGAGCCGGATGCCCACGAGGTCAGCCAGCGGCTACGCCACTCGGTGGCCGTAGCGGCCTTCCCGGTGTCCTCCATGTTCGCGATGCTGGCCGTCGCGGCGACGGTGCCCGGCGGAGTTTTCGTGTTCCAGGCCGCGCTGTCTGTGTACACCGTGATCGGCGCGCTCGGCGCCAGAGCGGTTACCGTGGCCGCGCTGCCCGGAATGAGCGCGGCGGCCAGGGATGGCGTAGCCGGGCGGGTCGGCGCGGCCTGGCGGCAAGCGCTGAACTACAGCGTGATGGCCAGCCTGCCCGCCCTGTGCCTGCTGCTCGCCTTCGCCGGCCCGGTGGCGTCCACTCTGGCCAACGGTGAGCTGCACGACCCGAGAATTGTGAGATGGCTGACCGCCTGCCTCACGGTGCTCGCTGTCGCGCAGTTCGCCAATGCGGGTTACGAGGTGGCCCGCCAGACACTGTTCGCTCGATTGGACACTAGCGGGCCACGCCGTGCCAGCACCGCGATGATGGCAGTCCGCATCGTAGTCACGCTCAGTGCGCTGCTGTTGCTGGCGGACGGCGACCGGCTGGTCGGGCTGTGCTGTGCGGTACTGCTCGGCGATGTCACGGCAGCCGTGGTCGGTCTGTCCATGGTGCGCGCCGCGATCCGCCCGGAGCGGATGGTCGACCCGCGCAGGCTGGCCGTCATTGGGGCGTCCACCTTGGCAATGCTGCCGGCGTCCGCGCTCGGCTCATGGATGGTCGGGCACATGGTGCGGGCCCGGGCGCCGCAGGTGATGACGGGCCTGCTCATGGGTTCGGTGGCGCTGGTCTGCTTCGGCTTGGTGTTCGCGGTGCTCACCGGCAAGTTGCCGACGCTCATTGCCAGGGTGCGGGCCCGGCTACCGGGGTGAGGCTGGGACCGCGCGCGTCCTCGCAGCGCACGCAACCGCGCGCTCCATAGCCACGCCGCCATCGAGACCGCTTGCGGACGTGGCTTTGTCAAAGGTCATATCCGAGCCGCATCAGGGGCACCTTCGCGACGCCGGCGCCGGGTGCAGTGGCTCGCCGCCGGCCAGCTGGGCGACGATGCGTTTCTGACCGTCGCTGCGGCGTATCCGCGCGTCGAGCTTGACACAGACCTGATCCAACCCGGCCAGCGCCTGCACCGAGGTGGTCTCGTCGCTCAAGGTGCGGGCTCCGCCCCTGGACCCTGACGGCCGCCTCGGGAGGCTTGATCTCCTCACGGCGCACCCGAGGAGCTGCCACAATCAGCGGCGGGTGCCCCGCTCGGCCGGGGCGTGCGTTGCCCGATGAACTGGCGACCGTGGCAACGACCACGGCATTCGCTGCCGACGTGGCGGGATACTCGCGCAACTGGTGACCCATCACCTTCGGGTCCAGCCCTGGGTCGTCCGAGACGGTACGTAAATTTAGGTAGCCATTGCCGAGGAGTCTAGGTAGTGGCGGGCGGCCTTGTGTGTTTCTTTCCTATCTCCGATTGCCTGGGCGCGCACAATGGAGACGAAGGCGTACAGCCGGCGCGTTTTACGGCCCGCACTGGCGGGCCGGGTGGGCCGTTACCAGTGGCAAAAAATCTACTTTACGGCTACGTGACCGCACGCAAGGGTTAGGTGACCAACATGTTTGTCAAGCAGGGCTTGATGTGCGATAATTCAGATCAACAAATAATGGGGGATATTGTCAATAAAGAATTGTCGTTCCTGTCCGTCGAAAATGTTTTGAGGGGGATATGCATGTCCGACACGGCGAACCTAAGTGACATCGACCTATCGTACATAGAGCTGCTCCCACCACGTACCGTCATGTCTATATTTGTCTTTAGGCCTGGTATTCTTGGTCACGACGATCAGACCGGAGGTAACGGTGTGGGGGGCGCGGGCGGTTCCGGCGGTTCG
>DASYMC010000419.1:0-26256 GCA_036009255.1 Pseudonocardiaceae bacterium
GAAATACCACGGCAGGGTGGCTGGAGCCAGTAGCGCCGCCCACAGCAGCGTCAGCGCAGCTCGACGAACGGCCTGGATTCCTCCGTTCCTAGCCAGCCACCACTGGCGGGCGAACACGGTCAGGAACACCCCGGATCCCAGCAGCCGGAAGATCACGATGAACGGGTGGTCACTGACGTGGCCGAACGGAGATACCAGGCGGTGCGCCAGCTCCCCGGCGGCGGTCGGCAGTGACATCCAGTTGACGATCAGCGACGGCGTGTCCAGGGCCGGAACCCAGCCCAGGCCCACGCCGGAAAGCCAGGTGATGCCGGCGAAGATCGTGCCGAACACCGCCACGCTGCCCGCGCCGGCCCGGAGCAACGCGGCGCTGCGGCCACCGGGCAGCCGTGCCGCCCAGATCAGGACCAGAAACGGCAGCACGATACCCGCCGATGCCTTGATCGCCATCGCCATCGTGCTCAATGCGATCCCGGCGACGTGCCGGCGCTCCAGCATCAGCAAGGTGCCGGTCGCCAGTAGACCGATCATCAGCAGATCGTTGTGCGGACCACCAACCAGATGCACCACGGTCAGCGGGTTGGCGATCACCAACCACAGCGTCACAGCGGGATTGCCGCCGAGCCGCTCGGCCAGCCGGGGCAGGGCAAAAACCAGCAAAGCTAAGCCGCTGAGTAGGACCAACCGCAGGACGATCACACCGAGGATGAGATCGTCGCCGAACAGCCGGTTCACCATCTTGGAGAGATAGATGAACAGTGGACCGTAGGGGGCGGGGGTGGTCTGCCACACGTAGTGCACGTTGTCCGCGATCGCTCCGGGCGGCAGTTTCAAGGGTCCCACCTGGTAGGGATCCAGCCCGCGCGCAGCGAGTGCACCCTGCGCCAGATAGCTGTAGACGTCCCTGGTGAAGAGCGGCGGTGACAGCAAAATGGGCGCCACCCATACCGCACAGGCGAGCTTCACCTGCTGGGCGCTGGCCATGCCGGCCAGCAGGTCGCGCCCCAGCCGTACCCACGCCCACACCAGCAACCCGACACCGAGATAGAGCCCCACGGTGGCCAGGTCATGTCCGTGCCCGTACCGGGTCCAGGAAAGCGAACCTCCAGTGACCAGCGGGTCGGTGACCAGGATGCCGCCGGCCCCGATTGCCATCACGGCGATCAACACCGACCCCGCCAGTCCGAGCAGCACAGTGCCCGAGAGCAGCCGATCCGGGCGCAGTCGGTCGAGCAGCAATGTGGGCTGTTGCTGTTGCGACTCGTGACTCGGCTGCGACGCGGGAGGCGCGTAGCCACGGATCGTTACCGCAGGCCGGGGGTTTGTGGTCATGACGGCCCGTATGTTCCCACAGCGTGGAGCAGGCGAAACCGGCAGTGACCCGGTCGTGACCTAGTAGTGACCTAGGTTCGTGAACAACCGCCGGTGTCAGCCGGTCATGGCGGTGCGTCGGTGTGCTCGGGCGCTGGTGATCCGGGCAGCGGCGAGCTTACCGGAGATGATCGCGGTGGGCACCCCCACACCTGGCGTCGTGCCGCATCCGGCGAGTACGACGTTGCTCCGCCCGCGCACCAGATTTGCTGGGCGGAACGGTCCGGTCTGAGCGAAGGTGTGCGCCGCAGAGAACGGTGTTCCGGCGGCCAGCCCCTGTGCCGCCCAGTCCGCGGGAGTGACCAACTGCTCGACGTCGATGGCCTCGCCCAGATCGGTGAGTCCCCGCTGCTCCAACGTGCCTACCAGCTCGTCACGGTAGGCAGATCCGAGGGTGGACCAGTCCAGCGGTGCGGTGTGCAGGTTGGGGCAGGGCGCGAGGATGTAGAGCAGTTCCCGGCCCTCAGGGGCCAGGGTCGGGTCGGTGGCTGTCGGTCGGGTGATCAGCAGGGATGGATCGGTCATGAGCCGTCCACGGTAGATGATCTCGTCGAAGGTGCGCTCCCACGCCTCACCGAAGCTGATCGTGTGGTGTGCGAGCCCCGTCCAACCGGGCCCGCCGCCCGGCCGGACGCCGGCGTGCAGCACTACCGCTGAGGGTGACCATCGCAGTGGCACCAGTCTCCGTGGCGCACGGCCGAGCAGCCGGTGCACCACCGGAAGATCCGGCGTCAGTACCACCGCATCGGCGGTGATCCGTTGGCCGTCAGCTGTGCGTACCGCGGTGACGCGATCCTCGGCGTGATCCAGGGCGGTCACGGGCGCCTGGTAATGCAGTTCTGCGCCCGCGTCGGTGGCTGCGTCGGCCAGTGCCTGTGGCAACGCCTGCATTCCCCCCCGGGGGAACCAGACTCCGGCGACGGTGTCCATGTAGGCGATCACCGCGTACGCGCCGAGGGCGTGCTGGGGGGGTACGCCGGCGTAGAGGGACTGGAAGGAAAAGATCCGTTTCAGCCGCTCGTCATGAACGAAACGACCGACCTGGGCGCCCAGTCGGCCAAAGCCGCCCAGTGTGGCCAGCGTGGCCAGATCGCGGACGGCATCCCGACCCGCCACCAGATCCAGCGGGGAGTCGAAGTTGCCACCGATGAACCGGCCGATCTCGACCTGGTACAGCCTGGTCAGCCAGCGCCGCAGCCGCAGGTAGCCGATCGCTTCGCTTGCACCGGCCACCGCCCTTATCTCGGCCTCCATCGCCTCGGCGTCGGTGTGCACGTCGATCACCGAGCCGTCCGCGAAGCGGGCCCGGTAGGCCGGGTGAAGCGCCACCAGCTCCAACCGCGCGGCCAGCGAGTCGCCCACCGCGGCCAGCGCTTCATCGACCAGCTCCGGCATGGTCAGCACGGTGGGGCCGGTGTCGAGGCGGTAGCCGCCCAGCTCCATCCGTCCAGCCCGACCTCCTGGGTGGGGCTGCGACTCCAGTACGGTGACCCGTCGTCCGGATCCGAGCAGGTGCAGCGCTGCGGAAAGCCCGGCTAGTCCGGCGCCGACGACGACGACGTGATCGGTGGGTCCGGGGACGGTGCGCATGGATGGCACGTTACGCGTGGTTGCTCAGTGCACCCGGCAGGTGGCCTGTGCAGCCAGCTCGGTCAGCCGGGCGCCTGCCGGCTCGTCCAGCTCTGCGGTATGCAAGATGCGGAGTGCAGAGTTGGTGAGTGTGGTGATCCGGCGCTCCACCTCAGCCACTGCGCCGAGCTCGATCAGCAGTTCGCGGACCTTGGTCACAGCGTCCGCGTCCACTTGCGGGTTACCGATCGCAGCCCGCAAGACGTCGGCTGCTCCGGTCTGGCGCTTCTCATCGGCGGCCCGAAGACCGTAGGCCAGCAATAGCGTCCGCTTCCCCTCGCGCAGATCATCGCCAGCCGGCTTGCCGGTGACCCGCGGGTCCCCGAACATACCCAGCAAGTCGTCGCGGAGCTGGAAGGCGACGCCGATGTCGGCCCCGAAGCAGCGGTAGGCGCGGACCAACGCAGGATTCGCTCCAGCAATCGCCGCGCCCAGGTGTAGCGGCCGCTCAACGGTATAGGCCGCGGTCTTGTACCGGTCGATTTGCAGTGCGGTTTCGGGGGTCTCGTCACCGCAGGCCTGGGTGAGGACATCGAGGTACTGACCGGCGAGCACCTCGGTGCGCATAGCCTGCCACACGGCATGCGCTCCGGTCAGTTGATCGGACCACAGGCCTGCGCCGCGCAGCATATCGTCCGCCCAGGCCAGCGCGATGTCACCGAGCAGGATGGCGGTGGCGGCACCGAAGCGCTCCGGCGTGCCCAACCATCCGGCTGCGCGATGCCGGGCGGCGAACTGGACGTGCACGGTTGGTACGCCGCGCCGGGTGGTCGAGTCGTCCATCAGGTCGTCGTGTACCAGAGCGCAGGCCTGGATCAGCTCCAGGGAGCTCACCGCGCGGAGCACCGCACGAGCCTGCGGGTCGGTCGGCGAGCCGCCGGCTCCTCGCCAACCCCACCAGGCAAAGGTTGGGCGCAGTCGTTTGCCACCGCCGAGGACGAACTCGCTCAGCGAGTCCACGGCAGCGACGAACTGTGGATCGATCTGCGCCGCTTCATTGCGCTTCACCCCGAGGAAGGCGGCCAGCTCGCGGTTCACTTCGGCGCGGAGGTCGTCATCGAGCTGATGAATCTGTCGATTCTTCGCTAGCCCGTTGAGGGACCGAGTTCGGGCTCGGCGGCTGGCGTTCCCCTGCGCCATCGAACCTCCTGCGATTGTGGTGAGGGCACCGCGTGGCCGGGCCTGCACTCGCTGTGCCTGCCGACGATAGGGCTACTGCACGTCGACATGTGCCCGGGTTCGGCCGCCGCAGGGTCCCGGTTCAGTTTGGTCGCCCTTTCGGTACCCCTGACGCCGTTTGGAAGGCGGCCTGAGCAACCTGCGGTGCCTAGAGCGGCAGCGTGCGAGCCAGCACGGCGAAATCCCGGGAGTCACCGGTGAAGTGGTAGTGACGTAGCAAATCGGTGAACCCGAATCGGCGGTAGAGCCGCCAGGCCCTGGTGGGGCCCTCGGGAGTGGACAGCAAAGCGCGCGGGGCATCCACTCTGCAGAGAAGCTCGGTGAGCAGAGCCGTGCCGATACCCCTGCCCTGCGCGTCCGGGTGCACGTGCAGCTCGGTCAGCTCGAAGTAGTCGGCAAGCTCGCGTTGTGCCGCGGCGGGGTCAATGATTCGCAGCCCACGGTGCACCTCGTCATGCCACCACTGGCCGGGCGCCCCACGGTAGCCGTAGCCGATGCCCACGAGGGTGTCTGCTTCGAAGGCGGCTACACATAACCACCCTGCCCGGAGCATGTGCTCCAACCACATCGGGCTTCGATGCCTGGCGGTACCGGGTGGATAGCGCATCGCGGTGACGTAGATGCGCAGCGCATCGTCTAACTGCTCGCGCAACTGCGCAGCCGTCAGCTCGGTCAGCCTGGCCGGTTCGCGGGCGCGCATCGCGGTCACCGCCGAGCTCCTGCGTTGGCCGGCGTCCCGGCGAAACGTGTGGTGTCAACGGGGCGCACGGCTCCCATAAGACCACGATGAGACCCCAACCCGGCGCCTTTCCGGGATTGGCACTTGACGCAACCGAGTCTCAAGGGGTTAACCTTGAGCAGTGTCGAACACATGTTCGAACACGGGTCCGGCGGTGGCACGGGGGAAGCGTGTCGCCGCCGGACTCCGCCGGCTTCCCCACGGCGGAGTCGATCCATGTTGTCCATTACGACTCCCGACCCAGGAGGCCGACGTGCACGCCGTAGCTCCGCTCACCTCAACCATCAGGCTGCGGTATGACAGCCCCAGCCACTATGGCAGCACCGGGCGCTGTTCGCCCAACACATGCGCCCTCCTCGACCAAGCTCGGCAGGGACTACTCGACGCCGAGTACGCCACACACCCTGTGGAGCGCTACGCCCAGGCATACCTCGCGGCGCTGCGCGCGGCGGCCGCCGTACTGGCGGTCCGAACCCGGCCGCGCCGCCGTGCTCAGCCGACCAGCGCATGGACGGTGCTCACGACCGTCGCGCCGGAACTCGCGGAATGGTCGGCGTTTTTTGCCGCTGCTTCGGCCACCCGGGCAGCCGCTCAGGCCGGTGTGCGCCATCTGGTGACGAACCGCGATGCCGACGACATGGTGCGGCAGGCAGGTCAGTTTCTTATCCTCGCGCGACGCTCAGCGACGAGGACCTTCCGATGAACGCTCCTCGGCCGCTGATCGACCACGGTCGGCTGCTGGAGATGATCGGGATAGAGGGCGAATTGCTGCTCGCTACGGCGGCTTCAGCGCTGCCGCACGCGGCGCAGGCCGAGGTACCTGGCTGTCCGGATTTCACGTTGGACAAGACATTGCAGCACGTCGGCAGCGTGCACCGGGTGGCGCGGCTGTGGGTGCGCGACGGGCGTCGCCCTGAGCACTGGCAGCGATCTCCGAGCGACGACGACCTGGTGGGCTTCGTGCGCAGCGGTCTGGACGAATTGGTCACCGAGCTGAGCCTGCACGACCCGGCCGAACCCTGCGATACATGGTGGCCTGCGGATCGTACACACGGCTTCTGGCGGCGTCGGATGGCTCACGAGACGACCGTGCACCGGGTCGATGTGGAAGCTGCGGCTGGCGGCCCGGTGCACGCCGTCGACCCGGAGCTCGCCCTGGACGGCATCGACGAGGTGCTTTTTCTGTGGTTCGGTCACCGGCTCGGCGAACTGAGGATGTCGTCACCCGAACGGGGAGTGGTGGCTTTGTCCGCCGCAGAACGGCGATGGTTGGCAATCTTTGAGCCTGGCCGTTCCACCGCTCGGCGGGTGAACGAGATCGATGCCCGGTCTGCGGACGCGACGGTAAGCGGCGATCCCATGGACCTGTACCTGTGGTCGTGGGGACGCCTGCCTGATCAGTCGGTCCACATCTCCGGCGATCAGGAGGCCGTCGCCCGACTCTGGACCTTGTTGCGGCCCGCGACGCAGTGAATCAGGCCCCGCTACCGCATCAGGCGCGTAGCCGCAATCCGCGGGGCGTGGCGCGGAACCCGGCATCGCGTAGCAACTCCGCCAGCGCCGAATCCAGCGCTGCTTCACCATCGGCACGCTCGACGGAGAGCGAACCCAGCCAACCCTGCGCAACCGCGGCGGCGAGCCCGCTTACCGCGGCGCGCAGCCTGCTGGTGTCCTCGGTGAACGACAGGAGCGATCGGCCCCCGCGTTCGACGTAAAGCACCGCGGCGCCGTCCACCAGGACGGCCAGTGCTCCCGCCTTGCGTCCGGGTCGGTGCCTTACCTCACCGAGGGTGGCTGGCCACGGCAGGGCGGCCCCGTAGGGCTGGGCTGGATCGGTAGCGGCAAGGATCACCGTGGCTGTAGTGCCGTCGACCGGTTGGCCGACGGCACGCAACCGATCAATAGCGCCCGGGACGGCGAACTGCGCTGCTCCGAGTCCCTCGACGACGTACCCGCGTCGGCACCGGCCGGATTCCTCCATCAACCGCAGCACCTTGTAAACGCCAGCAAAGCCGCCGGCGACTCGCTCGGTATCCAGGGCCCCCCTGGTGAGTACCCCGTGGCGCTCGAGGAACGTCTCGGCCCGTGCGTGCGCCCGGCGGGTGGGGTCAGGTTGGGGTAGCGGTGCCAGTGACCACCGTCCCGCGGCCGTCGGCGGGCCGCTTCGGGAGGGCATCGGCGGCCGTCCAGCGCGCATTCGGGCGTACCGGCCACGCGGTGCTGACCGGCGAGGTCGATGCGCTGGTGAACGACCGGATACCAGTGCCCGCAGTGGCGCAAGGGAGTCGTTGGTCAGCAATCCTGCCCACACCAGGCCCCACACCGTCGCGAGCACGTCGGCGTCACTAGGCGCCAGCTCGCCGTCAGCGAGCAGGTACTGAGCGGTCCGGTCGGCAAGTTGCCGGAAGAACAGCGCGCCACCCTCGCCAGGCCCCCCGGCTGGATCCCAGCCCAGCGCCCGCAGCACGCAGCGGTGTAACGAGGTGAGAGCAGGCTGCTCATCGAGGTCGGGAAGCACCAGATCGGCCAGATCGGTAGGAGCCAGCGCGATCCACCCGTCGTCGCCTGGCAGCGACCCGCACCCCATCCAGCTCACCTCGCCAGAAGTAGTGAGCTCATCGAGCAGCGCAGGGGAGTAACCGGGAAGTCTGGCCGGTAACAGCAGTGATTCCAGAGCGCTGGCCGGCACCGGCGCACCAGCCAACTGCTCCACCGCACCGAGCACATCCTCCGGGGTTGGTGCACTGCGGAACCGCCGCGGTGGTCCGGCGCCCCGACCGGACGTGTCCCAGGAGCCGATCCCGTGCCAGGCTGGCAGGAACCGGCCCAGGGCGGCCTGTTCGACCGGCTCCACCTCGGCCCGTAAGCGGGCAAGCGACGCTCGCCGCAACCGACGCAGCACCTCTGCATGGCAGTACTCCGTGCCGCCGCCACCGAGCCCAACCGGGCGGAGCTCACCGCGGACCACAGTGCCGGTCCCGGTCATCCGATCCAGCACCGCACCTACCACGGCGATCCCGAGCCCGAAGCGATCTGCGGCGGCAGCCGCGCTGAACGGTCCGTGCGTTCTTGCATAGCGCAGGAGGAGATCCCCCAGCGGGTCGGTCACCGGTTCGGTGAACACCTCCGGCACTCCGACCGGTAGCGCCGCGCCCAGCGCGTCGCGCACCCGCCCGGCGTCTTCGATTGCGATCCAGCGTTGCTCGCCGGAGATCCGGACCGGGATGGCTCGCCGAGCTGCACCGAGCTCGGTAAGCCACTCCGGCGCGACACCGCGCTGCGTGGCCTCGGCCTCATTAAGATCGCCCAGTGCGCGCAGCAGGTCAGCAGCCCCTTCGACGTCGCGGGCGCGCCGTTCTGGATCGAGGCGTTGCAGCTGCGCCTCCACCTCAATGAGGACCTCCGGATCGAGCAGCTCCCGGATCGCCTCGGAGCCCAACAGCTCCGCAAGCAACGTGGAGTCCAGCGCGAGCGCCGCGGCCCTGCGCTCAGCCAACGGGGCGTCCAACTCGTAGAGGAACATCCCCACGTAACCGAACAGCAGGCTGCGGGCGAACGGGGACGGTGACGGGGTAGCGACCTCCACCACTCGGACTCGCCGGGCGCGCACTTCCGACATCAGCTCTCGCAGCCCGGGTAGGTCGTAGACGTCCTGCAGGCACTCCCGCATTGCCTCCAGCACTACTGGGAACTGCTCGTACTTGGCGGCGACGGTGAGCAGCTGGGCTGAGCGCTGCCGCTGCTGCCACAGCGGCGTGCGGCGCCGCGGATCGCGGCGCGGAAGCAAAAGGGAGCGCGCGGCGCACTCACGGAACCGGGAGGCGAACAGCGCTGAGCCCCCCACCTCGGTGATCACCAGCTGGTCGATCTCGTCGGGGTCGAACAGCACGTCCTCTGCCGTGGGTGCGACCTCGGCGCCGTCGGCATCCAGCGCGTCCGGCAGTCGCAACACGATCCCGTCGTCGGCGCTGGCCACCTGCGCCTCGACGCCGCGCCGTTCCCGTAGCCGGGCGCCGATCGCCAGCGCCCATGGTCCATTGACCGGCGCGCCGAATGGAGAGTGCACCACCATCCGCCAGTCACCCAGTTCGTCGCGGAAACGCTCCACAACGACGGTGCGGTCATCGGGCACGTGACCGGCGGCTGCGCGCTGCTCGTGCAGGTAGGACAGCAGGTTGTCGGCAGCCCAGGTGTCGAGACCGACCCCCTCGACGCGGCTGCGTGCCGCATCCACTCCGGCACCGCCGAGCTCACGGACGAATGCGCCCAGCGCCCGGCCCAGCTCCAGGGGCCGTCCGGGGGCATCGCCTTTCCAAAACGGCATCCGGGCCGGTTCGCCGGGTACGGGCAGCGCGATGACCCGGTCGTGGGTGATGTCGACGATCTTCCACGACGTGGAACCGAGCAAAAATGTGTCTCCCACCCGGGACTCGTACACCATTTCCTCGTCGAGCTCGCCCACCCGCGAGCCTGCCCCATCGGGACCGCCGGGCGTCATCACGGTGAACAGCCCCCGGTCGGGGATAGTGCCGCCGGAGGTGACTGCCAATCGCTGTGCTCCTGGCCGACCGCGCAGCTCGTCGCTGACCCGATCCCACACGATCCGTGGCCGCAGCTCGCCGAACTCTTCCGATGGGTAGCGCCCGGCCAGCATGTCCAGGACGGCGTGCAGCGCTGAATCGGGCAGCGCCGTGTACGGCGCGGCACGCCGGACCAACGTGGCGAGATCGTCGACGCGCCAGGTATCCAGTGCGACCATCGCCACCACATGTTGCGCGAGCACGTCCAGCGGGTTGCGGGGGTAGCGCATCGCCTCGATCGCCCCACTGGCCATCCGCTCCGCGACCACCGCGCAGGAGACCAGATCCCCTCGGAACTTCGGGAACACCACACCCCGGGACACCGCACCCACCTGGTGCCCGGCCCGGCCGATCCGCTGTAAGCCGGAGGCGACCGTAGGAGGTGCCTCGACCTGCACCACCAGGTCCACCGCTCCCATGTCGATGCCCAGCTCGAGCGAGGACGTGGCGACCACACAGGGCAGCCGACCGGACTTGAGCTCTTCCTCGACCAGGGTTCGCTGCTCACGGGACATCGAGCCGTGGTGTGCCTTGGCGATCGCTTCAGGGGCGCCGCCGGCGAGCCCAGCCTGACCCATTAGCTCGGCTGGTATTCGACCTCGCGGCACAGCGGGTTCGTCGGTTGCCAGCTCATTGAGCCGGGAGGTGAGCCGTTCGGCCAGCCGCCGTGAGTTGGCGAACACGATCGTCGAGCGGTGCGCACGTACCAGTTCCAGAATCCTCCGCTCCACCGCAGGCCAGATTGAGGCACGCTGCTCCACTGCCCCGTCGGCGTCCTCGGTCAGCTCCCCGAGGGTTGACATGTCCGGCACCGGCACCTGCACCGTGACCTCGATCGTCTTGGCAGATGCTGGCTGCACCACCCGCACCGGCCGGCCCCCGGAGAGGAAGGCACTGACCTCCTCGACCGGACGGACAGTGGCAGACAGGCCGATCCGCTGGGCAGGCTTCTCCAGCAACGCGTCCAGCCGCTCAAGCGACAGCGCCAGATGCGCACCGCGCTTGGTTGCCGCGACGGCATGGACCTCATCGACGATCACGGTGTGGATGCCACGCAACGACTCCCTGGCTGCCGAGGTCAGCAGCAGGAACAGCGACTCGGGGGTGATAACGAGCACGTCGGTCGGGGTGCGGGCGAAGGCTCTGCGCTGCTCGGCCGGAGTGTCACCGGTGCGCATCCCCACCCGGATGTCCGGCTCTGGCAGGCCCAACCGGTGTGCGGCCTGCCGGATGCCGGCCAGCGGTGAGCGCAGGTTGCGCTCGACGTCCACCGCGAGGGCCTTGAGCGGGGAGATGTAGAGCACCCGGCAACGTCTGGTCGGTTCATCTGGAGGCCGCGCAACGGCCAGCTGATCCAGCGCCCACAGGAATGCGGCCAGGGTCTTGCCGGAACCGGTTGGCGCGACGACCAGCGCGTGCTCGCCCGCTGCTGCCGCACGCCAGGCACCTTCCTGGGCCGGGGTAGGCGCGACGAATGCCCCCGTGAACCAGTCCCGGGTGGCGACGGAGAACAGCTCGAGCACGTCCACACCAACCATCATGGCCCGCCCCACCGACAGTTAGGATTGCTCGGTGCTGCGGGCGGCTGCGGTGTCAGGGGCGTATGGGGCGATCTGTCCGCCGCGGGGCCGCTTGCCCGTCGACGAGGATCTTGCGTAACCGGCCTATGTCTGCCATTCGCCGCTCGGCCAGGTGGTCGGCGGCAACGGCGGGGGACACGCCGTCCCGCTCGGCCAACGCGAAGATCTCCCGCGTGGTGTCGAAGATCTTGGCGACCCGAGCTTTGGCCCGCTGAAAGTCGAAGCCACCGATCTCGTCAGCGACCTGGATCACCCCACCGGAGTTCACCACGTAATCGGGTGCATAAAGGACGCCCCGCGCGTCGAGAAGCTTCTCCACTCCAGGGTGCTCCAGCTGATTGTTCGCACCCCCGCAGACGATTTTGGCACGTAGCGCGGCGACAGTGGAATCGTCCAGCGCTGAGCCGAGAGCGCACGGGGCGTACACATCGATCGGCTCGCGCACCAGCGCCACGGTGTCCGGCGCCACGGCCGCCTCAGGATGCGCGGCAAGAATCTGCTCGATCGCCCGATCACTGATGTCGGCCACGATCACCTGTGCGCCGTCGGTGAGCAGATGGTCAACGAGCAGCTTGCCGACCTTGCCGACCCCCGCGACACCCACTGAGCGCCCAGACAGGGTGGGTGCGCCCCAGACATGTTCAGCGGCCGCGCGCATGCCCTGAAAAACGCCGAAGGCGGTCAAGATAGAGGAATCACCGGCGCCACCTTGGGCAACTGAGCGCCCGGTGACGAACTCGGACTCCCTAGCGACGGCGTCCATGTCCTCGACGTAGGTGCCGACGTCGCAGGCCGTGATGTAGCGACCACCCAGCGACTGCACGAAGCGCCCGTAAGCGCGTAGCAACGCCTCCGTCTTGTCTCGGGTCGGATTGCCGAGGATGACCGCTTTGCCACCGCCATGATCCAGCCCGGCGAGCGCGTTCTTGTAGGACATCGCGGTAGACAGTTGCAACACGTCGAGGAGGGCGTCGTCCTCGCTTGGGTACGGGTGGTACCGGGTCCCGCCGAGCGCCGGCCCGAGCGCGGTGGAGTGAATCGCGATGATCGCGCGAAGCCCCGAGGGCTCGTCGCGGCAGAAGACGACCTGCTCGTGGTCGCCGGATCGAAATACGTCGGTCACGGTGGTGGCCCCCTCCCTCTCGGTGTCGCGCGCTGCTGTGCGCAGCGTATGCCTGCGCCGGTCGTACCGGACCCGGACGACGGATGGCACCATCTGGCGGGTACAGACACAACGCAGCGCGGGGAGAGATCATGCGGGTGACCGGAGTGGGACACGCCGGGCTGTACATCGAGACAGCCGCCGGCAGCGTGCTCTGCGATCCCTGGGTGAACCCGGCCTTCTTCGGGTCGTGGTTTCCCTTCCCGGACAACAGTGGCCTGGACTGGGACGGCTTCGGGCGGGCCGACTACCTCTACGTTTCTCACCTGCACAGGGATCACTTCGACGCCGAATTGCTGTGCCGGTACGTGCGCAAGGACATCACCGTGCTGCTTCCGGATTACCCCACCGACGAGCTGGAACGCGAGCTCGCTGGTCTGGGGTTCCGGACCTTCCTTCGCACGACCTCAGGTGTCCCGATCGAACGAGACGGCTTGCGAATCATGATCACGTCGCTGACGGGGCCCAGTGACGGGCCGATCGGTGACTCGGCACTGTCCCTGGACGATGGCCACACCGTGATCCTCAACCAGAACGATGCGCACCCGCTGGACATCGAGCAGCTCCGAGACTTCGGCGAGGTGCACGGTTACTTCACCCAGTTCTCCGGCGCGATCTGGTGGCCGATGGTCTACGACCTGCCTACGGGCGCGCGTAAGGAGTTCGCCCGCCGCAAGCGGGCCGGACAGACCGACCGGGCGCTGCGCTACATCGACGCCGTGGGCGCCACGCATCTCTTCCCCACTGCGGGGCCGCCCTGCTTCCTGGACGAGGACCTCTTCGAACTCAACGGTCAGGGCCGGGACGGCGAGAGCATCTTCACCGACCAGATGGAATTCCTCGCCGAGCTGCGATCGGCGCGTCCGGGGGTGTCGGCGCACCTGCTGCTACCGGGAAGCGTCGCCGAACTGGACGGCGCGCGCTGCGAGCTCACCCACCAGCACTCGGCCACCGAGATCACGCACATCTTCAGCGAGAAGGCCGCCTACCTCCGGGACTACCAGGCCCGCGCGCAGCCCGCCCTCGCGCGGGAACGGGCCAGCCGGGCGCCAGTGCCCGTCGACCTGCTTGAACAGCTCAAACAGTGGTGGGAGCCGCTACTCAAGCGAGCCGAGCACATCTGTACCGGGGTTGGTGGCCCGGTCCGTCTGGACGTCGGTGAGCTCTCGCTGGTGATCGACTTTATCGCTCGCGAAGTGCGCGAGTTCGCTGGCGAGCACTGCCGCTACCGGCTGTCCACCTCCGCGGATCTGATCGCCACCAATCTGGCTCATCGCGAGGTGGACTGGTCTAACAGCCTGTTTCTTTCCCTGCGGTTCCGGGCCAGCCGGGTCGGTCAGTACAACGAATTCGTCTACATCTTCTTCAAGTGCCTCTCGCCCGAGCGTATCGACTACGTCGAGAACTGGTACGACGAGCGCAACGATGATGGCGCGGAGATCAACTTGGCTGGCTGGCTGGTGCAACGCCGTTGCCCGCACCTGCGCGCCGACCTGGAGAAGTTCGGCAGTGTGTCAGACGGCATCCTCACCTGCGCCCTGCACGGCTGGCGCTTTGACCTCTCCTCGGGCCGCTGTCTCACCGCGGCGGCCCACCAGATTCGAGCTGCCCGTCAAACAGGGCAGAACCAGCGGTCCAGTCCCAGCACCTGATTGCTTTGTGCGGTTCCGGTGCTGGGTGGCTGGTGCGCAGGGTGAAGGTATACGGCGTCGGACCGTGGGTGCGGAGATGGGCGGATTCGGTCCTCGGCATCATCGGTAGTGGGACGCCTCCCCGCCGGCATCCACTGCATGTTCGCCGGTGTGCCCGAGGGGTCTCGTGGCGCAGTGTGGCCGCTCAGCGACCTCGCTGCTGCCACCACCATCGGATGAGTACCACCAGGGCGGAGAGCAGGCCAAAAAGGATCACCAGCTGTCCAGCGGTGGAGGACAGCCCGGTCGGATCGTCCGAGGTGAACACCTCATCACGATAGCTAAGGCCGGGTACCTAATCTGGACGAATGCGGATTACCCATCTCCGGCAGCGAATGGACGAGGAGCTCGGCCCGATCAGGGCGGCTGCGCTGGCTCATGACCACGTGTTCACCGATCTTGGTGGACGAACGGTGAACGAAGCCCTGGAGGCGGGTATTGATACCAAGCAGGTCTGGGCAGTCGTGTGCGCCACCTTCGACGTCCCCGAAGAGCGGCGCTGAACCAGTTCTCATCTCGGTGTGTCGGCCTCTCGTTCTCGGTGTGTCGTGTTCTGGTGCGCATCATGGGCGCGGGAAGCTAGCACATCGGCGTGTCATCGAGATCCTCGAACACGTGTTCGTCTAGACTGTTGTCCACAGTCGGACCCCTTATCCACAGATCCGGCCGTGTGCCGTCGCAAAGTGTCGGTCCTACCGCCTAGCGTCGTCGCCGACCCAGAAGAACCCAACCAGCGAGGTGGATCGTCAGATGGCATCAGCACCGGATCGGGAGAAGGCACTCGAGATCGCCTTGGCTCAGATCGAAAAGCAGTGCGGCAAGGGCTCGGTGATGCGCCTCGGTGAGGAGGGCCGTGCTCCGGTCGAGGTGATTCCCACCGGCTCCATCGCCTTGGACGTGGCCTTGGGTATCGGTGGTTTGCCTCGCGGCCGGGTCGTCGAGGTGTACGGCCCGGAGTCGTCCGGGAAGACGACCATCGCACTGCACGCGGTAGCCAACGCTCAGCGCAGCGGCGGGATCGCCGCGTTTATCGACGCCGAGCATGCGCTGGATCCGGATTACGCGAAGGCGCTCGGAGTGGACACTGACGCTCTGCTGGTCTCCCAGCCCGACACCGGGGAACAGGCACTGGAGATCACGGACATGCTGATCCGTTCTGGTGCGCTGGACGTGGTGGTCATTGACTCTGTAGCAGCCCTCGTGCCACGGGCAGAGATCGAGGGCGAGATGGGGGACGCGCACGTCGGACTGCAGGCCAGGCTGATGAGCCAAGCGCTGCGAAAGATCACTGGTGCGCTGAGCAACTCGGGCACCACGGCAATCTTCATCAATCAGCTCCGAGAGAAGGTCGGGGTCTTCTTCGGCTCCCCGGAGACCACGACAGGAGGCAAGGCGCTGAAGTTCTATGCCTCGATACGGCTGGATATCCGCCGTATTGAGACGCTCAAAGACGGATCGGATGCAGTAGGCAACCGGACCCGCGTCAAGGTGGTAAAGAACAAATGTGCACCGCCATTCAAACAAGCAGAATTCGATATTTTATACGGTCATGGAATCAGCAAAGAGGGCTCGCTCATTGATCTCGGTGTGGAGCAGGGCATCATTCGAAAAGCAGGTGCCTGGTACACCTACGAGGGCGACCAGCTGGGCCAGGGTAAGGAGAACGCACGCACGTTCCTTGTCGACAACCCCGACGTCGCTGCTGAAATCGAGAAGCGGATCAAGGACAAGCTGGGCATAGGGGCGAAGCTGGACGCTGATCAGACCGTGCCCACCCCGGTGGACTTCTGATGCCCCGAACTCATACGACGAAGCCAGAGCTGTGATGAGCGAACGCAGCTTTGGCGACTACGGGTTGGCGACTGAGGAATGTTCGGATGACGACGTCATGAGTCCGGCGGCGGAGGCGCAGCAAATTTGTCTACGTCTGCTCACCGCGCGGCCACGCAGCCGGGTTGAGCTGGCTGATGCCCTGCGAAAGCGCGGGATTCGCGAGGAGGTCAGCGGATTCGTGCTCGACCGCCTGGGAGAGCTGGGCCTGATGAATGATGCCGCCTTCGCCGAGGCTGCGGTTTATTCTGGGCACCGCCGTCGCGGCCTGGCAAGGCGCGCTCTGAGCACCGAGCTCCAGCGTCGGGGAATTTCCGAAGAGGTTGCCCGCGAGGCGGTCGCGACGGTAGCGCCAGAAGATGAGGAGCAGCGGGCTCGCGAACTGGTCCAGCACAAGTTACGCACCAGCACCGTGCGGAACAAGAGTCTGGCCCGCAAACTGGGTGCGATGCTGGTCCGCAAGGGTTACTCCGAGTGGCTGGCATGGCGTGTGGTGCGAGATGAACTTGGCCCGGAAAACTGCCCCGCTGAGATCGAGCCATCTCCGGATTGAGCGCTGGGTGATTCGCTTGGACAGATGAACTCGACCCCAGCAGGCAGACGGCCCTGAGCGTGTGTACCACTGAGCAACTGCAACAGCGTGGAGCGGAACTCTTCAGCGGCTCGGGTTGGGCGGACGTCGGTGCGGTGAGCAAGCGCAATTGTCCGGATCGGCACGGGAGGTGCGAACGGCACAGCTCGAAGCTTCGGGCGATTCTCCACAACCATGCTAGGCACGACAGCGATCCCAAGGCCAGCTTCGACGAAGCTGAGTACCGCGTCCATCTCGCCCCCTTCGATGGCGAAACGTGGCTGAAATCCTGCTCGCTGGCAGGCCGAGAGGGTCATAGATCGAAGGTCGTAGCCCTCACGGAACATCACCAGGGAACGGTCTCGGAGGTCCTCAATGCGGAATGAGTCGAGTTGAAGCTTCATGCTGTTCGGCACGGCAACGGTGAGCTGCTCGCGAAGGATCGGGATGGTGGCCAGGGTGGGGTCCCCTCGGTGTACCGGTGAGGTGATCATCGCCAAGTCGATGGCTCCTTCGGCGAGTTGCCGCACCAAATCCCGGGAGCCACTTTCATCGATGATGAGCTGGATGCCGGGGTATCGCTCGCGGAAGCCGGCGAGTGCGTGCGCCAGCGGCCCGGTGCACAGGCTTGGGGTAGCACCCAGCCTCAGCCGTCCACGGCGTAGCTCGGCCAGCTCGTGCACCTCTAACCGAGCGGTTTCGACGTCAGCCAAGATCCGCTTGGCGAAGGGGATCAGCGCCTCGCCGGCTGGTGTGAGCGTCACATTGCCCCGGGCTCGGTGGAAGAGTTCGCTGCCAAGCTCACGCTCCAGGCAATGGATCTGTTTGCTCAACGACGGCTGAGCTACATGGGTGAGTTCGGCCGCCCGGGTGAAGTGGCGGGTGTGAGCGACGGCCAAAAAATACACCAGCTGTTGGAGCTGCACATCGATAGCTTATCGCTATCGAGACCAGCGTCACCATGTCTTGGACCTGTGTCATGGACCCGCCTACTCTCGACTTAGCGTCGCTGGGGTCACCGACCCGCTGCGAGAGTCCAGTCTGCGGCTGTATCGCAAGCGACATCGTTCTTGCTGGCATCCCTCCGACCCGAATCGACCTCATGACCACGACTTCCTCGCCTCCGCCCTCTGGGGTTGCCCCACTTGGCGGGACCCAGCCGGGTCGGACACAGTCCGGCCGGGCTGCGATCTCCGCGCGGACCCTGCGAACCGACCGCTGGTGGGTGTCACCAGCGGTGACTGCCCTCGTGCTGGCTGTCTTCATCGTCTACACCACGGTCAGGCTGTTCATGCGGGCCGATTACTGGGTTGGTGAGTACCACTACCTCACTCCTCTGTACTCGCCGTGTTTGAGCGACTCGTGCGCGCCGGGCTCTTCACATTTCGGTACTCCGCTGCCGACGTTCCCACTGGCCCTGCCACTACCGATCCTGATATTCCCGATTCTCGCGGGATTCCGAGCGAGCTGTTACTACTACCGGAAGGCCGGCTACCGCGCGTTCCTCCTGTCGCCGCCCGGATGCGCAGTCGCCGAGCCGGCGAAGAAGTACACCGGTGAGACCCGCCTGCCGTTGATCTTTCAGAACGCGCACCGCTATTTCTTCTACCTCGCATCCGCGCTGCTGTTGATCAACACTTATGATGCTGTGCTGGCATTCTTCCCCGCACGCGGTGGTTTCGGGGTAGGTCTGGGTTCACTGATCCTGCTGGTCAACGTCACGATGTTGTGGCTGTACTCGCTGTCGTGCCACGCATGCCGGCACATCTTCGGAGGCCGGCTCAAGCACTTCTCCAGGCATCCCGTGCAGTACTGGTTCTGGACCCAGCTGTCCAAGCTCAACGGGCGCCACATGCAGTTCGCCTGGACGTCGCTGATCACGGTGATGCTCACGGACTTCTACATCATGGCCGTCGCCGCGGGCTGGATAGTCGACCTGCGCCTGTTCAACTGACAAGGAGCCCGATGACCGAGATCGAGCGCCACGACTATGACGTCGTGGTGATCGGTGCGGGTGGCGCCGGCCTGCGAGCCGCCATCGAAGCCCGCGAGCTGGGTAAGCGCACCGCCATTATCTGCAAATCGCTGTTCGGCAAAGCCCACACCGTCATGGCGGAGGGCGGCATCGCGGCATCGATGGGCAACGCCAACCCACGTGACAGCTGGCAGGTGCATTTCCGCGACACCATGCGTGGCGGCAAGTTCCTCAACAACTGGCGGATGGCCGAGTTGCACGCGAAAGAAGCGCCGCAGCGAGTGTGGGAACTGGAGACCTACGGCGCACTTTTCGACCGCACCAAGGACGGCAAGATCAGCCAGCGCAACTTCGGCGGGCACGAATACCCCCGGCTGGCGCACGTAGGCGACCGCACGGGTCTGGAACTGATCCGCACGCTGCAGCAGAAGATCGTCTCGCTGCAGCAGGAGGATTACGCCCAGCACGGGGACTATGAGGTCAATCTGAAGGTGTTCGCCGAGTGCACGATCACGGAGCTGCTTAAAGAGGGCGACGTGATTGCCGGAGCGTTGGGTTACTGGCGCGAGACCGGGCGCTTCGTCCGGTTCGACGCACCAGCCGTGGTGCTGGCTACCGGTGGCATCGGCAAAGCTTTCAAGGTCACCAGCAACTCCTGGGAGTACACCGGGGACGGGCACGCGCTCGCGCTGCGCAGCGGCGCGGCGCTGATCAATATGGAATTCGTCCAGTTTCATCCCACCGGGATGGTGTGGCCGCCCAGCGTCAAGGGAATCCTGGTCACCGAGTCGGTCCGTGGCGACGGTGGTGTGCTTCGCAACTCGGAGAACAAGCGCTTCATGTTCGACTACATCCCCGAGGTGTTCAAGGACAAGTACGCGACGTCCGCGGAAGAGGCAGATCGCTGGTATGACGATCCGGATCACAACCGCAGGCCACCGGAGCTGCTGCCGCGTGACGAGGTGGCGCGGGCGATCAACTCCGAAGTTAAGGCCGGCCGAGGGTCGCCGCACGGCGGAGTCTTCCTCGACGTCTCCACCCGGCTACCCGCCGAGGTCATCACGAAGCGACTCCCCTCGATGTACCACCAGTTCAAAGAACTGGCCGACGTCGACATCACAGCCGAGCCGATGGAAGTCGGCCCTACCTGCCACTACGTGATGGGCGGTGTGCAGGTCGACCCCGACACCGCGGCAGCGTCGGTGCGTGGGCTCTTCGCCGCCGGTGAGGTCGCCGGCGGGATGCATGGCTCCAACCGCTTGGGCGGCAACTCGCTGTCCGACCTGCTGGTGTTCGGTCGGCGGGCTGGTCTCGGGGCGGCGACCTACGTGGATGCCCTGGGCGCGTATCGGCCGTCGGTCGCGGCCGCGGATGTCGATGCTGCGGCGCAGCGGGCGATCAGTCCCTTCTGCGCGGAGGCCCACGGCGAAGGCGCAGAGAACGCCTACCAACTGCACCAAGAACTTCAGCAGGCGATGAACGACCTGGTCGGCATCATCCGCAGGGCCGACGAGATGCAACTAGCACTCAAAAAGCTCGGCGAGCTGAGCCGGCGGGCTGAACACGTTGTGGTGGAGGGTCACCGCCAGTTCAATCCCGGCTGGCATCTGGCGGTCGATCTGCGCAACATGCTCGTGGTCAGTGAGTGCGTGGCACGGGCGGCACTAGAACGGACCGAAAGCCGGGGCGGCCACACCCGAGACGACTACGCGGTGATGGACCCCGAATGGCGAGGAGTCCTGCTGGTGTGTACGCGGGATTCGAGCAGCGCTGAGGGCAGTGTCCACGTCGAACGTCAGGGCCAGGTCCCGGTGCGCACGGATCTGGTTCAACTATTTGAGCTCGATGAGTTGAAGAAGTACTTCACCGCCGACGAGCTCCCCGGAGGGATGGACTGACATGGGCACCCAACGGCGTTTCCGGGTCTGGCGCGGTGACGCCGACGGCGGAGACCTGGTTGACTTCGACGTGCAGGTCAATGAGGGGGAAGTAGTTCTTGATGTGATCCACCGGCTGCAGGCCACCCAGGCGCCTGACCTTGCGGTGCGGTGGAATTGCAAAGCCGGTAAGTGCGGATCGTGTAGCGCCGAGATCAATGGTCGCCCTCGCCTGCTGTGCATGACGCGGATGTCCACGTTGCCCGAACAGCAGCCGGTCACGATCACCCCGATGCGTACTTTTCCGGTCATCCGAGACCTCGTCACCAACGTTTCGTACAACTACCAGAAAGCGCGTGAGATCCGCGCATTCGTGCCCCCCAAAGGCGTGCAGCCAGGCGAGTACCGGATGAAACAGGTCGACGTGGAACGCTCGCAGGAGTTCCGCAAGTGCATCGAGTGCTTCCTGTGCCAGAACACCTGTCACGTGATCCGCGACCACGAAGAGAATAAGGCGAGTTTCTCCGGGCCACGATTCCTGATGCGTATCGCTGAACTGGACATGCACCCACTCGACGCCGCTGACGAGGAGGGTGTGGACCGCAAACAGACCGCGCAGGACGAGCACGGCCTGGGTTTCTGCAACATCACCAAGTGCTGCACTGAGGTGTGTCCGGAACACATCAAGATCACGGACAATGCGTTGATCCCGATGAAGGAACGGGTGGTCAGTCTCCGCTTTGACCCGCTGGCGCGGTTGTTCCGCCGCAACAGGCGGTAGGTCAACGCAGCGCAGGAGGGCCGGGCACCGGAGTTCCCAGATACTCAGCGTAGAGCCGAGCCCACGTGCCATCCTCGATCGCGCGCCGTAGCACAGCGGTGATGCGATCGTGGAGCACCGGGTCCCCCGGCGGCAGGCCGACGCCGTATGCGGTGGTGCCGAGCGGCTCGGTGAGCATTCGCAGCGTGCGAGGTGTTCGCGAGAGCAGCGCTGCCACCGCGGCCTGATCCCCGGCGACCGCCCCGATGCGGCCACCGAGCAGATCCGCGCACGTGGCGAGGGTTGAGCGGGTCTGCAGCGTCACCCCGCGAGCGGCCAGTGCCGTTGCGGCCGGCGAGCCCGCGGGTGCGCACACCTCCCGCTGGCCAAGGGAGCGCAGATCGCTCACCGGGCTGCTCGCAGGCACAGCCACTTGCAACGGGCGCACCAGATAGGGTCCTGCGCTGTCCACGTGGGAGTCTTGCGACGCGGGGATCTCATACCCGCCGAGTAGGAGGTCCGCTTCGCCACGGTTGAGTGCGGCGTCGCGGACGCTCGCCGGGAGGGGCTTGAAGCTGGTTCGAGCGGGATCCACCCTCAGGTCATGCGCGATCAGATCAAGCAGCGCGATGTCGAAGCCGGTGTAGGGGCTAGAACCTGACGAGCGCTGCGCCAGTCCAGGCGATTCTTGAATCGCCACGATGAGCTTGCCGCGCTGGGCGATGCGGTCGATGGTGGGCGAGCCACTGCTCGGCGGGCGCGCCGGAGCGACGCTGCCGAGCGGGTTGCCGCTTATGGCGGGCGGGCCGAACAGAGCGTTGATGCTGTCCACGGCCCGGCCTACCAGCCACATGGCGGCGATCACGAGCACCACGAGCAGGCAGCCGATCCGTCTCGGTCGTAGCCATCCGCGGCGGCGCATAGCCCTCAACACCGACCAGACCCGAGTGCCAGGCGATCGCCTCGGACCGGGTGATCGTTCCGCCGCGACCTCCCGGGCTTCAAGATCCAAGATGGTCTCCCATGCCGTAACCCGACCTCACCTGACGTGGACCGTAGTCGCGGGTCGACCGTGGCCGCGGAGAAACGCCGGAATGCGTCCGATGTCGCCCGGGGCGAGGCCGGGATGCGGCGGGTGAGGTGATCCCACCATGATCATGGGCGCAACGGCTCCGAGTCGTTGATTGGCCACTAGCTAGAGCGAATGCCGGGCAGCTGCGTAAGTCGTGATGGGGTCGCCGGATCCGTGTCCGTTTGCCCCCCAAGGCGGCGATAAATGATCACAGCCGATAGGACGATCGCGAGGATGCTGACGATTACTGCACCACGGGGAGAGATCAACTCGGTGCGGATGAGTGCCTCGACCAGGAGGTAGCACCCTAGAAAGATCAGGGCAGGGCTGGCGATACGTTCGATGCGTTCACGCAGGCGTTCGCTGATCCGGGAACCAAGGGACAATCCGAGTTGTGAGACGACGAGTGCTTGAATCGTGATGATGGCAACGATGGTTGCAGGCGGGACCAGCGTGGCGCCAAGACCGAAACTGAATCCGATCGCCAACTCATCGAGGCTGATCGATAAGGCGAGCCCGATGAGAGCGAGGCCGCGAGCGTTGATGAGTCGCCGTGCTTTCGCTGCCTCGTCGTCATCGTCGTGGTCGTCATCCTCGCGACCGTCGTGATCGGAGTACCACAGGTAGCCGCCGAGTAGGACGAGCAGGAGTCCGGAGAAGTATCCCGCCACGTCTCCGACCGCTTGTCCGACCGAGGAGCCGAGACCCAGGCCGATCAATGGTGTACCACCTTCACAAATGGCGAAAATCGTTGAGATCCGCCATCGGCTCCAACCGGAGATCCGGTTCGCTCCTACCGCCGCAGCGATCGCGAACGTGTCTACGCTCAGCGGTAGCACGAACAACAGAAGAGTAAGAACGTTGCCCATCGGGCTCGTTATCTCCCATCTCCCGGCATCATGAGTCCAGCGCATCTCAACAACTCGGCAGCGGCTAGGACTATCCATTGTCTCCATGCTCGGGCACTCCGACAGACTCCAGTCCCGGCTGAGCGAAGGTCCGCGAGACCCTACAGCGGGCAGCGATGTTCGTCGGACGGATCGCGTGGACTCCTCGCCGAGGCGACACGGACACGCGCCGGACGGTGCTGGGCCTGAGAAATAATCCGGCCGAACAGACTAATCGGCTCGTGGCTTTCGAGGCAATCGCCAGACCTGCTGGCGCCGCGACGCACCATCAAGCGCAGCCGGTCTACCAGAATTCTGAGGTCTTGACGACACAGCGCCTGGCTCCCTATACGTTGTCGTGGGCGGTCCGCGACGGCTCCCAGTAGCAATTACCAAGAATTCTCGATCGACTACGCTGAGTAGGAATTGAGTTTGATGCTGGGTGCATTGGTCAAGACCGTGGTTTTTGTGTTGCCATTAGGTCTGGACGTCTTGTCCGTCTCTACCGCACTCGGTGCCCTCGGGTTGACCGGTTGGGCACGATGGCGGGTGTCACTGGTACTCGCCGGCTGCCAGGTTGGCGCGATGTTGGCCGGTCTGTTGCTGGGTGCGGGGCTCGCCGAGGCGATCGGGGAGCCGGCAGGATACGTCGGTGCCGGTGTCTTCATCGTGCTGGGTGCCTACTTATTGCTGGACCAGGACACGAGCGAGGTCGAGCGCGTGCGCAAGCGCATGAGCGAGGACGTTCTCGGACTCATCGGGCTCGGCGTATCGATCAGCCCTGATGAGCTCGCGGCCGGGTTCGGTCTCGGACTGGCTCAGATTGCCGTCGCTGCCGGCTGCGTCGCCATCGCCGTTCAGGGTGTGGTCGCTTCTCAGCTCGGGTTATTTCTCGGGGCGCGACTCGGCGAACGATTCCGCGAGGCAGCGGGGCGGCTCACCGCCATTGGACTGCTCCTTATCGGTGTCTACCAGCTCGTCGAGCAGGTCATCGGCTGAACAAACAGCCCGGAGTATCAGCCTCCTGCGGCGCTGGTCCCGGCCAATGTCGTTCCGCTGGGCATCGCCGCCGTGGCCCGTGGCACCGCCGCCATGCCCTGCCACCCGCGGTGGGTCAGCCGCCGTTCGGTCCAGACGGCGAGCTTGCTGAGTCCATAGTTGATCAGAATGAAGATTGCGCCGACGGTGAGGTAGAGCTGAAGTGGGTTGTGTAGCTCCTGAGTGGCGATACCCACGAACCGGACCGCCTCGACGTACTGGATCACCAGGCCGAGGGAGGTGTCTTTGAAGATCACTACGAGCTGGCTGATGAGCGCGGGCAGCATCACGCGGATGGCTTGCGGGAGCAGGATCGAGCGCAGTGCCTGTCCTTGAGTGAGCCCGACCGCTGCCGCGGCCTCAGCCTGGCCGCGGGGTAGGGAGGCGATGCCGGCCCGCACGATCTCGGCGATGATCACAGAGTTGTACGCGGTGAGCCCGATCACGAGGTACCACAGCAGTGGCAGATCCACCCCCAGCTCGGGCAGCACCCGGGCGGCGAAAAAGATCGCAATGACGACCGGTAGACCGCGGAAGAACTCTATTGGTACCACGACGGTCCATCGTCCCCACCGGGGCAAGCTGATCCTGGTCAGAGCCAGCACAGTGCCCAGTAGCAGCGAGAAGACCATCGCCAGTACGGCGGCTTCGACGTTGTGCAGCAGAGCCAAACCGAGGTTCGCCCATAGGTCGACGAAAAACGGGTTCGCCGGGTTGACTACCGGTCCCCATTTCTCTTCGGTCAGCTGACCTTGAGCCGCTAGCCGCACCATCCCCGCGATCACCATGGCGGCAAGCACCAGGCTCACGGCTATGCTGCCCGCAAGGATTCGCCGGCGGGTGCGCGGGCCGGGACGGTCGTAGAGAACTGCAGTGCTCACCGCGCCACCGCCACCCGGCGCTCGATGACGCCGAGCGCCACGCCCGCCGGGATCGTGATGACCAGATAACCCGTCGCCACCCCGAGCAGTACCGGAATGAGCGCTAGTCCCTGCGCGGAGGTCAGCCTGGCCTGCACACTGAACAGGTCCCCGCCAACCCCGAACGCGCCCACGATGGCGGAGTTCTTCACCATCGCGATCATCACGCTGCCCAGCGGGGGTACGGCGCTGCGCAGCGCCTGGGGTAACACGATCTCGCGCAGCGACTGAACGAAGGTCAGTCCCACTGCCCGAGCGGCCTCGGCCTGTCCGGGTGACACCGCGTTGATTCCGCTGCGCACGGCCTCGCACACGAAGGCCGAGGTATAGAGCACCAGGCCGGTGACGCCGAACCAGAAATAGGCGCCATGGATGCCTAGCTCGGGCAACCCGAAAGCGCAGAAGAACAGCACGACGGTGAGCGGGCAGTTGCGAAACACCGTCACCCAGGCCGTCCCTGTTGCCCGCAGCGGCGGGAAGGGGGCGACCCGGAAGGTGGCGACCAGTGTGCCGAGCACCAGCGACCCGATCCCTGCGTAGAGACAGATCTGCAGGGTCTTGAGCAGGCCATCGCGGTAAAGCCCGATATTGTCGAAAATGATGTCCACGGGCGTTGAGCGGTCAGCTGCAAGGATCGGGGGTAGGCAGCTCAGGCGTTTGCGTAGCCACCTTTCCTGCAGTCGTCTTCCACGCCTGGGCGTACGCACCAGACTTGACCGCCTGAGCGAGCGTGTCGTTGATGAACGTACAGAACGCGACATCACCTTTGGGGATGCCGACGCCGTAGGGCTCCTTGGTGAAGGTGCCACCTGCCAGCTTGAAGGCGCCATTGCTGCTGGCCACGAATCCCAGCAGCACCACATTGTCAGTGGTCACCACGTCGATCTGACCGGTGCGCAGCGCGTCGGCGCACTTGGAGTAGACGTCGAACACCGTCAGCTGGTTGGGATCAATGTACTTGCGAATGTTCTCCGCCGGGGTGGAACCCTGCACCGAGCACACCCGGGCTTTGGAGCTGCGTAGCGAGTCGGGTCCGGTGATGGAGTTGTTGTCGGACTTGACCATGAGGGACTGCCCAGCAATGTAGTAGGGGCCCGCGAAGCTCACCTGCTGGCGGCGCTTGTCGTTGATCGTGTAGGTCGCCACCACCAGATCGACCTTGCCTTGCTTGATCAACTCCTCGCGTTGGGCCGAGGGTGACTCCACCCACTGCACCTGGTCGGGAGCGATCCCGAGCGCGCCGGCAATGGTCCGCCCGATCTCGGTATCGAACCCGCTGAGTTTGCCGCCCAGCGATTGCTGGCCGAACAGCGGCTGGTCGAACTTGGTGCCGATCCGGATGGCGTGGGCTCCGGCGATCTTGGCCATGGTGGTGCCAGGTTCAAAGCGGACGCC
>DASYMC010000420.1:0-4697 GCA_036009255.1 Pseudonocardiaceae bacterium
CCACGACGACAGACCCACCCCACTGCCCATTCAAATCGAGCAAGTCGCCTCCGCCGCCCGCGCAGCCAGCCCGCCCGAGTCAGCAAACAACAGCGCCCGAGCCCGAGTCCTCACCAGATCCGGACGCTGGCTCATGCTCCACGGAACCAGACTCAGCAGCGGAGACCGCACGGCAGTCATCATCGAGGCAGCTCCACCAGCTGCCGTCGCTCCCCTGATCGTCGAGGCCTACGGCCTATCTGATCGGGAACGACAGATCGTGCCACTTGTGCTGCGCGGGGCATCCACCCAAGAAATCGCTCGCCTGCTCAGTCTGTCACCCTTAACCGTGCAGGACCACCTCAAGGCAATCTTCGACAAGATGGCAGTCCACAGCAGGCGAGAGATCGCAGGAAAGATCTTTTTCGACCATCACTTTCCAGCTCTCTTTGGCGAAAAACCATGATCCAACCAATGACACACGACCCGGATCAAACGGACCCTCGGCCCGAGATCCTCCACGTCAGGTCGCCGCAGTCAATGGCGCCCGACGGCGTTACGCTGCGGTGGCACAAGCGCTCAACCGTTGACTCCGCCGCCGTGACTAACAACGCCCAACCAGGACTCGGCCAGGACGTAGTAACGGACAGGAGTAGGGACCTGTCCGCCTGTCAATGCCCGTTCCGTACTGGGCCGAGTCGGCGGAGGCGGTAGCGAGCCCGGGAAGCCAACCCTCTTAATTTAAAAGAGCCGCGATGTCGTCAGCTCGACTCCCACCGGGATCCCGGTTGGCGACCAGATTGCCCGCGCAATAGCGCCACGGTGCAGTCTCCAAGCCGCAGCTTGACGAGATCATCGTCAGCAGAAGCGACGCGACCAGTCGGCACGGACTGATACACACCGGCATGTCACCGCAGTTGAGCGGCAAGCAAAGACACTCCCCCGGCAAGCGGACGCACGGGCAATCAGCGTTCACACAGAAGAGGTCAACCGATCAAGATCAGCAGTCTCGAGCCTCTGGCGGGCCTTGTTCCGGGATGGCCCCGGGCGGGGCACGAAAGTGGTGGGTCACCTGGGGCGCGGGTATTCCGTCGCGTCGGCCCCGAGGCGTAGTAGATCATGCGTACTGACGTGGTTTCTACACCCTATGAGACCGTGTATCAGAGGGCCGGGTAACCGACTCTGTAACAGGGGCGAACTCGGATGGCCACATGTCCTGGCTCACACGATGCGTTACCGCGATCAAGAGCCGGCGGCACTGACGGCGGCGCAGATTGGAGAAGATCGTGATTGCCTCGGTCCACCTCAGCACCGTGACCGACAAGGAACTTCTCACCGTGCACGCGAACGATTTCGATCCGTACATCGCTCTCACGGTCCCTCAGCACAGCGTTGATCACACTTGTGATCAAGCCCGTCAGGTCGCCGACGCACTTCGCGCCTGTGCTTTGACAGCCACCGACGCCACGTTCGGAAAAATCGACGGGATCCTCTGAAACCAGCTACGGTCACGGACCGCGGACGGGAGACTTTCATGTCAACCCATAGCGTGTCGTGACACGCTCTATAGTTGCTGGCTGCGCCCATTCATTAGTCGATGTGGTTGCCACGGCACTGATCGAGTCCTGGGTCGACTTCGCCGGCACGCCGTGCGGCATTCTCGCTCCGCTGCTGGACGGCTTGACCGAACGCGGAGCATCCTTGACCTATATCCATCGTGAGGACATCGCCGTGGCCTTCGCCGTCGGAGCCCACCTCGCCGGTGGCCACTTGTGTGTATTTATGCAGAACTCCGGATTCGGTCAGTCGGTGAATGTCCTCGCCTCGCTCGTCGAACCGTGTCGCGCGCCGGTGCCGATGATCGTCAGTATGCGGGGAACCGGTGCCGATACCACCCCGGAGAACCGCGGCATGGGCCGCACCACCATCCCAGTGTTACAAGCGCTCGGCATCCCGTTCCGTCGGCTGTCGGCGGAGCATCCCACCGCGGACATCACCTGGCTGAGCAGCCAGACGCGCAACACCGGCGGGCCTGCCGCTGTCCTGGTCGAGCCCGAATATTTCGGTTGGAGCAGCCAACGTGAACATCAGACCATGTCGTTCTGATGTCCTGAGGACGGTCATCCGCCTCACTGCGCACACTCCCGTGGTGTTCACCACCGGATACACCAGCCGCGAGGCCCACCACTTGGCCGACCGTCCCAACCACTTCTATATGACCGGCTCCATGGGCATGGCCGGCGCCATCGGCATGGGGATTGCCGCCAGCACAGACACACCCGTGGTTGTCGTCGACGGCGACGGTGCACTGCTTATGAATCTGTCAATGCTGCTGTTGGCCCAGCAATATCCCACCCGAGGATTCGTCCATCTGGTGTTGGATAACGGCACCTTCGACTCCACCGGTGGACAACCCACCGCTAGCCCCGGCATCGACCTGGTGACCCTCGCACGCGCTACCGGATACGCCCAGGCCGCTCAGCTCACCACACTCGCGCAACTGCGCGACGAGGTATCTGCCCACCTCGCTCGGCCAGCCGGACCATACCTGGCACACATCCCTATCGACCCCACTACCACCCCACCGGGGCCACGTATCGCAATCACCCCCGCTGACAACCTGCGCAGGCTTTCCGCCTGGATCAGCAGCCAGCCAACATGTACACCCCACTAGGTAAGGACAGCAACCATGAAAATCGTGCGTACTGGCCACGGGAAGCAGATGGGTCCGACCGAGTGGTTTACCGGCGAAGTCTGGCTCGAGAAGGTCGCGATCGGCCCCAGGCCGCCACGCCTCACCGTCATGAAGGTCCGCTTCCCACCCGGCGCGCGCACCGCATGGCACACGCACCCCGCCGGCCAAATCCTCCACATCATCGAGGGGTCGGGACTGATCGCGGAACGCGGCGGCCCCATGACCCAGATCCACGCGGGCGACTTTGCCATTACCGAACCCGGCGTATGGCACTGGCACGGCGCCGCCCCCGATACCTTCATGACCCATCTGGCCATCCAGCAAACCGACGACAACGACATCGAGTTCACCTGGGGTGACCACGTCACCGACGCCGAATACCTCACCGAACCCCTCTGACTGAGATCTTCAAACCTACCATCGAATGACCTTGCACATGGCGGCCAGATGACAAAAACAGGGAATAGCGAAGTGCCACCCGGCCCCCAGCGCGCAAGATCATAGTGATTGCCGGACATCGGAAGCATCTCGATGGAGGATAGACCAAGATCAGGCCGTCTCCAGGCCGTGAGACGTCGAGCAGCGACAAGAATCGATGAGAATTAGTGAGACGTGTTCGGCTGCTTAGTCCCTGTTTTCTCGGTAGATCGACAGGTCGGCCCGGCAGAACTTGATGAGAGGCGTGGGACGGGTTCCGTTCGCCTCATAACCCAGAGATCGCAGGTTGGAATCTGATCCAGGAAAAACGGCTCCCAGGACATCGTCTTGGGGAGTGCTCTTGTAGGCGTATGCCAATGGATTGCGCATCGGTGGTGCGGACTTGAGATAAAGTGCACGCTTGAGACTCTTGGGCTGTGTATTCGTTGTCCAGTGGACTGGTCTGATATCGGATGTAGTTTTGACGATTACGTGTGTCAGGTCGGGCCTTGGATGATGACGCTGGCGCGGATGAGTTCGGGCCGATCGAGACCTTGAGTGAATTGTGCATGGATTGCTGCCAGCAGGGTGCAGGGCGTGGTCGGCGCGTCCGTCTTGGGCGCATAGTTCGTAGAGATCCAATCCGGCGCGCAGTTCCAGGGACAGTGCATGTTGCGCTCGGGCTCGCTGGATCGCCTGGCGATAGGCCTGTACCACTCTGTTGCTTAATTCTTGGTCGTTCCTGTTATGCGGCGAGGGAGGCGCCGAGTGTGGCGAGGTGACTGGTCCGTGTTCGGCCAGGTGGAGTTTCGGTCCACCGGGCATCCAGGCGGATCAGGTTGATCGTGGTAGCCGTGATGACGTGCGTTAGCTGCGTTTTGGGCAGGCCAAGGTAGCGGCTGCGGCGAATGCCTGTGGTGGCGGTTGCTTGATGGATCGTGCCTTCGACACCAGCCCGGATCGCGTACCGCTGTTTCCACTCCTGGGTGGTTTGTGCGGCGCGGGCCTGCTCGTGGATCTCGTGGATCTCGCGGGGTCGGAGCATGAGTTGGCGGGGCGGTGCAGGTGGAGGAGGTGCACTGCGTACGCACTGGACATGTCTGAGGTGTCGGGGCGGGGAAGCGCACCACGATGGAGGGGCGTTCGCGTTCGGTGCAGGTCGACCAGATCGTGTTGGTCACGCCCTATGGGCAGGTCACGCGGTGGTTGTCCCAGTCGATGGTGAACGCGGCGCGGGCGAAACCGCTACTGGTCCGAGCCTGCGGAGAGTTGTCGATGCGCAGTGGGCCTAGCAGCGTGATCCTGAAGTCGCTCTGGATGCTGATCATCAGCTCGGCGCAGGTGTAGCCAGCATCCACGATGTGCTCGTCAGGTAGCAGGTTGCGGTGGTCAAGGCCGGTGTGGATGTGTTCCAGCATCTCCACGTCGGTGAGGGTCGCGTCGGTCGTGGCAACGTTGGTGATGAGGTGCGGTGAGGCCGGTGGTGGTCGCCTCGTCGCAGGTCTCGCTGAGGTGGACCGTGTAGCCTTCCCAGCCGGAGCCGCGCTTGGTCGCGCATCGAGCGTCGGTGTCATAGGCCGAGCAGATCCGTTCTCCGCTGGACGGG
>DASYMC010000421.1:0-5101 GCA_036009255.1 Pseudonocardiaceae bacterium
CCCTGATCGTCGCCGACGATTGAATGTCCAGCGCAAGCCCGACGGTTGACTATCGGAGCCAGCCAACCCGCTGTAACTCCCGAAGCTTGGTTGAATGTCAACCTGACACGGCGTTTCAATACCCCTCCGCCACAGGGCAATTCGTCACAGTGACGTATTGCTTGTGGTGTGTGGGGAGAGCCGCGAGGGGTCAGTCGCGCCCGACGGTGTGCCGACCATAGCGGCGGGTGTATCCGATGCGGCGCTTCACGGCCACGGGATCCTTGGCTGGCTGACCGGTGCCGCGCCGCTTATGCGGTTTGCACATCGCACATCCGCGCCATGAACGTGAGGGACACAGGTGATTCCGGCTAGCGGTGCTCTCGCCCAGGTTCGCCAAATGCCGATAAGCCACATTATGTCAACTAAACTACGCCATGTTCATCAGATGAATCATGCGGCACAACCTGGTCTCCACGATTCGCACCACCTGGCCAGAGGGGCCGATCTGCGGCCCGTGCTTTACCGCAGCAGCCCGCACCTACGGGTTGTGCGCGTTCTGCGGTGCCCAACGACTGCTGCCCGGACGCTCCGCGACCGGACAAAACATCTGCCGCGACTGCGCCGCCATCACCACCAACCTGGACTGCGACAACTGCGGACGCGAAGCCGAACGCCGGCGCGGTGGCCACTGCGCACGCTGCGTGCTCACCGGCGATCTCGAGCAGATCCTCAAAACCCATGCACCGCCGGACATGCGCATCAAACGGCTCATCACCGAGCTGGCAGCGGTCCCGCGCCCCGAAAGCATCATCACCTGGATGCGCCACCCCGTCACCGCCGCGCTGCTGACCAAGGTCGGTACCCGAGAATTGCAACTCAGCCACGATGCCTTCAACGCGCTGCGCCGTCACGCAGCCTGGAACACCTGCGCGAAATGCTGGTGCATCACCGCATGATGCCCAACCGCGGTGACCCGCGTCTGGCCCGCTTCCAAACCTGGCTCGAGCAGCGACTGGAAACGCTCAAACCCACACCGGCCATCCACACCCCCATCGAACAGTTCGCCCGATGGCACCACCTGCGTCGGCTACGTGAAAACACCGACCCCACAAGCAATATGGACAACGCCACCCGATGCGCCAAACAAGAAATCACCGAAGCCGGCAAGTTCCTGCGCTGGCTACTCGACGAGCACCACACCACCATCAACAATCTGCAACAGGCCCACCTCGACGCCTACCTCTGCGAGGGAACAACCACCCGCAGTAAGGTCCGAAACTTCATCCAATGGCGCGCCCGCGCCGGCATCGCGCGCCCGTTCAAGACCCGCTACCGCACCGCCGCCACCACCCCACTGGCCTCATCCCGACAGCGCCTCGACCTGATCAAAACCGTCGCCGAAGCTGAGCATGTCGCCTTATCGACCAGAATCGCCGCACTGATCCTGCTGCTCTACGGCACCCCCGTCAGCAAAATCTGCAAACTCACACTCGACGACATCAACACCACACCGGCACGAACCACCATCCGGGTCGGAGACACGCCCGCACCCATACCCGAAGCTCTGCTCCCCCTGGTCCATCAACACCTCGCCCAACGCGGAAACCACCGCACCATGAACTACCAATCCCGCTGGCTCTTTCCTGGAACCCGCGCAGGACAACACATCTCCGAACAATCATTAATGCCCCGGCTACGCAGCCTAGGAATTGACATACAAGCTGCCCGGAACGCCGCGCTACACGACCTCACCAAGGAGATCGACCCCGCCTCCCTAGCTGATCTCCTTGGCTACTCAACCCAAGTCATGAACCTGCACGCCGCCCGCGCCGCAGTCCCCATGGCCACCTACCCAGCCCTGAAACATCCCACCCGATAACACAGTAGAACAGCCAGCTAACAGATAATTCGACACAACTTGATACCGCCGATATCCAGTGGAACTGCCCCATATTCGTTAATGTGTTGTACCCCAATATGTTTAACGGCATCCAGCGTGCCGATAATTCGCACCGTCTGCGGCATGCCTTGTACGCCAGTTGGTTCTGAGTCGTCGCGGTCGAAGTCTCGTTGTGTCCGCGATGATTCGTCTGATGCATCACCTCGCCTCAGCCAAACAAGCGGCGTCCGGACGGCCTCAGCTGGGCAATACCCCCACGCCCCCTCCCCGCCGGGGGATTGCGCCAGCACCGGTCTAGTGGACGCTGTCTATCGCTCGGAGGTCACATACCTCACCCTTTGCTCACGATTGCACCACGAATCCCACACCCACTCGCTACCGTCGCCGCATGGTGCAAGAGATGGACGAGCCGATATCTGCTCGCGACACTCAGCCTCACAGTCAAAGTCCGCTGGCCCGTCTGGACCACGATCGGCACGCTGCTGGCTGGCACGATCCCGCTATTAGGCGTCATCCTCGAGCACTTCCGCACCAAACAGGTCAACGAAACATTCGATTTGTAGCGGGAGTCCCGCCCGCGCGAACCTTTCAAGTCGCATTGCCACTCGCGGCAGTGGTCGTGGTCGGCGTGGCGCTCCGCACATTGGTGTGGTGGCCGTCGCACAACCTATTCGGCGTGCTCGAGTACGACGACGGCGTCTACTACGCGGCCGCGCGACTGCTGCTCGATGGGTACCTGCCCTACTCCGACTTCTCGATCGTCCACCCGCCCGGGGTGTCGCTTGTCCTGCTGCCCGCGGCCGTCTTCGGGTACCTCCTCGGCGACCCGATCGGAATGGTCGCCGGCCGGGTCGAGATGCAGCTGGTCGTGGCGCTCAACATCGTGCTTGTGTATCGGCTCGCCCGACTCCTCCCCGGTGACCGGGTGACTCGCAGCCGACGTGCGCTCGTCGCGGCCGCCCTGTACGCCGTCATGCCGAACGCGATCGTGGCCGGGCAGACGATCCTGCTCGAGCCGCTCGCTACCTCTGCATGCCTAACAGCGGTCTGGCTCCTCCTACGCCACGACCAACCCACACGCTTCGACCTCGTTACCTGCGGCATGTTCCTCGTCGCCGGTGTCTCGCTGAAGTTATTCGCACTCGCCTATGTAGTCGCGGTCGTCGGGTACCTTCTGTGGACACGACGGCCCGGATGGCTGCTATCGCTGGCTGGCGGCGGGCTCCTTGCCATGGCTGTGGTCATCGCGCCGTTCGTCGTCTCAGCTCCCGCCCGTGCCTGGCACGACGCCGTCGTCACTCAGCTCAGCCGCGCGCGCAACCCCTTCGTGCCCGACGGCCTCGACCGTGTCGTCAACATGGTGGGGCTCGCAGACATCACGATCCCACTCGCCCTGGTGCTGATCGCGCTGCTCGCGGTCATCAGTTTCCGGCGTTTCGACCCGCAAGTCGGGCTGTGGGTGTCAGTGCTCGTGATCACCGCCCTGGCGTTCGCGACGTCACCGACTTACTTCACGCACTACGGCGAATTCCTCGGTCCCGCAGTAGCCCTCTTGGTCAGCCGCGCCCTCGACATACGAAGAGGCGCTCTGATCGCCATAGCATTCGCCGTCGCGTTCGTGATCGGCACCGGCGTTCAACTCAGCGATCTTCGGGGCCAAGAGGACCTGCGCGCCGCCACTGCCGCCATTCCCAACGGCAGTTGCGTCTACTCCGACGCGATCAGCCTGCCCCTGATGGCCGGCGTCTACACCGCGCCAAGCCCCCACTGCCCGTCATACGTCGACGGACGCGGCGTCGCCCTGACCCAAAACACCACTTGGGACAACCGCGTGAGCTTCTACCCGGACGGGTTCGTCGCCGACAAATATTGGCAGGAAGCCAATGTCGAACAAATGAGGCACGCCGATTACCTGCTCCTACGGTATTCCCCACCGACGTTTCCGGAGTGGGACGGGTCGACGCGTGCTTACGTTTCGAGCCACTTCACGTTAGCCGTCAGGCATCCAAATGGCCGGCAGCCGTTCGAGTTGTGGAGGCGCACGACACCTCGAGCACATGGTGGCGCTGCGCCGCAAACGAAAGCAAAAGCTCTGCGTCGATTACAGCAAGCCGCCGATGCTCTCGTGCAACGCCCTTGACGATTGGCCGATGTGGGTACGTCACGGCGTTGATTTCGGGTCCTCGCGCCCTAACGGGCTCCTTGCGCCTGTTCCCGCAGAGCCGCGATCGTCTAGAGCAAGTGGCGATTCCGCCCTCCCCCAACCGCTGCGGCGAGGAATTCGACCCAACTTGATATCACCGATATCCAATGGACGTCGCCCCATTCCTAATCTGTTGTCGTTCAAGTGAATTGTGTCCTGTCTCACTGGATCTGTGTCAACGGCAACCGAAAACTGATCAGCTGGCGGCCCGGAACAGGCTGCTCAGAATTCGACCGGAACCGACAAGGCGTCCGCGTTAAGTTTCGGCAAGACTGAAGGCGACGTTCGGGTGACTAGCGGGGGAAAGCTCATGGCGGGTGGCTTGATCGCAGGCACACTCACAGTCGAGTCAGGCGGTTATGCCTACATACTTGGCACGGTGGGCGGGCTCGTTATAGAGCCGGGGGCCAGGGCCAAACTCCGCGGAACGTGCACGGGTGACGTCACCAACCATGGCGGGGACCTGACGATCAGCGGCGTCGTCTGGGGGCCTGCACGGACAATCCATCACTCGGGTGATGCCGGGGGCGAAGATTGGGCGCTAGCCCCCGAGCCGAGCTGGCCCTAGGTACAAAGCAGGTACCGGCGAACCCATTGAACGGTGTTCATCGAACGGTTCGCTCCTCGCTTGCCGGAACGCATCGCCGCGGTGCGCACTCACACGCCACAAGACCTCCGGTGCTACAGCCCCGACACGGATCTGGCTGCATTCATCGCCCGCCCCCGGTTTGGCCGCCGACCCGTATTGGCTGGGTGTCGACTCCTACTACCCTGCTCATCGTCACCACCGCGAGGCGGTGGAACCCAGGGCATGTGCGGGCAACCCGTCGCCCGGACCGCTCTCAAACGAAGCGGCCCAAGCCGCGCCCGCTGACAACATCACCTGCTCAGCAAACCGTGACGGCGGCGAACAGTCAGGGTTCTGCGATAGGTCAGCTGTCCGCCACTATCGTGTGTGCCGGCTCGCTGAGAGTCGCAGCTCTCCCTACAGACCCCGCCGATCCCGCCCGAATACG
>DASYMC010000422.1:0-3387 GCA_036009255.1 Pseudonocardiaceae bacterium
CAATGTTCGCGTCCGTGGAGTGCGTAGCCCATTCCCGTAGCCACGGCAGGCTACCGCTGCGGTGCGGCGCCGAACCGCTGCCCATCGCGACGGGCCTTGACGACAGCCCTGGCCGCCAGTGGCAACACCCTCGCTGCCGCCCTGGACGGTACTGAGTAGCGGCTGGAGCGGCCTTCACACAGACGAGGTCACTGGTTCGATACCCAGTATCGCTCTCAGCGCATACGCTCCAATTAGGTAACCGGGGTGGTGCTGCACTTAGTGCCTCCGCTGGTCGTGGTCATCGCCGCGGAAGCCGTCGCCGACCTTCAACACGCGCTGACCCAGTGCGGGCACCAGGCTCACCACCGTCCACCGCGCCCAGCAGTCAACCCGTCCCGAACCGGTGACGCGGGCCGCAGTGAACGGTGAGGCACCGGATCTCCTCAAACCCGCTGCCCCACCCCTATGAACCGACAGTAAGCACCCTCAGTAAATCAAATGTAAACGGCAGCCAAACAACGGTTACCACCCTCGGTGAACGACCGGTGAACCCACCCACGCCGATGCTGCACGGCCACCCCACCGGTCGGTCTCGCGGTTGTGTAGGTGCCGCCAATGCAGCGGCGTGATTGTGCTGTGCACTGCAACTACCCACGGCGGACCGAGCCGCGGGGCACAGTGCCGTGAGAGTAAGAGGATGGCCCCGGGACATCGACAAGCGAGTAAGACCAAATGTGCAACCCTCAGGGCGCTTTGTTCACCGGCTGCCGCGACGGGGGCGGCGGATAGACGGCCCTGGCGATGGTGGCCGACAGCCATCCGATCACCCATCCAAAGAAGGTTACAATGAAGGTGTACTTGGTGTCTTCGCTGGCTGCGGCCGCCACCACAGCCAAAATGACGGCCCAGACGACAGCACAACCGATGCTGTATGCCGTATAGGTATTCAACCGTAGTTTCATTTTGGCCTACCTTATCCGTACCTGCGGCATTCCCCGCGCTTAGACGCCAGCCTGTCAAGTCCGTGGATGGTTACGGCGCGGTGTCCGGGACGGTAGTCAACACTTCGAAGTTGACGGGGAACTCGGGTGGTATCCACGGCCGCGTGAACAGGTGATCCTCATCGACCCACCGGCAGGGAAAGTCACCCGGGGATTTCTCCTTACCGACTGCGATGCTCCGAGCGCCGGTAGCGCAGCGCCAGCGGCGTGGCGGTCAATGCCCGCACCTCGGTGGCGGTGCCCGGTATGCGAGTCCAGGTGTAGCCATCGACGACCATGGCACGTTCGCTACCCCCGGTTCAGGTGGCGTCGCTAGTGGATCGACCGGCGCCCTGCACGGCGTAGTGGCCCTGGTGCTGCTGGTCAGCAGTGATCATGTGGTGGACGTTAGGTGAGGATCCGGCTGTCGGGCACCGCCACCTGGAGCACTAGTCCATCAGGCGGGTGGTGGCGAAGTCGGCGTACCGGACGCGATCCATCGGAATTGCCGCCGGCGGGTGCTCATCAACGGTGCGCCCCGCAGCACACAGCACAACCACAGCTGAGCCAGCCGACATTCGGCCAACGCAACAAAACCTCTCCATGGCATCGATGAGGCAGGCGCTGAAGGGCCTGAGCGGCGTCCGTCAGGAGTGGGGTCGCTACCGGATCTGGTTCTTCGGCGGGCGGGAGCCGCTGACCGATAAGTGGCTGGGTGGCCACCCGGTCGGCGGTGCGGTGGCTCGTGGTCAACCCGTTGGATGGTCACGCGTCTGCGGCGGCGGCATCCACAACCCGGCCGCCCTCGATTGAGGAGGTGGTCAGGATATGAGCGGAAAGACGATCATGATGGGCTTGAAGGTGGTAATCGTCCAGGGGTGGTGGTGCAGCTTATGCGTCGACGGGGAATCGGATCACGGTCGATCGTGGCATTTCCTCCGGTCGGTGGTGCGCAGTAAGAGCTGCGGGTGAGGAAGCACGCGATGCGTGGCGTCTTCTGGACGGTGGCCTGCGTCGCCGTGCTGTTCATCGCGGCGTGCGGCGCAGACAGCGGCGCAAGCTCGGGGTTCGCGCCACGTAACCAGGTCTCGATTGCGGGTCAGGAGATCAACGTCCTGTTGCCGTACAAGATCCCCGGGCGATTCCTGGACGAGTTCACGAGCCTGACCGGCGTGAAGGTGAGTGTTGACGTCACCAATTGGGACGCGGTGCACTCCAAGCTGATCGTCGCTAACATAGCGAAGGCCTACGTTGCCGACGTGACAGATTTCGATTGGTCCTTCACTGGTCAGTTCGCCGCCGCCAGGTGGTATGAGCCACTGGAGAAGGTGCTCGATCCGGCGCTGGTAGGGGATCTTTCCGGGGCGGACGCGGCCTTTAACGCGGGCGGCCACACCTACGCGGCCTGTTACTCAAACGACTATCGCCTGTCGCTGTACAACACCAAGATGTTTATGGCGGCCGGCCTGAGCGAGTTCCCGAAGACGGTCGCTGAACTGGGCCCGGCGCTGGTCAAGTTGAAGGCCTCGGGAGTGCGCTATCCGCTTGGCATACCACTGGCCGCCACCGAAGGCGGCGTCACGCCGTGGTATCTGCTCACCCTGGCGATGGGCGGTCAGCTGTTCGACCAGCACTTCAAACCCCTGTTCGCCGACCCTGGCTCGGCTGGCTACCGGGCCCTGCAGTTTGAGGTCGACGCCGTGAGGAATGGCTGGGTCTCGCCGGGCAGTGTCACGCTGGACAACGGACCCGCGTTTGATCAGTTCGCCGCCGGCTCCAGCGCGATCTTGCTCGCCTCGAGCCCCGGCAACCTGCCAACCGCCAACGACCCTAGGGACTCGAGCATCGCCCCCAACGCTAAGCCCGCACTGGTCCCTGGTGTCCGTGGCCCGGGCACGACGTTCGGCTTGCCCGAAGGCCTGGCGATCCCGGTGACGGCCCAGCACAAGGACGCGGCGCGCGCCTTCATCGAGTGGTGGATGCAGCCAGCCAACCTCCGTGTGCTTTACAAGGAAGCGGGTATGTTGCCCTGCCGCAGCTCGGTGATCACCTCCATGGCCACCAGCGGCGAGCTCGACGGCGGCACTGTGTTAAGCGACGAGCTCGCTCATGTCGTGCCGCTATTCCCGCAAGGCGCGCCAAAGTGGTACGGCCAGTTCAGCTCCGCCGCCCAGGGCCTGCTCAACGCCGCCGTGAAGGGCGACATGAGTGTCGAGGCGGCGCTGACGCAGCTCGCCGCGAAAGCCACCGAGCTGGCCGGGTCGTAGCCAGCGATGGGATCAGACGCCCTCAAACGGCAGATTGACACCGGCACTGCGTCGTCAGGGCAAATCTCCCGCCCGGTCGATGCTGCCGGGCGGGAGGCGACTCGGGTCGGAATGCTGATGGTGGCACCCGCAGTGATCATCACTGCGGCTCTGGTCAT
>DASYMC010000423.1:0-2068 GCA_036009255.1 Pseudonocardiaceae bacterium
GCCATCGTGCGTTTGTCCATCCCCCCTTCCGGCTTGTCACTGCGGCCGTAGCCACGCAGATCGGGCACGATCACGGTGTGGTCGGCGGCCAGGTCGGCGGCGACGTGCCGCCAGGCGTACCCCGTCTGTGGCCAGCCGTGCAGTAGCACGATCGGGGAACCTTCCCCGATACGCCGGTAGTGCATGCGAATCCCGTTGACCACAGCGGTTGCCATGGTTCCTCCTTTCGAAGAGTGGTCTGAGTTCTCAGGCGGTCGAGGACCGAGCCTCCGCCTGACGGACCGTTTTCTCCCCTGGGCGGCCGAGAACACTCACGGCCACACCAGCCGCGGGCAGGATGGCGACCACGGCCAACGCGGCGGACAACGACAGAGCCGGAGCCAGGCCGCCGACAACCGCGGTGCCGATCGAGCTGCCCCCGTAGACCAGGAACGAGAACAGGCCCTGAGCGGTATCGCTGTCCTCGTCGGCCACCAGCCTCGGCACCAGGCCGAACAGGACGGCTTGGCCGCCGGTGAATCCACAGACCGCGAGTGCCAGGGCCACCACGACGAAAACCGGTTCGCCGAGCGCCCCCAGCAGCATGCCGGTCATCGACAGCACGCCGAGCACCGCGGTGATCTGCCAGGTCCGCAACCGTGACGCCAACGGGCGGATCAGCCGTGCGGCGACCAAGGAGCACAACGCCGGTGGAAGCAGGACGGCACCCACTCCGAGACTTCCCCACCCGGTGTCTGCTTCGATCAAGGACGGCGCCGCGAACAACAGCGCGTAATAACCGCCGAAGATCGTCAGACCGGCGACAGCGCTGGTCAGGAAACCCGGCGCGCCGACCACCCGGCGAGGGACGAACCCGTCCGGCCTGCGACGTATCCGTCGCGCAAGGATCGCGGCGGACAGCACCGCGGCCACGACGAGAGCGAGGATCACCGGCAGGGACAGCCCGGTGGATCGTGCTTGGAGCAAAGTCACGATTGCTCCTCCGAGCACCGCAAGTGCCGCTGCGCCGCCCCAGTCCAGCTGCTGTCGCGGCGTGTCCCGTTGCCCCACGGGGGCGAGTCGAGCGGTGAACACGAGTAGCAACAAACCCACCGCCGGCACTGCCATCGCCGCGCGCCAGCCGAGCCACGCCGTCAGGACACCACCGACCAGCGTGCCGCAGGCCGAGGCCATTCCGCCGCAGGCGGCCACAGTGCCCAGCGCGCGGTCCCGCTCCTTGCCCACAAGAAGCCCGGTGAGAGCGCTGTAGGTCGCGATCATCATGCCGCCCGCACCGAAGCCGCCGATCAGCCGGCCCGTGACCAGGATCAGCAACGACGGCGCGAGCGCCGCGATGAGCGACCCACCGGACATCGTCACCGTCATCAACACCAGAATTCGGCGATTGCCCCACCTGGGCACCAGCCTGCCGGTTAGCGGCATCGCGAGCGCCGAGGTCAGCGCCCATCCGGCGAGGACCCAGGCCGTCGCTCCGAACGGCAGGCCGAGCGATCTGCCCACCGACGGCAACGCGATGGAAGGGGCTCCCATCGCGACGAACTGCGGAAGCACCTGGCACCCGAAGAGGAATCCCGCCTTGCGCCCCGATGGGCCAGAGCCGGCACGCAGGCCGGTCATATCGGGTGACGCTTCCGACGCGCTGCGCAACATACGCTGACCTGCTTCGGGTGTAGTAGGCTAAATGAGCTTTACGTATCACACACTAGAGGAGGACTGCGTGACACGTCAAACGCCGTTTGACGACTACACCTCGCTTTCGCTGAACGTTGCCGTTGATCTCGCGAACACGCTCCTGCCCATGGCGGGCGAGGACACACTGGAACGCGAGGAGGACCTGCAGAACTTCCTACGAGCTCACGACGAAGCGGTCTCCGCCGCCGACGAGGCCGCGGCGCGATGGCAGGTGAACGCGGCACAGGTGCACGAGACGAGGGAGCTGCGGGACACGCTGCGGGTGATCTTCGAGTTCGCCGCCACCGAACCGGCACGTGCCGTCGCCGCCCTCGACGCCGGCCTGATCGCGAGCGGTGCGACACCACGGATAAGCCACCGGGACGGGTGGCCGTAC
>DASYMC010000424.1:0-3821 GCA_036009255.1 Pseudonocardiaceae bacterium
GCACCACCGGTCCAGCCGGGGATCAGCACCGCAGCACCCGATCGGAGCAGCGGGCGAATGGCGCGCACCTGCCGGTCATCGCACCCCCGGTTATGGTTCCACGCTAAGGGGTCAGACACGAGCAGCCAAGCCCGCGCAATCATACTCCGGTCCGCTGTGACCGCAGGTAAGTCAGGACGGCGAGCACCCGGCGGTGATGCGCTGCCGTGTCGAGATGCAGTCCGAGTTTGGTGAAAATGTTCGCGATATGTTTTTCCACCGCCTTGGGTGTCACGTAGAGCTGTCCGGCGATCCCATTGTTCGAGCGCCCCTCGGCCATCAGCCCGAGTACCTCCAGCTCACGAGCCGAGAGCGCGGCGACGACATTTTTTCTTGTCTCCCCTGGGCCTGTCGACGAGCCGTTTCGCCAGTACCGGCTCGATGACGATCTCTCCGTTGTCTATCCTGGTCAAGGTGTCGGTGAGGACATCGACACTGCCCACCTTCTCCTTGAGCCGGTAGCCGATGCGTTCGGTACCGATCTCGAGGATCCGCATGAGGTAATGTGACTCTGCGTAGTGGGATAGGAACAGCAGGCCCATTTCGGGATGCGCGGCCCGCAGCCGCTCAGCAGTAATCAGGCCACCATCCGGTTCCGGTGGCATACGGATGTCCAGAATCGCGACATCTGCGGGCTCGGTCGACAGCAGGGCGACCAGCTCGTCACCATCGGCCGCACTGCACACAACCTGATGGCCCGCCGCGCGCAGCAGCATGAGCAGCCCCTCACGAAACAGAACACCGTCTTCGGCCAGGGCTACTCGCATGGGATCCTCACCGTGATCGTGCCGGCACCCGGCCCATCCCCGTCCACCACGTCGACTATCTCGACGGTCCCGCCCAGCGGCCATATCTGGTCGTCCATGAGATCAGCATGGCAAGCATCGATACCGGAAACCGACAGCATCAGCTCATCGTTGTCCCGCCGGACCACCACCATCATCGACTCTGCACTGGCAGACAGCGCTGCGAGGCACTGCGCCATGGCGAAGTAGGCGGCGCCCTCCGCCGCCGGTCCGAATCTCTCCCCTGACGCCACGACCGCGACCGGGATTTCGAGCTGGTCGACCACTTCGCGGAGCGCGGGAACCAGCCCGGCCTCGTCCAGCAACGGCGGGTAGATCTTGGCAGCAATGTCGCGCAGCTCCTCCAGGACAGTGTGCAGCTCGTTTTGAAGGTCGTCGATGCAGCTCCGCACGGCCTGTCCGTCGAGAGCACGATGCCGGAGGAGCCCGAGATGCAGCGCCAACGCTGAGATCCGCAGCGCTGCCCCGTCATGCAGCTGCCGCTGTAGGAGCCTGCGGCGCAGCCACTGATCTTTTTCCTTGCGGCGACACGCCTCAGCCCGAGGATCACGCGGGCAATCACCCGCACCGTTCGTGGACCCAGAAACCATCACCGCATCCTCGACGGCGGTCGGCGAGCAGGGAAGGGGATGCTCCCTACCCCGAGGTGGGGTTTACCCCCTCGTTGTGCTCACTCGATAACTCACAGTTCCGAACTGGCCAATACGTATCAGATTCGGTAACCCGCGACTCTGAAGTATCGATTGTTTCTAATGACCATAGGTCATTATTAGACCTCGTTGGGGAGGGTGCTGTGGGCTACAGCCTCGGGGTGGACCTCGGCACGACGTTCGTCGCGGCCGCGATCGCCTCTGCCACCAGAGTCGAGATGTTCACGCTGGGTGATCGCTCTGTGGTGACCCCGGCGACCGTATACCTGCGGGAGGACGGCACGCTGGTCGCCGGGGAGGCCGCCAGCCTGCGCGCAGTGAGTAGCCCGGATCGAGTCAGTCGTGAGTTCAAGCGTCGACTGGGCAACCCGACGCCGCTAACGCTCGGCGGTCAGCCGCACACCGTCACCGCTCTGCTGGGCACCCTGCTGCGCGACGTCGTGCAGAAGGTGATCGAGACTGAAGGTGAATCGCCCGATAACGTTATGCTGACCCACCCGGCCAATTGGGGTCCATTTCGCCGTGCGCTGTTTGAGGAGGTTCCACAGCACGCAGGGCTGGAGAACCCGGCGATGGTGACCGAACCCGAAGCGGCAGCCGCGCACTACGCCGCGTCTCGGCTGCTGGCCGATGGCCAGACAGTGGCGGTGTACGACTTGGGCGGTGGCACCTTCGACGCCACGGTCCTGCGCAAACTCCCTACCGGCATCGAGATCCTGGGCACCCCGGAGGGCGTCGAACGGCTCGGCGGCGTCGATTTCGATGAAGCGATCCTGTCCCACGTCGACTATGCGGCAGACGGGGCGCTCACTGAGCTGGACATGCGCGACCCCCAGAACATCGTCGCGCTCGCCCGGCTGCGGCAGGACTGCATCCTGGCCAAGGAGGCTCTCTCGGTGGACACCGAGACGGTCCTCCCGGTCTTGCTCCCCGGCCGGCACTTCGACGTGCGCATCACTCGGTCGGACTTCGAGAACATGGTGCGTGCGCCGATCGAGTCCACCATCGGAGCACTCTCGCGAACCCTTTACTCAGCTCAGGTGCAGCCCACTGACCTCAGTGCGGTGTTGCTGGTCGGCGGATCCTCGCGCATCCCGTTGGTCGCGCGGATGGTGTCGGCCGAGCTGGGACGCCCCACGGTAGTGGATACACATCCCAAATACGCCGTCGCGCTCGGTGCCGCCACGTTGGCCGCTGAAGCGGCTCCGGCGCCGATGCCGACGGCGGACACGGTCTTCGGTACCCGTCATCAACAACGAGATGACCAGAAGCAAGATGGCCAGACGCCGGTATCGTCGAATGGTTTGGTCAGGGCGATCCCGGCGCAGCACACACCATACCGGGAGACGACGGCCATCCCCACCCACAGCGCGCTCGGGGTCAGCGCAAGCCGCCCAGATACGAGGCCCGTCAGGACCCCGGTTCCGGCGGCGCAACCGCGACCCGCGCAACCATCTCCACCAGCCAGCACCCCGCTATCGAACAACCGTGAGGCCGGTTCAGAAGGCGGGCCGACCCAGGCTCCTACGGGAATCGCGCCGAAAACTGCCGACCGCACCTGGGTCCCTCCCCTCATCGGTTCCGGCCGCTCGCTGCTGGCCGCTGTCACCGGTGTTGGACGCCGGGGATGGGTCCTGATCGCTCTCGTGGGGCTGGTGCTGGTCGGAACGATTGCGCTCGTTTTGGCCATGGTCGCTAACCAACCACCGTCAGACTCAACCCTGCCTGGGCCCGCTCCCATCGCGGTGCCGAACGCTGGGCCGGAGGTCGCGATACCCTCTATCGGTGCCACCATCCAGGTAGGGAAGACTCCAGGCTTCGTCGCGGTCTCCCCGAACGGTCGGCACGCCTACATCGCCAATCGGGATATTCAGACAATCACCGTTCTGGATACTGCGGTCGACAAGGTGACCGCGACGATTCCCATCCCAGCGGGCCCACCCCAGTTCCTTGCTTTCGCACCGAACGGTCGCACGCTCTACGTCACCATCTACAACGCGCAGCGGACAATACACGTAATCGACGTGATCGACACCACGTCGAACACCGTGGTCGCAACGATCTCGCAACCCGCGCGCCCGTTTCTCCCGGCGGTTGCCCGGGACGGGAAGCTACTTTACGTTCCGAACCACGACATTGCGTCCGTGTCGGTGGTCTCCACCGCCGAGACTACGGTCGTCGCCCAGATCAGCGTCCCCCCCAACCCGCATTGGGTCGCGTTCTCCCGTGACGGCAGCCGCGCCTACACGGCCAACCATGAGTCCAACCTGGTCTCGGTGATCGACACTGCCACCCGCACAGTGGTTGCGACCATCCCAGTCGGGAC
>DASYMC010000425.1:0-29411 GCA_036009255.1 Pseudonocardiaceae bacterium
TGGATCCCGGATGGCTCCAGCTCGTGAAGTTCCACAACGGCGCGCTCGCGCTGGCCGAGTACGCGGGCGCGGTCGCCGAGCTCAGGATGGCCCGCTTCGGCCGCGACAGCGCGTGGCGCACGATGGCGACCCTCGGCGGCCTCGACGAGATCCGCCACACCCAGATCCCGTTGCTGCTCGGGCACGACATGCTCGGCGTCGACGGCAACTTCGACTGGACGCACCGGGCGTACCACACCAACCAGTGGGTGATCATCGCGGCGCGCCACCTGTTCGACGACATGTTCCTCGCCGCCGACGCCATCGACATCGCGATCCAACTCAACTTCGTGTTCGAGACAGGGTTCTCGAACCTTCAGTTCATGGCCATGGCCGCCCTGGCCGACGGCGCCGACGACCACCTCTTCGAGAAGGCGCTGGCGAGTATCCAGACCGACGAGGCGCGCCACGCCCAGATCGGCCACCCGGTCCTGCGGACGCTGCTCGAGAACGGCTCCCGCGAGCGCGCTCAGTACCTCGTCGACAAGATGTGGTGGCGATCCTGGCGGCTGTTCCTCGCGCTGACCGGACCGCCATGGAGTACCTCACCCCACTCGGTGCGCGAGCGCGCTCATTCAAGGAGTTCATGAGCGAGTGGGTGATCGAGCAGTTCATGAAGAACCTCGCCGAGTTCGACCTCGATCGGCCCTGGTTCTGGGACCTGTTCATCGAAGAGCTGGACTACGCGCACCACAGCTTCCAGCTCGGGCTCTACACCTACCGCACCACCCTGTGGTTCGACGTCGCCATGCCCGACCGCGCCGAGCGCGAGTGGCTCAATGACAAGTACCCCCACTGGGACGAGACCTACGGGCCTCTCTGGAAGCAGCTTGAGCGGCGCTGGGAGGCCGGCGGCGAGAGCGGCACGCTGTCCTACGGGCTCCCCGCGCTCTGCAACCTCTGCCAGCTCCCGACGTTGTTCGTCAGGCCCGGACGGAACACCGCGTGCACCCTCGAGATGGGCGCTCGCCGCTACCTGTTCTGCTCCCAGCCGTGCCGCTGGATCTTCGAGCAGGAGCCCGCACGGTTCGCGGATCACAAGAGCGTCGTGGATCGCATCGTCGCCGGAGAGGCGCCCGGCAAGCTCACGGATCTGCACGAGTGGATGGGCCTCAAAGCGCCCGTCGAGACCGGCAAGGACCTGCGCCGCGGCCTCGACCCGTGGCGCCTCGATCCCATCCCGACGACGTGAGGGGGCAGCGGTGCGCGTCTACCTCTTCGGCTACGCGAGCGACGACTTCTGCGGGCGTGTGGTGGTCACCCCGAACGAGCGCACCGTTGCCCACCTAGCCGACCAGCTGGTGGCCTGGGGACCGGCGCCCGAACGGGGCGGATCTCTCACGGTGCGCGACGAGGTCGGCGACATCCTCGATCCCGCCTCGACCATCGCCCAGGCAGGGCTCGGACATGGCGACATCTTCACGGTCGAGCGAGGCTGACAGCGCCGGGCCGGCGTGGCTGTACGCCGGGACGCTGGACGACATCTGGGAGGGCGAGATGCGCGGCGTGAACCTCGGAGCCGTCGACGTCCTGCTGTGCAACGTCGACGGGGAGGTGTTCGCCTACGAGGACCGGTGCCCCCACTTGGCGAACCCGCTCTCCCAGGGCGTCCTTCGTGATCACGTCCTCACCTGTGCTGCACACGAGTGGATGTTCGACGCGCGGACGGGTCACGGGGTGAACCCCGCAAGCGCGTGCCTGCACCGATACCCCGTGCGACTCGACGGCGACCGGATCTTCGTGGGCGTAGGGTACGACGAGTGAGCGCATCCGGTGGCGCCGACGACGGGGTGGGTCCGGTGTTGCACGCAACGCCGTTCGCGCGGTCGGTCGTCTCGGTGATCGAGGAGGAGAACGAGCAGGTGCTCGTCCATGACGAGGGCGCCTAACTCCGCGTGCTGGCCCCTCGGCTCTGCCGGTTGTCTCGGGCCGGGCTTGAGGCCGCAACGGGCCCCGCGATCCGGTTTTCCGGTGACCTCGAGGTCGTGATGTCGTCGTTCACGGGTGTCCTGCAGCTGACCGAGGACGGCGCCGTCTGGCGGCTCGCGAGTGAATCGGTGGATCCGGCCGCTCCGCTGGCAGGCGAGCGATGACCACACCGACGGCTCGGCCACCGGGCCGCAAGACGTACACCAGGCTCGCGGTGGGCCGGCGCGTCCCGCTCGAGTACGAGCTGGTGAGCACCGACGTCCATTACAACCACCCGCTGCGGTTCGAGCTGCCAGCCGGCAACCCGGTCGTCGCCTGGTACTACCGCCACCGCGAAGGCTCCGCCCTCCAAGCCCGCAGCTGGGAGCAGTTCGCCGACCCGCGTCGCACCACCTACCGGAGCTACACCGAGCTGCAAGACAGTCGCGAAGACGTCGTCGACGGCCTCCTCCGAGAGATCGACGACACCGCATACGACTGGAACCTCGAGGACGAGTGGGTGAGATTCCTCGATCGCTGGTATTCCCCGCTGCGCTTTCCCGTGCACGGGCTGCAGATGCTGGCTGCCTACGTCGCGCAGATGGCGCCCGCTTCCCGGATCACCAACTGCGCCGCGTTCCAGTCAGCAGACGAGGTCCGCCGCCTCCAGCGGATCGCGTACCGCACCGTGCAGCTCAGCGGTCCGCCGCTCGAGGCCGAGACGGCGCAGCGACAGCGGGCGGCCTGGGAGGACGCCGCAGCGTTCCAGCCGCTGCGCGAGCTCGTCGAACGCGCGCTGATCAGCTATGACTGGGGCGAGGCGTTCACGGTGACCAACGCGGTCATCAAGCCTCGCATCGACCGCCTCGTCAACCACGAGATCGCCGGCACGCTCGCGACCGCGAACAGCGACCCGATCCTGACGAGCATCCACTTCTCGCTCGACGAGGATGCGCGCTGGCATCGCGCGTGGACCGCGGCGCTGCTGCGGCACCTCATCGAGGACACTCCGGCGAACACCGAGGTAGTCTCCGCTTGGATCGAGAAGTGGCGCCCGCTCGCATCCGAGGCGCTGGAAGCTTTCGCCGGCGTCCTCGCCAAGGCGCCTGTGCCGCTGGATCCGAGCGTGGTGGTCGCCCGCATCAGCGACGACGTGTCGCGGGAGATGGAGCACCTGCTGAAGGCGCCGCCTCGAACGAGCGGGTAGCATCCCGCAGCGCGCTCTGTCGGGCCGGGTCGGTGATGGCGAGTTGTACCGGAGTTCTACCTAGGGTACCCAGCGGTACTCTTGATGCTGGTCAAGCGTGCGTACCGCGGTACAGGCCACGTTTGCTGATGTACTGCACTACCCCGTCGGGTACGAGGTACCAGACTGGCTGGCCGCGTCCGACACGCTCTCGGCAGTCCGTCGAGGAGATCGCCATCGCGGGTACCTCCACCAGGCTCACTGCCCGGTCGGGCAGGTGCTTGCCGTCGAGACGGAACCCCGGGCGGGTCACGCCCACCAGGTGAGCCAGATCGAACAGCTCGTCGACCCGCTTCCACGACAATATCTGCGCCAGCGCATCAGCACCCGTGATGAAAAACATCTCGTGACAGGGAAACTGGGTGCGCAGGTCGGTCAGGGTGTCGACAGTGAACGTGGGAGTCCGGCGTTCGATGTCCACCCGGCTGGCGGAGAACCGCGGGTTGGAAGCAGTGGCGATAACCGTCATGAGGTAGCGATCTTCGGCTGAGCTCACCTCCCGCTCGTCCTTCTGCCACGGGATCCCCGTGGGCACAAACACGACCTCATCCAACTCGAAACGAGCCTGCACCTCGCTAGCGGCGACGAGATGGCCATGATGGATTGGGTCGAAGGTCCCGCCCATGACCCCGAGTCGACAGCCGGACATGGGCGCAGCCTAGGCGAACCATTCGGGATCGGGTTCGGCGGCGATAAGCTGACCCTTAGTGGGCACTGATCATCAGTGCGCCTGCAACCTCAGCAACCGACGATGGGGATAGTCGTGACGACCAGAAGTCTCAGCGAGGCCTCATCGAGAGAACTCGCACTCATCGATGCTTTGGGATCTGGCTGCGTGGTCGAGTGCAGCAATCTCACCGTTGAGCAGTTGGCGACGACCGAGAATCCCAGGTACAGCGTCCGTGCCGAGCTCTTGCGGGAACTCGTACTGGATCGCGGCGGCGAGCGACTTGACCCACTGGGTATCCGTCTGCATGGCGCGCGGATTACCGGAACACTGGATCTCACGCATGTCCCGGCCGCAGTGGGAATCGAGCTGCGAGGCTGTTTCTTCGAGCGCGATGTGCTTCTGGTGAGTGCCCGCTTGCCGTGGTTGACCCTGGCAGGCTCGCATCTGTCGGCTCTGGATGGCGACGGGCTGCAGGTGGATGGCGATGTGCTGCTCGGCGACGGATTCACGGCCACCGGGCAGGGCGACTACGGTGCAGTCCGGCTACTCGGTGCCCACATCAGAGGCCAGCTCAATTTCAACGGCGCGAGACTGAGCAATGAGGCCGGGCCCGCCCTCATCGGCGACGGACTCCACGTCGACGGTGATGTCTTCGGCGGGGGATTTATCGCGACCGGCGCGGGCGAGCTGGGCGCGGTGCGGTTGCCGGGCGCGCGCATTTTCGGCCAGCTCAATCTCAATGGCGCCGAGTTGGCCAACCAAGCCGGGCCTGCTCTCATCGCCGACGGGCTGCATGTCGGTGGGGGGCTGGTGCTCGCCGAGGGGTTCACCGCAACCGGACACTATGAGCGCGGCGCAGTGCGGCTGCCAGGGGCGCAGATCAGCGGCCAACTCAACATGGACGGCGCGGCCCTGATCAACCCCGCTGGGCCAGCCCTCATCGGCGATCACCTCGACGTCAAGGGCGGCGTGTTTCTCGATGGATTTACCGCGAGCGGACATGGCGAAGACAGCGTGGTCCGGCTACCGGACGCTCATATCAGCGGTCAGCTCAACCTGGACCGTGCTGAGCTGACCAATCCCGCCGGTCCCGCCCTCATCGGCGACCACCTCCGGGTCGACAGTGACATGTTCGCCGAGGGATTCACCGCGACCGGACACTGCCAGGACGGCGCAGTCCGGCTGGCAGATGCCCACATCGGCGGTCAGCTCAACCTCAGCCACGCGAAACTGACCAACCAAGTTGGCCGTGCCTTGATAGGTGATCACCTGCAGGTCGACAGCGACATGTTCGCCGAGGGGCTCACCGCGACCGGACACTGCCAGGACGGCGCAGTCCGGCTGGCAGACGCCGACATCGGCGGTCAACTCAACCTCAGCCACGCGAAACTCACGAACCCGGCAGGTCCGGTCCTCGATTTGGACGATGCCGCCGCGAAGCATGTGTTCTTGCCCGCCCAGGTGATCTGTCCGCAGGGTGCTGCTCCGAGATCGAGCTGCTCCCCGGTGCATCGGCTCATGCTCTCCGGCCTCGTCTACACGTCCCTTCATGCGGTGGACTGGCACGAGTGGCTGCACCTGATCACCCACCACACTCGGGATTATCGCCCGCAGCCCTATCAGCAGCTAGTCGCCGCGTTGAAGGCCAGTGGGCAGGAGTCCACCGCGCGGGAGGTCCTCATTGCCCAGCAGCGGGACCGTTACCATCGCGGTGAACTCGGCGGCCGGCTGATCAAGATCGCACACTGGTTGTGGGGAGCACTTGCCGGATACGGTTATCGCAGCAGCCGCGCTGTCCTCGCCCTGCTACTCGTACTGGTGATTGCGGCCGGGTTGGGGGTGGCCGCCGGGCACACCCAGACCGGCCCGGGCCATTACGTCACCACGCACACCAGCCAAGCCCTCGATCCCAATTCGCCGTGCTCCCTGATCGAGCAGATCGGGGTGGGGATCGATCGCAGTCTGCCGCTAGCCCCAGCGGCTATCGGCAACCGATGCGATTTCGATACGTCCAGCCCGATCGGTCAAGCCTTCACCGCGATCACCTGGATTCTTCAGGCCCTGGTGTGGACGCTGGCCGCACTCGCCATCGCCGGTTATCTCGATCTCATCCGAAGGACGAGCTCGCCGGGATGATGACGAATTGCCGCAAGTAGAGGTCGGCGAAGGTAACCGGCCCGCGCGGCCCGGGAACCCGGTCGACGTTGATGCCGGTCTCGGGGACCCGCCGTAGCTTGAAACCGTCGAGCAGGCGGGTACTGGCGTTCCAGAATGCCCCGGTACCGGCGTAGCTGTCCAGAAACTCTCGGGCGGCAGTCTCATCGTTGGTGACGATCGTGGCGGCCAGGCCAGAGGTCTCCTGGTTGGCGATCTGTGCGGCGTGCCGAGGCCCGCTGACTCTGCTGACGGTCAGCGTCGCCTCCCGGCCGGTGTCCAGGGCCCATTCGTGTCCGAGCGGGTGGGCGTGTGGGGGCATGGACAGCTCGATCCCGCGCTGCCGGACGGTGTCGAGCAGCGCGTCGTACACCGCCTCCGGGGTGCTGTCGGAGACTAGGAGGAGGTTGACCCGGTTACAGACCCCGAGCCGGTCCAGCCCGGCGATCAGCAGCTCAACGGCCAATGCAGGGTCGGCGGCCGGGTCGATGTACAGCACTCCCCCGCCCTCGGCATGGGCCAGCACCCGGACACCGTGACGGGCGCCCTCCGCCGCCAGCATCCGGGTGGTTTCGCCGCTGCCCCGCACGATGACCAGCGGGATCAGCTCGGGTTGCTGCAGAAGGGCGACAGCGCTGTCCCGGCGAGGATCGGGCACCAACTGTATGGCGTCGGGATCCAACCCGGCGTCGGCCAGCGCCAGCGCGATGACATGCTCATTGAGGGCCAGCGCTGAGCGAAGAGCCGCCGATCCGGTCCGCAGCACTCCGGCATTGCGGGATTTCACCAGTTGCGAGGCGACGTCGACGGTGACATTGGGACGGGCTTCGAACGTGGCGCCCACCACGCCGATCGGGCGGCGGCGTTCAATCAGCCGTAACCCGTCCGGCCGATCTTCCAGGACCCGGTCCCGTGGCGGGAACGGAAGTTCGGCGAGCAGGGCGAGCTGGTTGGCCATCTCGGTCAACCGCTCCTTCCCCAGCCGCAGCCGGTCAACCAGGGCCTGGGTCATTCCTGATCGCTGGGCGGCGGCGATGTCGGCGGTATTTGCGGCAAGCACCTCAGTGGCGCGGTCGGTCAGCCGTTGTGCCATCGCCCCCAGCACGGCGTCGATGCTCTCAGCGGACGCGGCGGCCAAAGCCGAGGCGGCGTGTTGCGCCCGACGCGCGCATCCAGCAACGACCTCAGCCGCGGTACCGGAATCCACTCCCACCTGCACGATGCCCCACCCTACTTGCCCGCGCGTCACCCCCCAGCGCCCGGTGTGTCGTGCCCCAGCACCCGGTGTGTCGTGCCCCGGTGCCCGGTGTGTTGCGTCCCAGCGCCCGGTGTGTCGTATCCGGTGGGCCCGTGTGCGCAGGAAACCGACACAGCGTGCAGAGGGACGCGACACGCCCGGCAGGGGGCGCGACACGCCAGATGGGGTGGGGGTCAGACGGGTACTAGGTCGTCGGCGTGGATGACTTCGCGGCGCAGTTCTGGCGGCAGATCACGGGTGGAGCGGCCGATCAGCTCAGGGAGCTCCGCGGCGTCGAAGCCGACCATCCCCCGCGCTACCACGATGCCACGTGTGTCGATGAGCTCCACCACGTCGCCGGCCTCGAATTCACCCTCGACGCCGGTGATGCCGGCGGCGAGCAGCGAACGACGACGGTGCACCACCGCGCTGACCGCCCCGTCATCGAGTTGTAGCCGGCCCGCTGCGCCTGCAGCGTGGCGCAGCCAGAACCGGCGGGCCGATAGCCGCGTGTCGGTGGGGGCGAACGCGGTACCGACGTCAGCCGACCCCAAGGCGCGCCTTACCTGCGCCGCGGCGGCCAGCAGCACCGGCACCCCCGCTTGGGAGGCCATCGTCGCGGCGTCGAGCTTGGACACCATCCCACCGGTACCCAACGCACCTCCGGTGCCGAGCTGCACACCACGCATGTCAGCCGGTCCCCTCACCTCCGGGATCAAGTGGGCTCCGCCGAGGCGGGGGTCGCTGTCGTAGAGCCCCTCGACGTCCGAGAGCAACACCACGGCGTCGGCACCAACCAGGTGGGCCACCAGCGCAGCCAGCCGGTCGTTGTCGCCGAACCGGATCTCGTCGGTGGCAACGGTGTCGTTCTCGTTCACCACCGGCACCACGCCCAGACCCCGTAGCCGGGCGAATGTGCGCTGTGCGTTGCGGTAATGCGCGCGGCGGACCATGTCGTCGAAGGTGAGCAGCACCTGGCCGACGGTGTGGCCATGCCGAGCCCAGGATTCGGTGTAGGCATGCCCTAGCACGAGCTGCCCTACGCTGGCGGCAGCCTGCTGGGTGGCCAGATCCCGAGGCCGGCGGCGGAGCCCCAACGGCACCAACCCGGCAGCGATGGCGCCCGAGGACACCAGCACCAGCTGGGTTCCGGCCGCGACACGGGCCGCGAATGCATCCACCAAGGCATCCAACCTGGCCCTGTCCAGTTCGCCGCCTGCGGTGGTCAGTGACGAAGAGCCGATCTTGACCACCAGATACCGCGCCTGCGCCACTGCTTCCCGCGTGGGACTCACATCTGCTCGTCCTCATCGCCGGCGGTCGGCTCGCGCCTGGCCACTCGGGCGGACTTGCGCTGTGCCGCGCTGGTGCGCTCGTCGCTGTCCAACCGCCAGTCCGTGCCTCGTCCACTCAGACGGATGGCACCCGCCCCGGCCGGCGTCGTGGGTTCCCAGTCGAAGGTGACGTCGCCGATGGTGACCGAGCACCCGGCCCGGGCACCCGCACCGGCTAGTGCCTCCTCGACGCCGAGGCGAGCCAACCGGTCGGCCAGGTAACCGACGGCCTCGGCGTTGTCGAAATTCGTCTGCCGCACCCACCGCTGTGGGCGGACACCCTGGACGATGAACCCATCGGGCCGATCAGGATCGGGCGCGATCTGGAAACCGGACTCGTCAACCGCAGGGGGACGCAGCACCACCCGGGCCGGTTCGGCCCGAGGCAGCGACGCGCGGTGAGCTCGCACGGCGGCGCCGAGCGCGAAACGCAGTTCCCGCAGCCCTTCGGTGGTCACGGCGGACACGCAGTGCACTGGCAATCCGCGAGCCTCGAACTCGGGGCGGACCATTTCGGCCAGCTCCCGGGCGTCCGGAACGTCAACCTTGTTGAGCACGACCAACCGGGGACGCCGCGCGAGGTCATCGCCCAGCGTCGGGGTATAGGCGTCGAGCTCGCGTTCCAAAGCATCCACATCGGATAGTGGATCGCGGCCGGGTGCGACTGTCGCGCAATCGACTACATGCACGAGCACCGCGCAGCGTTCGATGTGCCGCAGGAATTCCAACCCGAGCCCCTTGCCCTGGCTGGCACCCGGGATCAATCCTGGAACATCTGCGATGGTGAACACCGTCTCCCCCGCAGTCACCACACCGAGGTTGGGAACCAGGGTGGTGAACGGGTAGTCGGCGATCTTGGGACGGGCCGCTGAGACGACGGACACCAGGGACGACTTGCCCGCTGAAGGGAACCCGACGAGCCCGACGTCGGCCACCGACTTCAGCTCGAGCACCAGCTCGCGACTCTCACCTGGCTCGCCGAGCAGCGCGAAGCCCGGTGCCTTGCGTGCCCTGGAGGCCAGCGCCGCGTTGCCGAGCCCTCCCCTGCCACCCGCGGCCGCGACGAACCGGGTGCCCTCTCCCATCAGGTCAGCCAGCATCTCGCCGCTGGGCGTGAGCACTACGGTGCCATCCGGCACCCGAAGTTCACGATCCTCACCCACGGCGCCGTTTCGGTTGCTGCCCTGACCCGGCTTGCCGCTGGAGGCGACGACTTGGGAACGATAATGAAAGTCGAGCAACGTGTGCACGCCTGGGTCGACCACAAGCACCACATCGCCGCCACGCCCACCATTACCGCCGTCTGGGCCGCCTAGCGGCATGAACTTCTCCCGATGCACCGACGTGCAACCGTGCCCGCCGTCGCCGGCGGCGACGTGAACCGCCACGCGATCCACAAAGCGGGACACGTCTGCCTTTCCTCAATTCGATCTCGGTTTCCGCACAACGCCGATGAGGGGCGGGGCCGGTCCTCACCGGTCCCGCCCCTCATCGGGCGCGTCGTGTGGGGCCGGGCTCAGGCCTCGGCCGGAACAATGTTGACGGTCTTGCGCCCACGTTTGGTGCTGAACTGCACCGAGCCCGCCTCAAGGGCGAACAAGGTGTCGTCACGACCACGACCGACATGCACGCCCGGGTGGAATTTGGTGCCACGCTGCCGGATGAGGATCTCTCCAGCGTTAACCGCCTGGCCGCCGAATCGCTTCACTCCGAGCCGCTGAGCGTTGGAGTCGCGACCATTCCTGGAGCTGGACGCGCCTTTCTTGTGTGCCATCGGTGCTCACACCCTCGTTAAAGTTTTACTCACGGCCAAACGGTCAGTGGTCGATACCGGTGACCTCGACGCGGGTCAGCTGCTGCCGGTGACCCTGGCGCTTGTGGTAGCCAGTCTTGTTCTTGAACTTATGGATTCGGATCTTGGGCCCCTTGACCTGCGCGACGACCTTCCCGCGGACCGAGGTCGCGCCCAGGCCAGTCGCCGTCACAGTAGGGCCGTCGACAAGTAGCACCGCAGACAAACTGACCTCGGTGCCGGGCTCGCCAGCGAGCTTCTCCACCTCGACGACGTCCCCAACGGCCACCTTGTATTGCTTGCCGCCGGTCTTCACGATCGCGTACATCGGGTGGTACTCCTGGCTGTTCGACTGACGTGGACTGAATTAAGACTGACGCTGCTCAGTTGGCGCTGGGTCGGCTGCTACTGCACACGCAGCGAACAGACCTCGGCCCGCCGAACTGGCGGGCCGACCACGAGGGTACGGCCCGCCGTCCAGCTCGGTCAAACCGGGGTGCTCACGCCGCGTGCGTTACTGCGGACAACTGGAACAGCCGGATCGACACCCTCGGACAGCTCGGTGGCCGGCGGCCCCGCAGGCCGGGATGCGGTCCTGCGGCGTCGAGCCACAGTGCGCGGCGCAAGCTGCGCCGGCACGCTCGGTGAGTCGGCGGCCGGTGCGTCGGCGGGGGGTGGTGCCTGCTGTGTCGCGACGACCGGTTCTGGCTGCGCAGCATGATCTGGCTGCGCAGCACTATCTGGCTGCGCCGCGTTATCCGGCGGCGAGGGCGGCTGCGGAAGATCCGCCGACGCGATAGCGGTAGCAGCCGGGGCGGGACTAGCCGCCTGTTCGGGTGCCGAGGTAGCGCTTCCGGACCCACGTCCACGTGAGCGAGAGCGGCGACCGTTCGCGGTGCCGGACTCCTTGGCGCCCGACGAGGCCGCAGGTGGCGGCGCCGCAGATACCGGAGCCGACTGGTTGCGGACACCCGCCGGTTCCGCGGACACCAACACGCCCCGGCCCTTGCAATGCTCGCAAGTGCTGGAATAAGCCTCCAGCAGCCCGGTCCCGACCTTCTTCCGGGTCATCTGGACCAACCCCAGAGAGGTGACTTCGGCGACCTGATGGCGGGTACGGTCCCTACCGAGGCATTCGGTCAGGCGGCGTAGCACGAGGTCCCGATTCGACTCCAGCACCATGTCGATGAAGTCGATGACGATGATCCCGCCGATGTCCCGCAGCCGGAGCTGCCGGATGATCTCCTCGGCGGCCTCGAGGTTGTTCCGGGTGACGGTCTCCTCGAGGTTGCCGCCGGACCCGGTGAATTTGCCGGTGTTGACGTCGATCACGGTCATCGCCTCAGTGCGATCGATGATCAGATAACCCCCGGAGGGCAGCCACACCTTGCGATCGAGCGCCTTGGTGATCTGCTCGTCGATCCGGAACTCGGCGAACACGTCGCCAGTGCCGGTATACCTGCGCACTCTGGGCATCAGGTCCGGGGCGACATGTTTGACATAACCTTCAACGGTGTCCCAGGCGTTGTCACCCTGGACAACGAGCTCCCGGAAGTCCTCGGTGAACAGATCCCGAACGACCTTGACCAGCAGGTCTGGTTCCTCGTACAGCAGCTCCGGTGCGGTGGCCTTGCTCCCGGAACCGCCAGAACCGCCGGCCGAGGCCGTTGACTTACTCCGGATGACCTCCCATTGAGCTTGGAGCCGACGGACGTCGCGACTCAATTCCTCCTCGCTGACCCCCTCGGACGCGGTCCGGATGATCACGCCTGCGTCGTCGGGGACGATCCGCTTCAGCACCTCTTTGAGGCGCTTACGCTCGGTATCTGGCAGCTTGCGGCTGATACCGGTGGCCCGACCGCCTGGCACGTAGACCAAGAACCGGCCGGGCAAGCTGATCTGGGTGGTCAGCCGAGCGCCCTTGTGACCTACCGGGTCTTTTGTGACCTGCACGAGTACGCAGTCGCCGCTGGAGAGGGCCTGTTCGATGCGTCGTGCTTTGCCTTCGAGCCCGGCCGCGTCCCAGTCGACCTCACCGGCGTAGAGCACTGCGTTGCGGCCCCGGCCGATGTCTACGAACGCTGCCTCCATCGAGGGCAGCACGTTCTGCACTCTGCCGAGGTAGACGTTGCCGACCAGCGACCCGGAGCCCGAGGTGGTGACGAAGTGCTCCACGAGGATGTCGTCTTCGAGCACGGCGATCTGGGTACGCTCCGGGCGCTCGCGCACGACCATGGTGCGCTCGACGGCCTCACGCCTGGCGAGGAACTCCGATTCGGACAGGATTGCCACCCGGCGCCTGCCAGCCTCCCTGCCGTCGCGCCGGCGTTGCCTCTTGGCTTCCAGCCGGGTGGAGCCCCGGATCGACTGCACCTCGTCCTCGACCAGCGGCTGGAGCTTGCTCTCCCGGACATGCACCACGGTGTCCGGTGGGTCGTCCTCACCGAGAAGCGTGTCGTCGTCGCTGCCGTCCCGCCGGCGTCTACGGCGACGGCGCCGCCGGACACCCCCTTCTTCGGGCTCTTCGCCCGGAGGTGCCTCGGCCACACGCTCTTCGGCCGATTCGTCGGAAGAGTCGCTGTCGTCCTGCTCGCTGCCATCCTCGGCGTCTCCGCCGGCCTTGCCGCGGCCCCGGCCCCGGCGACCCCGCCGCCGACGCCGGCGGGTGTTGGCATCGGTTTCTGCCTCGTCCGCAGCTGTCTCTGCGGGAGCCGTCTCGTCCTCGTGATCGCTGTCGAGATCTAACTCGTCCACCGTCAGCAGCTGCGGGGCCGGTGGTAAGAACACCGGTGCCGCCGCGTTGAATACCGGCGGCCGAGCCGCCGAATCAGGTACCGGCGGCCGAGCCGCCGAATCCGACGTCGGCGACAAGGCTGTCTCCAGCCCGTCCTGCTGCGCCACCTCGTCGAGTTCCATCGGATCCGGCCCGGGTTCCGGTAGCAGCATCTCCAGCGCCCGCAAGGCCGTCGCACGGTCGATGCTGGACTGCGCGCTGCGTACCGCGATGCCCAGTTCGGACAGCGCTGCCATGACCTCCTTGCTACTGACCGATAGCAGCTTGGCCAGGGCATGCACGCGCAACCTGTCCGGTAGCGACGATCCGATGTCCCCCCCGTTGGACGAGGTGGTCACGGGTGCGGCTGTCCGCCCGCCGATGCCTCCGGCGGGCGTTGTCGTGTTCGCCATTCAGCTCCTCCAGCCCCCGGGCGCGTCCCAATGTCGGAACGCGGCCGCGCAGGGGCCCTGTGCGTCATCCGCCGCCGAGTCCGGCGGCGGCAATCCTGTCTGTCACCGGCAGCTCCGCGGTCCTTCAGCGGTCCACCGGTATGTCCGCGACGTTGTGCTGATCCGACTCATCGCAAGACTCCATCAAAGCCGTCCGAGCGGTTGCCCGGTCCGCCGTGAGCGGATCGACGAGACCCCCGTCGTCGTCAAGCCGGCCTTGCGCAGTCCTGATCGCTTTCACGAGCACCGCCGACGGAAGTCCGGCGACGGCACCGAGCGCGCTCAGCACATCGTCGGGTCGCACTGCAGGGCTGACCTGTCGTACGACCGCCATCAGTATCCCACACCGGCTGAGCTGATCGGGTACAGGTGGCACCGTTGAATAATCTTGGACATTCAATGAGACGATCGCTGGCCGCGCGTCGATCGTGCGCCGACCGTCCTTGGTGATGCGTTCGACCAGCGCTGTAGGTGCGGCAAGCAGTGCGTGAGCGCCCTGTCGGAGCTGCTCTACCGACAGCCCGCGAACCTCGATTCGCCACGCACTTGCCTCGATCCGCTCGGCGAGTCCGCCAGGACCGGCCAGCACCCCCTCCAGGACGGCGAGTCCCTCGGGCAGAGCCGCGTCGAGCTTGCCGCGAACCACCTCCGGATCGAGGTGCTCGACCAGCTGGATTTCGAGGTACTCAGCCTCGCTGGCCACCCCGGTGGGCGCGGCCCCGACCCACGAGACCTTCGGATGCGGGTTGAATCCCTGCGAGTACGCCATCGGCAAGCCGGCCCGGCGCAACGCCCGCTCGAAGGCCCTGGCGACATCACGGTGCGAGGTGAACCGCAGCTTTCCCCGCTTGGCGAAGCGCAGCCGCACCTTACAAACCATGATACCTCCTCGTGAGTCCGTAACAGTGTTCTAGCACTTCAGCGTTCCAGCACCGAGTGCCACTCACGACCCCCGCCGGCCCCACGCGCTGGGGGGTCACTAGGGTCACGGCGACCTTGTCGCGGGCGTATGCCCCGTCCAGCCGGAGGCCTACGGGTTGTTGCTCCGTCTCCTGCGGGTTGCCGCAACCGTGGCAACCCTGCTCACCCTGGTAGGACTGCCGTTTCCGACGATCGGCCATGGGTCGGGCTGCACCTCCACGAGTCGGCTGATGCGCTATGTGGTGCTCTTCGATGCCGGGACGCCGGAGCGGGCGGCTGCGCAAGCGGTCCGCTCCGCCTGCGGCACCACCACGATCTACTATCAGCAGATCGGAGTCGGTGTCGCCACGTCTGCTGAGCCGAGCTTCGGAGCCCGGTTCGGCCTCGACCGCTCCTACAGCGCACAATCCGAGATGGTCGGCAGCCCTCCACCGACGCTAGCCAACCCGGCAGTGGCACCCACCGCAGCGGTACTTCCCACTGCGGCGCAGACACTGAACGTCGACCGATCAGCCGAGCAATGGGACATGGAGATGATCCATGCACCGCAAGCCAGGACGATCAACCGTGGCCGGCCCGAGGTGCTGGTCGGAGTGCTGGACTCCGGGGTGGACGCGACCCATCCCGACCTGGCCGCCGCGGTCGACCCCACCCGATCGGCCGGCTGCCTGTCCGGCGGGCCAGACCAGTCCCCTCAGGCATGGCGCCCCACCACCTCCATACACGGTACCCACGTAGCTGGGACGATCGCTGCCCTCGACGATGGACATGGCATCACCGGAGTGGCGCCCGGTGTCCGGTTGGCCTCGGTGAAGGTCGTGGACGACGAGGGCTTCATCTACCCGGAGTACGCCGTCTGTGGCTTCATGTGGGCAGCACGACAGCAGATGCGCATCGCCAACAGCAGTTACTCACTGGACCCGTGGTTGTTGACCTGCTCGGACAGACCCGGCCAGGCGGTGGCTTACGAGGCGGTCCGGCGCGCGGTGGAATACGCGACTGACCAAGGGGTGCTGAGCATCGCCGCCGCTGGTAACGAGCAGACGAACCTGGCCGACCCTCGGCAGGACCTGCGTAGCCCGGACAACACGCCCCGCCCACGGCCGCGCCCGGTGGATGAACACTGCAACGTGCTGCCCGCGCAGCTGCCAGGTGTCGTGGCGGTCTCCGCCGTTGGCGCTCAGCGCGTCAAGTCGCAATACAGCTCCTACGGCTTGGGCGTGGTCGCGGTAACAGCTCCCGGCGGCGACCGGGCGCAGTCCGCGAGAGGAGGTGCCAGCGGCTGCGTGCTGTCCACCACCCCCGGGGGATATGGCTACGCATGCGGTACATCGATGGCCGCACCGCATGTCTCCGGGGTCGCCGCGCTGCTCGCCTCCACCCGGCCCAGGGCCGACCCGCACGAGCTGGCGGCCCTCCTGCGCCAGCAGGCCGATTCGCTACCGTGCCCGAGTCACCATGACAATTCCGTGGCAGAGTGCACAGGCGGCACCGACAACGGGTTCTACGGCCACGGCCTGGTAGATGCGCTGAGAGCCGTCAGTGGCCGATGGGACTGATCGGTAGCAGCTGACGACCGCTGGGTCCGACCTGGATGTCGGTGCCCAACGACGGGCAGACCCCGCAGTCGAAGCACGGGGTCCACCGGCAGTCGTCTTGCTCACGGCCGGTCAGTGCGTCCTGCCAGTCGTCCCAGAGCCAGTCCCGGTCAAGACCCGAGTCCAAGTGATCCCACGGCAGGATCTCTTCACGGCCGCGCTCTCGGGTGGTGAACCACTCCAGCGACACCCCCAAGGGTGCCAACTCGACGACACAGGCCGCCATCCACCGATCGTAGCGAAAATGCTCGCTCCAGCCGTCGAACCGGCCACCGTCGCGCCACACCCGCTCGATCACCCGTCCCACCCGCCGATCCCCGCGGGAAAGCAAGCCCTCGATCAGCGACGGCTTCCCGTCGTGATACCGCATGCCGACGTTCCGGCCGATCTTGCGGTCGCTGTTGATCTCCGCCCGGAGCTTTCTGAGCCGGTTGTCGACCACGTCGGGATGCTCCTGAGCAGCCCACTGGAACGGGGTATGCGGCTTGGGCACGAAAGCGCCAATCGAAATCGTGCACCGGATGTCGTTGCTGTCACTGGCCTGGCGCCCGGCACGGATCACGCGATGCGCCAGGTGGGCGATCTGTAGCACGTCATCGTCGGTCTCGGTGGGCAGCCCGCACATGAAATACAGCTTGACCTGCCGCCAGCCGGCGCCGAACGCGGTGGAGACGGTGCGGATGAGGTCCTCCTCGGACACCATCTTGTTGATCACCCGCCGGATCCGTTCTGAGCCGCCTTCGGGGGCGAAGGTCAACCCGGAACGGCGGCCGTTACGGGAGATCTCGTTGGCGAGGTCGATGTTGAAGGCATCCACCCGGGTCGAGGGCAGGCTCAGCCCGGTGCCGGTGCCCTCGTAGCGGTCGGCGAGACCCTTGGTGATCTCGCCGATCTCCGAGTGGTCGGCGCTGGACAGCGACAATAACCCGACCTCGCTGAACCCGCTGGCTTTCAGGCCTTGCTCCACCATCTCGCCGATGCCCTGGATCGATCGTTCCCGCACCGGACGGGTGATCATCCCGGCCTGGCAGAACCGGCAACCGCGGGTGCAACCGCGGAAGATCTCCACGCTCATCCGCTCGTGCACACTCTCCGCGATCGGCACCAAGGGCTGCTTGGGGTAAGGCCACTCGTCGAGGTCCATCGTGGTGCGTTTGGCTACCCGCTGCGGCGCTCGTTCGGTGTTGCGAGCGACCTCGGCGATCCGGCCATCAGGCAGGTAACTGACCTCGTAGGACCCTGGCTGATAGACGCCGTCGATATCAGCCAGCCTGCTCAGCAGTTCGGGGCGCCCGCCGGGCCGTCCTTGCTCCTTCCACTCCCGGAGGACCTCGGTGATCTCAAGGACGGCCTCCTCGCCGTCACCCAATACCGCGGCGTCGATGAAGTCAGCGATCGGCTCGGGATTGAACGCCGCGTGGCCCCCGGCGATGACGATGGGATGCTCATCGGTGCGACGCTCGGCGTGCAGCGGGATCCTGGCGAGGTCCAGCGCGGTGAGCAGGTTGGTGTAACCGAGTTCGGTGGCGAAGGACACCCCGAGCAGGTCGAAGGCCCCGACCGGGCGGTGGGACTCCACGGTGAACTGCGGGACGTCGTGCTGACGCATCAGTTCTTCCAGATCCGGCCAGACCGCGTAGGTCCGTTCGGCGAGCACGTCGGGCTGCTCGTTGAGCACCTCGTAGAGGATCATGATTCCCTGGTTGGGCACCCCCACCTCATAGGCGTCGGGGTACATCAATGCCCAGCGCACCGTGGCGGTGTCCCAGTCCTTCACCGTGGCGTTGAGCTCGCCTCCGACGTACTGCACCGGCTTGGACACCCGGGGCAGCAGTGGCTCGAGCCGCTCGAACACCGATGTGATGGCCATACCGCCCAGGGTAGTAGTCATGGAACGAGCCCCTACCGCAGGAGGAGGATCTTCAAGCGGCGGGAGGCCACCACCAGTCCCAGTGCCGCCATCACCGCGAAGTACGCCACATGGCCGAGAGCCGACCAGCCGACGATGCCCGTGGTCAGGCCGCGCATCAGAGCCACCGCGTGGTAAAGCGGGAACGCCTGCACCAGCCACCGCACCCCGGGTGCGTATACCGAGAGCGGGAAGAAGGTGGCCGAGAACAAGAACATCGGCAGCACCACGAGCTGCACCAGATCGAAGTCCTGCCAGGAGCGCATGAACGAGGTGGCCGCGATCCCGATCGCGGCAAACGCGAACGCCACGAACAGCGCAGCGGGCAGCGCCAGTAACGCCCACGGCGAGAAGATCAACCCGGCGGCCAGCATGACCGCCAGGAAGCCGGCTGAGTACATCCCGCCCCGGAGCAACGCCCAGCCGATCTCTCCGAGCGCGATGTCCACCGGGCCCAGCGGAGTGGCGAGCATCGCGTCGTAGAGCTTGGCGTACTTCAGCTTGAGGAAGAAGCTGAACGTCGCGTCATACACCGCCCCGTTCATCGCCGACGCCGCCAGCAATCCGGGCGCGATGAACGCCGCGTAACTCAGTTGCTGGCCCGCTGGCTCTACCACGGTACCGACCAGGCTGCCGAGCCCTTGGCCCATCGCCACTAGGAAGAACAGGGGTTCAAAGAAGCCTGAGACGATGGCCAGCCAGATGCTTCGTGACGCCAGTGCCGAACGCGCCACGAGCATCCGGGCGCGGCCGGCGTACAAGCCCGGCGGCAACACCCGAAGCAACAGCCCAGCGCGTGGCCGCTCGACCGGCCGTGCCAGTTCTCGAAGCGCGCTCACCGGGTCAGCCTCAGCCGGTATTGCCAGCACGTCAGCCGCACGCCCACCACCAGCAACGCCGTCAGGTAGCCGACGTGGCCGACTGCCGGCCACACGCGCAGCGTGCCCAGTGCCACCCCGCGGGCCAGCTCAGTGCCGTGCCACAGTGGGCTGATCCAAGCCACCGGCTGGACCACACTCGGCAGCTGAGAGATGGGAAAGAACGTCCCGGAGAACAGGGTCATAGGTAGTACCACGAACCGGAAGATGGCCGAGAACGCGCCGCCTTCTGTCTCCTGGGCCGCCGAGAACGCCACCATCAGCCCGCTGAACGCCATTCCGCACAGCACGGCGAACACCAGCGCGGCCAGCACACCGGGGCCACGGACCGCGCCGAACAGGGTTACCACCAACAGGTAGGCGGCGCCGGACATGGTCAGCCGGAGCGCGATCCAGGTGAGCTGGCCAACAGCCAGCTGCCCCGGTGTGATCGGGGTGGCCACGATGCCCTCGTAGGTACGCCGCCACTTGAATGACGACAGGATTGGGTAGCTCGATTCGAAGGCCGCGGTCTGCACGGCGCTGACCGCCAGCAGCGCGGGCGCCAGGTACACCAGGTATGGCAGGCCACCGGTCGCCTGCGCCGCCCGCGCGCTCCGGTCGATCAGGCTGCCGAAGCCAACCCCGAAGGCCACGAGCATGAGCAGCGGCTGTAGCAGGCTGGAGACCACAGTCGCTCGCCAGTTACGGCGGTACCAAGCCCACAAACCCTCAACGACCCGTAATGGGGCTGCCCACCCGGTCAGCGTGCGACTGGGAGACTCAATGGTCATCGATCCGCCGGTGGGTATGCCATCGGTCATCAATCCACCAGCGTCCGGCCGGTAAGCCGGAGGAACACGTCCTCCAGAGTCGAGCGCCGGACCAGGGTGGACAGCGGCCGTGCTCCGCGCTGGTTCGCGGCAGCCAGCGCCGCCTCGCCATCAGGTGCGTAGAGCAGCAGCCGATCGGGGAGCTCCTCGACGCGATCTGCCAGATCAGTGAGCTTCTCCTGCCAGCCTTGCTGCGCATCCGGCGCGAACCGCAGTTCAAGCACCTCACGGGTGGAGTACCGGACGATGAGTTCACGCGGCGAGCCTTCAGCGACGATCAGCCCGCCGTCCATCACGACAAGCCGGTCGCACAGCTGCTCGGCCTCGTCCATGTAGTGGGTGGTGATGATCAGCGTCACGCCTTGTTGTTTGAGCCGGAACAGCCGGTTCCACAGCAGGTGACGGGCTTGCGGGTCCAACCCGGTGGTCGGTTCATCGAGCAGCATCAGCTCTGGGTCGTTGACCAGTGACCGGGCGATGGTCAACCGCCGTTTCATGCCCCCCGAAAGCTGCTCGACGGGGTCGGCGGCCCGATCGGTGAGCTGGACGAAATCCAGCAGCTCGGCCGCCTTGGCCCGGGCCGCAGCCCGAGACATGCCGAAATAGCGGCCATAGACGTACAGGTTTTCCCGCACCGGCAGCTCGACGTCCAGATTGTCCTGCTGAGGCACTACTCCCAGGCGAGCGCGGATCCGCGGGCCGTCGGCATCCGGCTCCATCCCGAGCACCTGAAGCTCACCTGCGCTGCGCGGAGACACGCATCCGATCATGCGCATGGTGGAGGACTTACCAGCGCCGTTAGGCCCGAGAAAACCGAACACCTCGCCCGCTCGGACGTCAAAATCGATTCCTCGGACCGCCTCGAACGCACCGAACCGCTTGCGTAGCCCACGAGCCTGCACCAGGGAATCGGACACGACTTCGACGCTACCGGGCCCCTCCGACAATCCCCGACCGCTTTTCGGCCTGTTGCCAGTACGGCGTCACTGCCCTTACAGCTCCGGGAACCACAACGCGATCTCCCGCTTGGCGGAGTCGACCGAGTCCGATCCGTGCACCAGGTTCGACTGGACCTCCAGCGCGAAGTCACCGCGGATCGACCCCGGCGCCGCCTTGTCCACCGGATCCGTTCCGCCCGCCAGCTGCCGGAAAGCCGCCACAGCGCGCTCCCCCTCTACCACGGCGGCCACCACCGGGGCCGAGGTGATGAACTCCAGCAACGATCTGAAGAACGGTCTGTCCGCGTGCTCTGCATAGTGTTGCTCGGCCAGATCCCGCGGAACCGTGCGTAGTTCCAACGCAGCCAGGGTCAGGCCTTTGCGTTCGATCCTGGCGATCACTTCGCCCACCAGGCCGCGGCTGACACCATCGGGCTTGACCAGGACCAGGGTGCGCTCGCTCACGACAGCTCGTTCTCCTCAGGCGGTAAGGGGTGATCGGACGCGACGAGCCTAGTGACCGGTCGCTGGAGCAATGAGCCCGATGGTAGTTCTTACCGTTTACGACTGAGGTGTACTGGCCTCTTGGCGCGACACAGCCCGCCGTATGTACAGCAAGTAGCCCCAGACCAGCACGAATACCAGGCCCAGCCCGCCCAGCGCAGGGTGAGCGAACCAGCCGATGACCATCGCGGCCTGTAGGCTGAGGGCCAGCCCGAGGCCCCACGAGCGGCGCTGGACGCATGCCGCGAGGACCATAGCCAGGGCCAGACCGCCCGTATACCAGCCGGCCGGGCCGCCCACCCCGCCGCCGAGCCGGCCCACGACGAGGAGAGCGAGCCCGACGACGATCGCCTCCAGTACCAGGGTGCCGACGAAAATGCCCCGCAATCCACGTAGTGGGTCTTGCTGGACCGGTGGGTCGCTCACTGCGGATCTCGGCCGAACAGGGTGCGCGCCGCACCGACCATCGCCACCGAGCCGGTAATGATGACGCCGATACCCGAGATGCCGGCGGAATCCGGATCGGCGGCATCGGTAGCCGAGTCGATGGCCACCTCGATCGCGTCAGGCAAGCGAGCCACGACTCGCAGCCGTGAGTCGTCGAAAACTTCCTGGGCCGCCGCGGTGAGGTCGTCGATGCCCATCGCGCGCGGCGAGCCACTGCCGGTGAGGATAACCTCGTCGACCACCGGCTCGAGCTCGGCAAGGATGCCCCGGGCGTCCTTGTCCCGCATCACGCCCACGACAGCGACCAGCCTGCGGAAGGCGAACTCCTCGCGAAGAGCGGACGCCAGCGCCTGCGCACCGTGCGGGTTGTGCGCGCCATCCAGAAAGACCGAGGGCGCCGTGCGGACCCGCTCAAGCCGTCCCGGAGCGCTCACCGTGGCGAAAGCGTCGCGCACCGCCTCGATGTCGAGCGACAGATTGCCACCCGCGCCGAAGAACGCCTCCGCGGTGGCCAAGGCGAGCACGGCGTTGCGAGCCTGGTGCGGCCCATGTAGTGGCAGGAAGATCTCGTCGTAGACCCCACCGAGGCCCTGCAACTTCAGCTGCTGCCCGCCTACGGCGATGTCGCGGTGCAACACGCCAAACTCGATGCCTTCCCTCGCCACGGTCGCGCCCACCTCGATGCTGCGGGCCGCGAGAACCCGGGCCACCTCGGGCGGCTGCTGTGCCAGGACCGCGACTGAATCGGGCTTGATGATGCCGGCTTTCTCCGCGGCAATGCCGGTGATGTTGCTGCCGAGGTAATTGACGTGATCCACGGCAATCGGGGTGATCGCAGCTACCGTGGCGTCGGCGACATTGGTGGCGTCCCAACTGCCACCGAGACCGACCTCCACGACTGCGGCGTCCACAGGTGCATCGGCGAAGGTCGCGAACGCCATCCCGGTCAGGACCTCGAACTTGCTCATCCGCACCGGCGATCCGGCGTCGACCAGGGCAACGTAGGGCTCGATGTCGTGATAGGCATCAACGTAACGTTGCGGGCTGATCGGTGCCCCATCCACGCTGATCCGCTCGGTAACCTGCTGTAGATGCGGGCTGGTGTAACGGCCCACGCGTAACCCAACGCGGGACAGCAGCGCATCCAGCATCCAAGCCACCGAGGTCTTGCCATTCGTGCCGGCGACATGCAGCACCGGGTAAGCACGCTGTGGCGAGCCCAGCAGGTCGGCCAGCGCCGCGATCCGGGTAAGGGACGGCTCGATCCGGGTCTCCGGCCATCGGCGGTCCAGCTCGCGCTCGACCTCTCGCAGCGCATCCAGCGCAGCGTCCCCATTTCGAACCGATGGCTGAGTCATCGTTTATCACACTAGCGACGCTTGGTCGCGGGGCTCGCGCGCTGCGTCGGATGATCGGGAGCGCTGGCTCAGGCGGACTTTTCGCGGCGTTCGCGGCGGGTGGGCTGCCGGGTCACGATTGTCGGGTTCACATTCTCCCGCACGGTTTGCTCAGTGATGACCACCTTCGCCACATCAGTACGGCTGGGGATGTCATACATCACCGGTAGCAGCACCTCTTCCATGATGGCGCGCAGACCACGGGCGCCGGTGCCGCGGAGGATAGCCTGATCGGCGATCGCCTCCAGTGCGGTGCCGGTGAACTCGAGCTCGACACCGTCCATCTCGAAAAGCTTGCAGTACTGCTTCGACAGCGCGTTGCGGGGCTCGGTGAGGATCTGCACCAGCGAATTCTTGTCCAGATTCGTCACGCTGGCGATCACCGGCAGCCGCCCGATGAACTCGGGGATCAGTCCGAACTTGATCAAGTCTTCGGGCATGACATCAGCGAACACGTCGGAGGTGTCAATGTCAGCCTTGGAGCGCAACTCCGCGCCGAAGCCGAGTCCACGCTTGCCGATCCGATCTTCGATGATCTTGTCGAGACCGGCGAACGCTCCGGCGACGATGAACAGGACATTCGTCGTGTCGATCTGGATGAACTCCTGGTGCGGGTGCTTGCGACCGCCCTGCGGCGGCACGCTGGCGGTGGTGCCCTCCAGGATCTTCAGCAACGCCTGCTGGACGCCCTCACCGGAGACGTCCCTGGTGATCGACGGATTCTCCGACTTGCGCGCGATCTTGTCGACCTCGTCGATGTAGATGATGCCGGTCTCAGCTCGTTTGACGTCGTAATCCGCGGCCTGGATCAGCTTGAGCAGGATGTTCTCGACATCTTCGCCGACGTAACCCGCTTCGGTGAGCGCAGTGGCGTCAGCGATGGCGAAGGGGACATTGAGCAGCTTGGCCAGCGTCTGCGCCAGGTAGGTCTTTCCGCATCCGGTGGGGCCGAGCATCAGGATGTTCGACTTGGCCAGCTCGATCTCGTCGTCGCGGCCCTTCTCCCCAGCCTGGATACGTTTGTAATGGTTGTACACGGCGACTGAGAGCGTGCGCTTGGCGTCGTCCTGGCCGATGACGTATGCCTCGAGGAACTCGTGGATCTCGCTTGGCTTCGGAAGCTCGTCGAGCTTCACCTCACCCGTGTCAACGAGTTCCTCTTCGATGATCTCGTTGCACAAGTCGATGCACTCGTCGCAGATGTAGACGCCGGGTCCGGCGATGAGCTTTTTGACCTGCTTCTGACTCTTCCCGCAGAAGGAACACTTCAACAGGTCGCCGCCGTCACCGATCCGTGCCATGGGCGCTGGCCTCTCGTCCTTCCCGGCGCGTGATGTGCAGCGCGCCTGGCTGCGTGTGTGCTCGACGTTACCCGTCCGACCCCGCCGTGCGGGAGGACCTAGCTTTCCCGATATTGGTTCACCTTGCGCACTGCGCCGCTCGCTCGGCGTGTCGCGGCACGCACGGTGATCACCGAGCTGCGGAGAGTTTCCGGATTTGAGTGATTTCGTCGATGATCCCGTACTCCTTGGCCTCGATGGATGTGAGGATCTTGTCCCGGTCGATGTCCGCGCGGATACGTTCCACGGTTTGACCGGTGTGCTGAGCCAGGGTGCTCTCCAACAGCCGACGCATCCGCTGAATCTCGGCGGCTTGGATCTCCAGGTCCGAGACCTGACCGTACACGCCCTCGGTGGCCGGCTGGTGGATGAGGATCTGGGCGTTGGGTACAGCCAGCCGCTTGCCCGGGGTGCCGGCCGCGAGCAGTACCGCGGCTGCCGATGCGGCCTGGCCGAGGCACACCGTCTGGATCTCCGGTCGGACGAACTGCATCGTGTCGTAGATCGCCGTCATCGCGGTGAACGATCCACCCGGCGAGTTGATGTACATGGTGATGAGGCGGTCCGGGTCAGTGGACTCCAGAACGAGCAGCTGCGCCATGGTGTCGTTGGCGGAGGTGTTGTTGATCTGTTCGCCGAGGAAGATGATGCGCTCTTCGAACAGCTTGTTGTACGGGTTGGATTCTTTGATCCCGTAGCTGGTGCGCTCGATGAACGAGGGCAGGACATATCGCGATTGAGGCATCCGGTCGTGCGGCGTGACACCGTCAGGCAGGTGGTACATCGGGGCTCCTCGAAGCTCAGCGGCTCGCGTCAGGCAGCGAATTGACGCGGGTCAGGACTTGGTCGACGAAGCCGTAGTCACGGGCTTCTTCCGCGGTGAACCAGCGGTCGCGGTCGGAGTCCACGATGATCCGCTCGACCGGCTGGCCGGTCTGCTCGGCGATGAGCTCCGCCATCTCGCGCTTGTGTTTGATCAACATGTCCGCCTGGATCGCGATGTCCGCCGCGGTACCGGACACGCCGGCCGAGGGCTGGTGCATGAGGATCCGGGCGTGCGGGAGGGCGTATCGCTTGCCGCGGGTCCCTGCGGAGAGCAGGAACTGCCCCATGGAGGCGGCCAGGCCCATCGCGTAGGTCGCCACATCGGGCTCGATCAGTGTCATCGTGTCGTAGATGGCCATACCCGCGGTCACCGAGCCGCCCGGCGAGTTGATGTAGAGCCGGATGTCCTGGTCGGGATCCTCCGCGGAGAGCAGCAACAGCTGGGCACAGATCTGGTTGGCGATGTTCTCCTCCACCTGAGATCCGAGCACGATGATGCGCTCGCGCAGCAGCCGCTCGTACACCGAGTCGGTCAGGTTGAGGCCAGCCGTGGCGGCCCGCATCGCGGGGGCGTCCCGCAGCGGCCCGGCCGAGGCGATGTGGTCGGTGGTCACGTATGCCTGCCTTCTGTCATCGGGTCCACCCCTGCGGTGGGCGTGAGGGGTCCGGCTCGCCAGATCGATCCGAACTCCGGCGCTGGGGACACTGCCGACCCTAACCAAGAGGACAGGCGTCTAGTTCCTGGCGCGCCCGAGGTTCGCTCAGAGCGTTACGCCAGTACACCTACTGCTGCTTCGCCGCGTCGATCAGTGCGTCGACGTCGATCGCGTTTCCGGAGCCGTCGGTGACACTCGCCTGGCGCACGACAGTGGCCAGTGCTTTGCCGCGGCGGACGTCGGCGTAGATGGTGCCCAGCTCGCCGGATTCGTGAGCCTGCTGGGCGTACTCGTTCGGGCTGACACCGCGACGCTGAGCCTGGTAGACGATGCGCTCGCTGAGCTCGCCGTCGCTGACTGAGAGCTCCTCGGCATCGGCTATCGCGTCGAGCAGCAGGTGAGCTTTGACCGTCTCGCTCGCGCCCTTGCGCAGATCGGTCTCGAATTCCTCGGGACTGTGGCCCTGCTGCTCCAGCCAGCGGCCGAGGCGCTGCTCGTCGTGGTCGAAGGCATGCAGGGCATCATGCTTGCGCGCCTTGTACTCGGACTCGACGACCGCCGCCGGCAACGGGACCTCGGTGGCATCCAACAGTGCCTTGAGCACTTCGTCTCTGGCCTTCACACCCTGCTGCATCGATTTGACGCGCCCGAGCCGAGTGCGCAGATCGGCGCGGAGCTCCTCGAGGGTGTCGAATTCACTGGCGAGTTGGGCGAACTCGTCATCTGCCGCGGGCAACTCCCGCTCCTTGACCGCTTGGATCTTCGCCGTCACCTCGGCCTCCCGCCCGGCGTATTCCCCCGCAGCCAGCGTGGTGGTGAAGGTTGGCCCGTCGCCCTGTGAGGCGCCGACCAGTACATCGTCGATGCCCTCGATGAGTTCACCCGAGCCGATCTGGTAAGAGAGATCCGTGGTCGCCAGGTCGGCGATCTCCTCGCCGTCGACGGTGGCACTCAGGTCGAGTACCACAAAATCCTTCTCCTGCACGGGGCGCTCGACCGCGGTGAGGGTGCCGAAGCGGGAACGCAGCCCGTCGAGCTGCTCCTCCACCTCCGCGTCAGTCACCTCGACGTCCTCGACCGAGACCGCGAGCTCGGTAAACGCCGGCATCTCGATCTGCGGCCGGACGTCAACCTCGGCGGTGAACTCGAGGCTGTCCCCGTCCTCGATCTTCGTCACCTCGATCTCCGGACGGCCGAGCGGGTGAACCTCGCCAGCGGAGACGATCTCGGCATACTTCGCCGGTATCACCCCGTTGACCACCTCCTCCAGCACCACACCGCGGCCCAGGCGCTGCTCCAAGATCTTGGCCGGGGCGCGGCCTGGCCGGAATCCCGGTATGTTCACCTGCTGGGCGATCTTCTTGTAAGCGCGGTCGAAGTCGGGCTTCAGTTCGTCGAACGGCACCTCGACGTTGATCTTCACCCGCGTCGGGCTGAGCTGTTCGACGGTGCTCTTCACGGCGTACTCCTCGCCAGGTGGATGGGAACGTGCCGGCTGACCCTTAGCCGCCGGACAGGAGGTGTACGCCGAGTCTAGGCGAGCACTTCAATCCCACCGCCGGGGGCGCTGGCTTGACCGGCTTGACCGTTGCCGCGACGGCAGAGTCTGGTCTAGTCGGGGTGACGGGATTGAACCCACGGCCCCTCGCTCCCAAAGCCTCGCCAGCCCGCGCACGGTCATGTGAGGGAAGTGGCTGATCTGAATTGATGCCGTGGCCAAGGTCCCACATGGTCGCTGCCGTGGTGGGTCGTTGCTACAGGGCTGCTACACAGTCGGGCTGCGGACGTTGATGGCGGGTCCATGATGATGCGGCTTGGTAACGCCAGGTGCCACGATGGCGACATACGCACGACAGGCCTACTCACGGCGCTTCTCTGAGTGACTGTGCGTAAACCCCGCGCTGCGGGGTGTAATTGCGTAGTAAGTGAATGGAAGTAATGTGAAATGGGAGCCACCCATATGGATCAAGATCTTAGCCCCGAGTCAATCCTGCAACTGGGCATGGCATTCTGGGGATCCAAGACGTTGCTCAGCGCGGTGGAACTTGGAGTTTTCACTGTACTGGCCGACGGCCCTAGGGACGGATCTGCTCTGGCCAAAGAAGTTGGTCTGCATTCACGGAGCAGTCGAGATTTCCTCGATGCCTTAGTCGCTTTGGGTATGCTCGACCGTGATCACGATCTGTACCGCAACACCCCGAGCGCGGGTGCCTTCCTCGACCGGCGCAAGCCCGCCTACATCGGCGGATTGCTGGAGATGGCGAACGCCCGCCTGTATCCATTCTGGGGTTCCCTTACCGAGGCCTTACGCACCGGGCAACCGCAAAGTGAGATCAAGGGCGGCGAAGATCTCTTTACTGCCCTCTACTCTGATCGTGCCCGGCTTGAGCAGTTTCTGGCCGCGATGACCGGCATCAGCACCGGCACCGGCCGTGTTCTAGCTGAGAAGTTCCCCTGGGACCGGTACCACACCGTGGTAGACATCGGCACGGCTCAGGGTTGCCTACCTGTGCAGCTGGCCCTGGCTCACCCGCACCTCCGGGGTGGTGGCTTCGACCTGCCCCCGATACGACCGATCTTCGAGGCGTATGTGTCTCGGTTCGAGCTCGCTGGCCGATTGCGGTTCTATCCAGGCGACTTCTTCACCGACGAGCTGCCCACCGCCGATGTGCTGGTGATGGGCCACATACTCCACGACTGGGACTTGACGCAGAAACGCACCTTGCTGACCAAGGCGTATGCGGCTTTGCCCCCCGGAGGAGCGCTGGTGGTCTATGAGGCACTTATCGACGATGATCGGCGCACCAATGCCTTCGGACTGTTAATGAGCCTCAACATGCTCATTGAGACAACCGGAGGCTTTGACTACACCGGAGCCGACTGCTGCGCGTGGATGCAGAAGGCCGGTTTCACCCAAACCTATGTACAGCATCTACTCGGCCCAGACTCCATGGTGGTCGGCATCAAGTAGCGACTAGTCCAAGTAGTAGTCGGGTGTTGTACTTGACTCCGCCACCGCTGCACTGACACGGTTAAGAGATCCTTCACGCCCGGAGATGGGCGTATCGGCCTTTGACTTGGGTGGGCGGTACTGGGATCGCCAGTGACCTCTTCGGTGTGAGCTGTGAGCAGCAAGGCCCGAGGCAGTCCCGTCCGATGGTCAGAAACCTGATGGCGTTCGCTCGGTTCTAGTTCGGGTTCCATGGTTGCTGCACTTCGCTGCCGTACTGGACTCCTCGCTCCCAACGGTACCCGGCGGTCCAGTAACGTCCGCCGCCTGTTGGTGCGTGTGCAAGAGGATGCGGAGCAGCGGGTGCTTGTCCGCTGTCGTTGCTGTGAGATAGGCCGGGTGGCCGAGAGAGGCCGCTGACGCTCGCTTGACCAGGGTGGACTACTACGTGGGGGGCTACAGTAGTGAAACAAACAATGCGCCACTTAACATTAGTTGCTGCAATCATAAGCTTTATTTCTGGCAGCACTCCAAGTTCGTTTGTCACTATAGACTCCGTGAGTAATAGATCGAACGCACGGACCACTCCAGCGATCGGTGATGAACGGACAGTCAAACCGAATCAGGAGGC
>DASYMC010000426.1:0-2360 GCA_036009255.1 Pseudonocardiaceae bacterium
CTGCCGGTCAACTCCAGCACGCTGTTCGTCATCGCGGTGGCGGCGTTTGTAATGTTCACCAACACCTTCTCCGCCACCTGGGGACCGGTGTTATGGGTCATGCTGGCCGAGATCTTCCCGCTCGCAATCCGGGGGTCAGCAATGGCCATCGCCACCCTCTTCAACTGGCTGGCAGCCTTCCTCGTATCACTCACCTTCCCGGGCCTCACCGCACTCGTCGGCGCCGGCACCGTCTACATCGCCTACGCCGCCGCCGGCGTTGTGATCTTTCCGATCGTGTGGTGGATGGTGCCCGAAACCAAGGAACGCAGCCTCGAATCACTGGAGGCGGAGTTTCGCAACGGTTTCAGACCTCGTGGCCTAAAGTCTTCAGCTCGATGTAAATGATGGGGGTTGAGGGTGCGGCTGATGTCCAGGTGGTCTGGCCGGGGAAAGACGTGGCGTCCCGTCCGGCCGCGCCGAGCAGGACAGCGATTTTGTGTCCAGCGGGCACGCGGGGCTTCGACTGCCTGGGCGGGGAGGGTGACCACCGGCGGGACGGCGCGGCCTCGGAACTTGCGGCGGTTCCCGCGGGTGCCCTAGTCGACGCGATGAGAGGTCACTGCTGCTCACGAACACCTCCTCAGGCCGGACGGCACAGCTCAGCGGAGCCGGAAGAGGTCCTCCCCGGCCCGGGGTACCACCAGGGTGTCGGGATCAGTCGCCCACGCTTCGGGGTCGATCGCTACTGGATCCAGGTAGTCCAGGTTCACCGCCCGCACCCGCTGCTCGGGGATGCCGGTGGCCAGGGTGACCGTGACCCGGCCACGCTCCTCGCCGGTGCTCTCGTCGTAGGTACCCGCACCGCGCAAGTGGGTGGAGTGCGCCAGGACGCACCAGGGAACGACCCGGAAGCGGTCCCACTGCTTCACGAAGTAGTCCCGGCAGTGGTAACCCACCTCGTCGATCTCCGGGTGGGTGATGGCGATCTCATGTACGTGGGGTGCGTAAACCACGACCTGGCCACCATCGATGACGACCGGCTCGACCTTGTAGAAGCCCTTTGCGGCGGTCCAGATGTCGTGGTACATCGCCGGGACGATCGACAGCACCCGACGCACCGGGGCGTCTAGGTAGCGGATGTGCGTCTCCGCGGCGACGTCGGCAGCGGCGGACCACGCCGCCCGCGGATCCCCGAAGGCCACGGAGTGCAGCGCCCGCGAGCCCGACCGAACCACCACGCAGAACGCGAGCTTGTCGCCGGGCACCAGCGAGACCGCCTCATCGATAAGCGCGCGAACTGGCGTGGTGCCGCGGGTACCGATGATCCGGGCACTGGTAATCAGCGCACCGAGCCAGTGCGAGACGTCGATGACCTCCTGGCTGGAGATTCCAGGGAAGAAGTACTTGTTGCCACCAGAGAAGCCGACCACCTCATGCGGGAACACCGGGCCCACGACCAAGGTGACGTCATGCTCAACGACGGCCCGATTCAGCCGCACCTCGACCGACCGATGATGAAAACGGCCCCCGGACAGCTCCGCAAGTCGGTCGGCGCCGATCGTGCCGACCGAGATGAAGGTGTGTGGGTCCCACCACTGATGGTTGAGCACGGTGGCACCGGGATAGCGCTCCTCGAACGCGCCAAGCGGGTAGCCCAGGTGCCGGGCCAGCTGCGTCTCGTCCATCCGCGCGTGAGTGCCCAGCGCGACCAGCACCGTCAACCGCGTGACCCGGCCATGTAGCGCCTTATGCACTGCCCCGAGCAGCAGGGATACCGGGCAGCTGCGAGTGCCGTCCGGCACCAACACGCACACGCTGCGTCGGTCCAGGTCGACCGCGTCGAGCTGTTCGTGGACGAAGGCCCGCACCTGTTCATCGGAGAGCACCCCGTTAGGGCCGCCGACCTGGGCAACGGGATGGGCCGCCGGTAACTGGGGGACCGTCCGCATGTAAGCCTCCAGTAGTCCACAACCGGCAACATATTGCCGCCATTACAGCGTCCCTAAGCCTGTCAACCTCGGCGATCCCGCAGCGAAGAGAAAGTTCGGAAGGCGTCAGCGTTCGCCCACTCATGCAGCCGCGCACGCGCAATATCCGTTTGCCAACGCAAGGCGAACCGGGTGATGCCAGCGCGCCTCTCTCCTGTAGCGGCGAAGAAGAAGGGGACTCATATACCAGAGAAATGTGACTGCCCAGGTCAGAGACCTGGGCAGTCATCGGTGGAGGTGCCGGGAATCGAACCCGGGTCCTCCGTCGCCTCGTCAGGGCTTCTCCGTGCGCAGTCCGCTACACCTCTACTCGGATCCACCGGTCACGCGGACCAGCCGGTGTGACGATCCCAGTCGCTGTAGGTGTCCCATCCAGACCCCGCGACCGGG
>DASYMC010000427.1:0-2947 GCA_036009255.1 Pseudonocardiaceae bacterium
AGCATCTGTGTGCGTGATGATGTCCATGACGGTCAGAGTCGTCCCGCCGCGGGCACCTGTCGTCAGGGCCAACGCCCATCTGCGTACCCGGCCGGCTGGACATTTGACCTACCCGCCAGCTGCAACACACCTCCATACCGCTGCCCGGAAGGCCTACCCGCCAGGTCCGGCTCATACGCCGCAGCCAGGTATGCCACGTAACTGCCGCCGATAATTTGCGGCTAGTAGGTACCTTGGGCTTACAGCCAACGGGAAACGCACATGGGCGCTGGCGTCGAAGACGGAGCGAGCGCTCAGGGGTCATTCTCGAAGGTATGACCTTTCTGTGCAGTCGGTGCGACAGGGCGCGGTATGAGCCTGAGCGAGCCGGTGCTTACGAAGGTCAGTTCATCACGGAGGAGAAGTCCTTGTGACCGTGACAGATTCGGTAAACCCAGCCGGACAGCGCGTTGAACAGTCATTCCTACTTCAGCGCGTGCAGCCCGCAATGACGGGCTTGATCGACGGCTCACTGTCGACGTTGGCGCCGATCTTCGCCGTCGCGCTTGCTACCCACCGTCCTCATTACGCCTTCATTGCCGGGCTAGCGACCGCGATCGGCGCAGGTTTTAGCATGGCCTTTTCCGAAGGACTTTCCGACTCGGGCGACCTGACCGGACGCGGCAATCCCTACCTGCGCGGCTCGATTACCGGTGCCGGAACCTTCCTCGGCGGAATCTTGCACACGCTGCCCTTCCTCATTCCGGAGTATGGTGCTGCGTTAATCGTGGCCATCATCACCGTCGCCTTCGAACTCCTCACCCTCGCTTGGATCCGCGGACGCTTTTTCCGCACTGGATTCCTGCGTTCGTTCGCCTCCGTTACGCTCGCAGGAGCGATCATCGCGGGGATCAGCGCCGCACTCGGAGCGGTCGGATCGGGATGAAGCAGATGGCGTGCCGCCTGGCAAGGTGCGGCAGCAGGCACGCCAGGATTCCGGCCAGCTGGTAGGGAAGATGGCCGCCGGCCGTAAAGACACCTGACTACCGAAGCGTCAACCTTGTTCATGACAGCTGGCCGCGACGCATTATGCGGCCCCCGGTGATCGCTGAGGAAGGAGCGAGCGAGGATGCGCCGAGTACTGGTCACTGGCTCCCCGGCGTGGACCGACACCGCCACCATCCGCGACACCCTCGCTCCGGTGTGGGGCGGCGGGACCGCAGGCTTGGTGTCCGATACCTGCCCCATCGGCGCCGACCGGATCGCCCAGACGACCGGGACCCTGACACCCGACCTGCAGGGCGGGCTGTGTGCAGGCCACCCATTCCCCAGCCTGTGGGATGCGGAACTGGATGGTCTGCGCGAGTCCGCGGCGCAGCGCGCTCGGCGCCACCGCGAAGCGCAGGCCATCTGTCGCCGGTGTCCGATCATGGCGGCCTGCCTGGCCTCGCGGGCAGCAGATTCCCAGCTGGGTGGAGGTGTATGGGGCGGCGAGGTTTTCGTGGAGAAAGCGAGCAGCGCTGATGAGCCGGCACCCAGCAAGCCTGTGCAACGGATTTGGTGGAAACTACGAGGAAGCAGCCTGCGCCCACCGGGTCATGCCGACGCTGCCACCCATCCGTGACCGAGCAGCAGGTTCCTCACTGATGGCCGGTGCGCACGACGCGTGCATCGGAGAGCCCGGTGCATTGCCCGGCCCGTGTGGTCCTCCCCGACGCACGGGCCGGGCGTGAACGGTATGCCGGCTCAGTCGGCTATGTCCGCCTGGGCCACGACGTGGTTCGGCTTGATCCGCACCAGCAGCTCGCCGGGCATTGCATTGCGCCGGCCGTACTCCTCGGCCCGCTCTGCACCCACGTAGCGGCCGGCGATCCGGGTGACCCACTCCAGCAGCAGCCCAGGGTCCTCGGTGATCTCAGCGGTCCCGTCGATAACCACGAAGGAGTACGGCGGCGTCTCATCGTCGACGCACAGGCAGACCCGAGGATCGCGCCGGAGGGCCTTGCCCTTCACCGACTCGGCCCCGGTGGTCAAGACGACGGTGCCGTCGTCATCGAGGTCGAACCACACTGGAGCGACGTGGGGGCGACCGTCAGCCCGGGTGGTGGCCAGCTTCCCGGTTCGGGTTCCGTCGGTGAGAAATCGGTGGTATTCGTCTTCATCCATGACGTGCATGGCGGCACATCATCTCAAGACGGTCGTCGCCGCGCCACGGTAGAGCTCGGTCACGGCGGCGATGTCGGCGTCATCCAGACCCGACGCCGCCGCTTTTTCATAGCGCTGCTGCACCACCTGGGCTGCCGGCAGCTCGACATCGGCCGCTCGGGCGATGTCGAGTGCCAAGCCGACGTCCTTGGCGCCCAGCACGGTGGTCCACCATCCCTCTTGCGAGCCGGTCAGCACGTCCTCGAACCGGTTCTTCAACCCAGGCGCCACCATGGGGCTGGTGCCGAGCAGGTCCCGCAGCTGGTCATCCGAGAGACCTCCCGAGCGGCCGACGGCGAACGACTCGGCCAGCGCGACCACCTCCGACAGCAGCAAGAGGTTGGTCGCCAGCTTCGCGGTAAGAGCCAGGGACGCCGTGTCATAGCGCCGGACGGTGTCCGACAGCGACGACAGGACGGGGTGCAGGCGATCCACGACGGCGGCGGCACCCCCGGCCAGGTACACCGCTTGCCCCGCCCGCACCGCGACGGGGCCGCCCACGACCGGCAGCGCGAGGAACCGGGCGGGAAAGGCCCCGGCCAGCTCGCCCGTGAACCTCGGCGACACCGTCGAGCAGTCGACGTACAGGGTCTGCTCCCCCATCGACGACCGCAGATCTCCGAACGCCACTGCCCGTACCGCGTCATCGTTCGCCAGGATGGTGATCGCGGCGTCGACACCGTCCACGGCCTGGGCGACGCTCCCCGCTTCCCACGCGCCGGCCGACACGACGTCTGCGGCCTTGCCATGGGAGCGGTTCCAC
>DASYMC010000428.1:0-23070 GCA_036009255.1 Pseudonocardiaceae bacterium
GCGCACGGGTGCATACACAAGGAGGTATCCGATGCAGACCACACCGCGGTTCCTGCAAGGCAGCTACCCCTTCGAAGGGCAGGGCCTGTGCAAACCGGTCCCGATCGATCCTGCCCTGACCTATACCGTGCCCCCCGGGACGACGGGGCAGGCGCTCTACTTCCGCGGCGGAAACAGCACCGACGAGATGATCGCGGTGCTCCTCATGCGCGACGGCCAGCCGATGCGGTACTTCCCGATCGGCGCTCGTGGCGGCACCCACGTGCAGCTACGGGTGGTGGAGGACTTAATCAGCAATACCCAGGTTGAGCTCCACGTCGCCGCACCCGAGGGGTGTGTGGGAATTGTGATCGTCGATCTGGGCCTGCTGGAGGTGTGAATCCCTATGCAAGAACTGGTCGTGGTCGGAAATGGTATGGCGGGCGCTCGGGCCGTCGAGGAAATCCTGGCCCGGGGTGGTGCCGAGCAATTCACCATCACCATGTTCGGTGACGAGCCGCATGGTAATTACAACCGCATCCTGCTGTCCGAATTACTGGCAGGCGACGAGAACGCGCCACTGGACGACATATTCCTCAACCCGTGGGAGTGGTACGAGGACAACGGGATCACGCTGCACGCCGGGGTACGGGTGGTCCGCATCGACCGGTTCGCCCGGAGGGTCTATGCCGATAACGGGTCCATCGTCCAGTACGACAAGCTCGTGCTGGCCACCGGCAGCCGCTCCTATTTTCCGCCGATGGAGGGGCTATGGGCCGATGACAAGACGCTGACGCCGGGAGTGTTCGGCTTCCGCACCCTGCACGACGCGATGGCAATGATCCGTTATGCCCGCGGCAAGCACTGCGCCGCGGTGATCGGCGGTGGTCTGCTGGGACTGGAGGCCGCCCGCGGGTTGCAGGCGCACGGTCTGGACGTGCATGTGGTGCACGGCGCCGAGGGTTTGATGAACCAGCAGCTGGACGCCCAGGCGGGCCGGGTGTTGCGGCGCTCGCTGGAAGGGCTCGGCATGGTGGTGCACACCGGCACTCGCACCACCGCGATCCGGCGCAGCGCCGACGGTGCTGTTACCGGTGTCACCTTCACGGACCAGACCATGCTGGACGTCGACATGGTGGTGGTCACCGCCGGAATCCGCCCGAACATCGGCCTGGCCATGGTCTCCGGCCTGGAGACCCAGCGCGGCGTCGTGGTCGATGACCAGCTGCGATCGGTCGACGATGACGACATCTACGCCGTGGGTGAGTGCGTGCAGCATCGCGGTGAGGTGTATGGGCTGGTGGGCCCGCTGTGGGAACAGGCGGTGGTGCTGGCCGACCACATCACCGGCGCCAACCCGGCCGCGGCGTATCACGGTTCGCGGCTTGCGACCAAGCTGAAGGTCGCCGGCGTGGACGTGGCGGCGATGGGTCTGAAGGAACCGGAGCGGCCCGACGACGAATTCGTCCAGTTCAGCGAGCCCAGCCGGGGGGTCTACCAGACGGTGATCATCCGCGAGGGCGTCCTGGTCGGCGCCACGCTGCTGGGCGACGTCAGCAAGGTGGCCGCACTGACCCACGCCTTCGACCGGCGGGTGCCGCTGCCTGAGGAGCGGATCAAGCTGCTGTTCGACATCGGCGTCCCGGCACCGGAGGTGGGCGCAGCGGAGCTGGCCGAGGAGGCGCAGGTCTGTAACTGCAACGGGGTGAGCAAGGGCGCATTGATCGCGTGCGTCCGGGAGGGCCAGCGCACCGTCGGTGGAGTGATGGGCGCCACCCGAGCTGGCAAGGGTTGTGGCTCGTGCAAGGGCCTTGTTGCAGACATCGTGACGGCGGCCCTGGGCGGCGACCTGGAGGCAGACCCGGCCGAGGGCTACTACGTGTCCTGCATCCCCATGGACAAGCCGCAACTGATGGCGGAGATCCGGGCACGCGGGTTGTATTCTGTCTCGGCGGTGTTCGCCGCGCTCGCGCAAGACGGTGCCGAGCACGCGGCTAGCAAGATGGCGCTGGCGTCACTGCTGAGGATGATGTGGGCCGAGCAGTACGTCGACGAGCGGGATGCCCGGTTCATCAACGACCGGGTGCACGCCAATATCCAGCGGGACGGCACGTTCTCGGTGGTGCCCCAGATCCAGGGCGGCGTCACCACCCCAGCGCAGCTGCGGCGGATTGCCGACGTTGCGGAACGCTATGACGTTCCCATGGTAAAGATCACCGGGGGTCAGCGCATCGACCTGCTCGGGGTTCGCAAGGAGGATCTGCCCAAGGTGTGGGCTGATCTGGATATGCCGTCGGGCTTCGCGTACGGCAAGAGCTTCCGGACCGTCAAGACCTGTGTGGGACGCGAGTTCTGCCGCTTCGGCCTGGGTGACTCCACCCGGCTGGGCATCGACATCGAGCAGCGCTACCAGGGGTTGGAGAGCCCGGCGAAGATGAAGTTGGCCGTCTCCGGCTGCCCGCGCAACTGCGCGGAGTCCTATGTCAAGGATGTGGGGATCGTCGCGGTCGAGGGCGGCCGCTGGGAGATCTACATTGGTGGCGCGGCCGGCGCCACGGTCCGCAAGGGCGACCTGCTCGCCACCGTGGAGCGCTCCGAGGAGGCCATCACGCTCACCGGGCGGTTCATCCAGTATTACCGGGAGAACGCCCGATGGCTGGAACGCAGCTACGACTTCGTCCCGCGGATCGGCCTGGCCGAGCTGCGGTCGATCCTCGTCGAGGACCGTGACGGCATCGCGTCCCGACTTGACGAGGCCATCCAACACTCGATCGACGCCTACCGCGACCCCTGGCAAGAACACCGTCGCCCAGCCAGCGAAGGCCAGTTCCGCCCCGCCCTCCGCCTGACCGAAATGCCGCCCCGATGAGCGCCTGCCATCGCATTGAGCGGGTTCAGTGCGAGGCGGTGGCGTGGCGGCTTGGACCGGTTGGTCAGGTTCCGGTGGGGGAGGGGCGGGCGTTCGTGGTGGGGAACGAGCAGGTGGCGGTGTTCCGGCTGCGTGAGGGTGGGATGCGGGCGGTGGCGGCGGTGTGCCCGCACCGCGGCGGTCCGCTCGCCGATGGTCTCATCGACGGGCAGCAGGTGATCTGCCCGCTGCACAACCATGCGTTCCGCTTGATCGACGGCCAGTGCACCACCGGCGAATCGCCGGTGCGGGCCTATCGGGTGTCGGTAGACAACGGCGAGCTGGTCGTCCACCTTTGAGACGTCAAGAATTCGCCGAGAGCCGGCCCGGTGACCCACGACGGGCTTCGTCGCGCGGTACCTCAGTAGAGTGGGGAGCTGTGATCGCGCCGAGCCGACCCGTAGTCCTGATTGCCGAGAAGCTTGCACCGTCGGTGCTGGATGTCTTCGCTGACGAGTTCGACGTCCAGCACGTCGATGGCACCGATCGTCAAGCTCTGTTCGACGCGCTACCGGCCGCCGAGGCTCTCCTGGTGCGCTCGGCCACCCGAGTGGACGCGCAGGCGCTCGCGCACGCTCCCCGCCTCAAGGTCATCGCCAGGGCAGGCGTCGGCTTGGACAACGTCGACGTGCCGGCGGCCACCGAGCGTGGGGTGATGGTGGTCAACGCGCCCACCTCGAACATCGTCTCCGCCGCCGAGCACGCCGTCGCACTGCTGATGGCGGTGGCCCGGCGCGTCCCGGCAGCTGATGCGAGCCTGCGTAGTGGGCAATGGGAACGCAACTCGTTCAGCGGGGTGGAGCTGTTCGGCAAGACCATCGGTGTGGTCGGCCTGGGAAAGATCGGTCAACTGGTCGCGCAACGGCTGGCGCCCTTCGGCACCGCGTTGATCGCTTACGATCCCTACGTGTCCCCGGCGCGCGCCGCGCAGTTGGGCATCGAACTGGTCGATCTGGATGAGTTGCTCTCGCGCGCTGACGCCATCTCGATCCACCTGCCCAAGACCGCCGAGACGCTCGGACTGATCGGAGCCGATCAGCTGGCCAAGACCAAGCCGGGCGTACTGATCATCAACGCTGCCCGTGGTGGCCTGGTCGACGAGCAGGCACTGGCCGACGCGGTGCGCAGCGGCCAGGTAGGCGGGGCCGGGATCGACGTCTTCAGCACCGAGCCGTGCACCGCCAGCCCCCTGTTCGAGCTGCCGGAGGTGGTCGTCACCCCGCATCTGGGTGCCTCCACAGCAGAGGCGCAGGACCGCGCGGGCACCGATGTCGCACGCAGCGTGCTGCTGGCGCTGCGCGGCGATTTTGTGCCGGACGCGGTGAATGTGATCAGCGGCGGGGTGGTGGGTGAGGAGGTTCGGCCCTGGCTGCCGCTGACCCAGAAACTGGGCACGGTGCTGGCGACTTTGACTGCGCGCTCGCCCGATTCGGTAACCGTCGACGTACGGGGGGAACTGGCCGCCGAGGACGTCACCGTCCTGCAGCTCGCCGCGCTGCGCGGCATCTTCACCGGCGTGGTGGATGAGCAGGTCACCTTCGTCAACGCACCGCGGCTGGCGCAGGAGCGTGGAGTCACCATCGCCGTGGCCACCGCGCCGGAGAGCCCGACCCATCGCAGCGTGGTCAGCGTCCGCGGGGCATTTGCTGATGGCACCAGCTACTCGGTCTCGGGGACGTTGGCCGGGCCCGCGCAGGTGCCCAAGCTGGTCGAGGTCAATGGCCGTAACTTCGACCTGCGGGCACAGGGCGAGGCGATCCTGCTGGAATACCCGGACCGTCCGGGCGTGATGGGCGTCGTCGGTACCCTGCTCGGCGAGGCGGGCGTCAACATCGAGGCAGCCCAGATCAGCCAGACGACCGTCGGCACTGATGCGATCATGATGTTGCGGGTCGACCGCCCGGTTCCCGCCGAGGTGCTCACGGCGCTTGGACCTTCGGTAGGCGCCCACACCGCCCGTCCGATCACATTCGGCTGACAGTCGCGCGAGGCCCCGGCCGGCGCAGTCCACGAACGTGCCGGTAGCGCGGATGGTCCAATAAGTCCATGCTATCGGCAGGCATACCCGATCGGGTGTCCCCGTTTGGAGTATCCGCCGTGCGGTGCTCTGTGTAGCAGCGGGTAACCTGCCCGCTGCGGAGGGTTTCCATCGCGGGGACCCGGGCACTGGAGGTGGCTCATGCGGCTCGCGGTGATCCCCGGTGACGGGATTGGGCCGGAGGTGATCGGCGAAGCGCTCAAAGTCCTGGATGAGGTCGCCCCGGATGCTGAGACCACCCCCTACGATCTGGGTGCTGCGCGCTGGCATTCCACCGGGGAGCTGCTTCCGGAGTCGGTGCTAGGCGAACTGCGCCAGCATGACGCGATCCTGTTAGGTGCGGTGGGTGATCCTTCCGTGCCCAGCGGGATCCTGGAACGCGGGTTGCTGCTACGCCTGCGCTTCGAGTTGGATCATCACGTGAACCTGCGGCCGGCGCGGTTGTACCCGGGGGTACGCAGTCCTCTCGCGGACCCGGGAACCATCGACATGATCGTGGTGCGGGAGGGCACCGAGGGCCCTTACGCGGGCAACGGCGGGTTGCTGCGCAAGGACACTCCGCACGAGATCGCGACCGAGGTCAGCCTGAACACCGCTTTCGGTGTGGAGCGGGTCGTGCGGGACGCGTTCGCCCGAGCCTCAGCGCGCCCGCGCAGGCATGTGACGTTGGTGCACAAGACGAACGTGCTGACCCACGCCGGATCGCTCTGGTCACGCATTGTGGAGGAGGTGTCCCTGCAGCATCCTGACGTGACGGTGTCCTACCAGCACGTCGACGCGTGCACCATTCACCTTGTGACCGACCCCGGCCGGTTCGACGTCATTGTCACCGACAATCTGTTCGGCGACATCCTGACTGACCTTGCGGCGGCCGTCACCGGCGGGATCGGCCTGGCCGCCAGTGGGAACCTCGACGTCACTCGCCGCAACCCCAGCATGTTCGAGCCGGTGCACGGCTCCGCCCCGGACATTGCCGGCCAGGGAATCGCCGACCCCACCGCGGCCGTGCTGTCGATCGGCCTGATGCTCGCCCACCTGGGGCTGGATGAGCCATCCCGCCGGGTGGAGGCCGCCGTGGCTTTCGACCTCGCCACCCGTGATCACACTCACCCTGGGGGCACCCACGCGATCGGCGATCGCCTGGCTGCCCTCGTCTCCTCCAGTCAGCGCGTCGAACGCGCCGGTCTCTAAAGAGTCCGTCCGCGACATGGATGCTTAACGCTGCACGATCACATCACATCGAACTCGCCGTCCTTGGCGCCGAGTACGAACGCTTCCCACTCAGCCGGAGTGAAGATCAACGTCTCGGAGTCCACCGGGTTCTCGGAGCTGCGCATCGCCACGTAGCCATCCTGCACAAACGCGATCTCCAGATGCGGTCCCTCCAACTCTTCGGAGCCCGCTGCGCGCTGCCACACCGCGTTGGAGAGATCGAGTTTCCCCCGGATGTGCTTTTTGTCATCGACGATGTCACTCATGATGCCCACGGTAGCGTTGAGGTCGCCGTTAGGGCGGGCTCGTCGGTCCATAACGCGGGCGCTCGCCGCGAACGGCCGCCCACCGGCGAGTGCCGTATTCGAAGTGCCACCACTCCTGCTGGTAGCCGGCGAACCCGAGGCTGAGCATCCGTGTCGTGAGCAGCCGCCGAAGCTCGCGGACGACCCCAGCAGTGGTCTCGAACGCCGCGCTGGCGGCCTGCGCGGTGAACGCGTCGAACGTTGTGCCCAACGCCAGGGGCCGCCGCCGGTAGGTGAGAGTGACATCAACTGCGCCCCCGGTCAGGTGTGGGGGAGGGGTCTGCGGATCGGTGCTCGGTTCGCTGACAAAACCGGGCGGCAGGGTCGCATCCTGGTAGGCCGCACGGTAGATCTGGCGCTGCAATTCCAGCGGCCGCCACCCGTCGAGCACCGCAAGCCCGAACGGTTCCGGCAGCCCGTCCGCGACTGCGACAAGACGGCGCGCGACATCTGCCCGTAGGAACGTGCCACTGACCGCCGCCGGCCAGCCCACGTGCCAGTAGGGAGCTGGGAGTTGGACGGCACGATCGACCACCGCCACCATCGGCTCGTCTACTGGCGCATCGACCGGTGGCATCCAGTTCGGCTCGACGATCGAGGGTAGGGCCGGCTGCTCGGCGATGCGCACCGCAGCGGCGACCGGGTCCACGGTGAGCCACTCGTAGGTGTACTCCGAAAACGGCTGCAACGGGGTCGCTGGACGACGAGCGGTCACCACTTCATGGCCTGGCGTCACAGGAGGATCCCCCGTAAAGGCAGCGCAGTCGGTCATATCTCAGAGGCGGCGCGTGCGTGCACAGATACCCGCGTTGAGAAACTGGGGCAGACGTCTCAGTCCACAAGGCGCTTGGCCAAGCACCGCAGGCTCGCCTCGTCAGGTGGAGGATCGACACCACCGACAATGTCCTGCAGCGCTGACCACACGATGTCGAAGCGTTCCGCGCCGACCTGGTCCCGCCAGCTCAGGTGCAGGCGTGCGGACGCAGCCTGCACCGCCTCCTCCAGCTCCCGTCCCCGGGCGGTGAGCCGGATGAGCCGGGCGCGCTCGTCATCCGGGTCGGGCTCGCGGGTGAGGTAGTCGTGGCGCTGCAGGTACCCGATGAGCTCGTGCATCGACTGCTTGGTCATCGCCGCGCGGGTCGCCAGGTCGGTGACCCGGCGGCCCTCGATGGAGCCGAAGCCGAACACCTGCAGGTGAGCGGCGCGCAGCTCTGGGTGCCGGCGCGCCACATCGCGTGCGATGTCGGCGACTGCCAGCTCGAATGCGAGGCGGACGACACCCGCTATCCGGCGTGGCCTTGCCCGCCGCGGTCGGTGGAACCTGGTTGCGCTCGACACATTCGTCAGGTTACCTTACCGTCCGAGAGTCAGGCAGCCTGACGAATAGGGAGCGGGATACGACGACGCGCGGTGCCGGCGCACTGAGCTACCTCGTTAGCCGCGGGCTCGCAATGCCCCAAGACCGTTCTGCGACCTCGCGGTTTCCTTCCTCCGTCACGTATGCCACACTGCGCTCGTGGCACACCACACTACGCTGATCCCCTCGGGGACCATTATCGCTGAGCGCGTCGGGTAACCAGCACCATCACCCGACGCGCAGACCTCTCGCATCCGCGGGGGGTCTTTATTTGTTGGCCAGCACAACCTCTTGGAGCCTTGACGATGTTGCGCACCAGTCCAACCGGCACCCCGCTCGGTGACGATTTCCATCTCTACGACACCACGCTGCGCGATGGTGCCCAGCGGGAGGGGATCTCCTACTCGGTGGCCGACAAGCTCGCTGTCGCCCGACTGCTGGACGCGCTGGGTGTGGGTTTCATCGAAGGCGGCTGGCCCGGTGCGCTGCCCAAGGACACCGAGTTCTTCGCCCGGGCCGCCGCCGGTGAGTTGGAGCTGAAGCACGCCGCCTTGGTGGCCTTCGGCTCAACTCGCCGCGCTGGGCTCACCGCGGCGAAAGACCCCCAGCTGCAGGCGCTACTGGCCTCGCGGGCTCCGGTGGTCACGGTGGTCGCCAAGGCCGACCGGCGGCACGTGGAGCGGGCGCTGCGGGTAGATGTCGCGCAGGCCTGCGCGATGGTCGCCGACACTGTCGCACTGCTCGTCGACGAGGGTCGGCGGGTGTTCCTCGACGCTGAGCACTTCTTCGACGGCTACGCCTTCGACGCCGACTGCGCGCTGCGAGTGCTCGAGGCAGCCGTCACCGCGGGCGCCGACGTCGCCGTGCTCTGCGATACCAACGGCGGGCAGCTGCCGCTGCAGCTCGCGGAGACGGTGACCGAGGTGGTGGCCCGCACCGGTTTCCGGGTGGGAATCCACTGCCAGGACGACACCGCCTGTGCCGTGGCCAACTCGGTCGCGGCGGTGCAGGCCGGGGCCTCTCATGTGCAGTGCACCGCCAATGGCTACGGCGAGCGGACCGGTAACGCGGATCTGTTCGCCGTCATCGGCAACCTCGCCACCAAGCTGGGTATGCCGGTCCTCCCGGAACACGGGATGGCCGAGCTGACCCGCACCTCGCATGCGCTGGCAGAGATCGCCAATCTCGCTCCCGACACCCACCAGGCCTACGTCGGGAGGTCGGCCTTCGCTCACAAGGCGGGGCTGCACGCGAGTGCGATCAAAGTAGACCCGGAGTTGTACAACCACCTGGATCCCGTGGTGGTCGGCAACTCGCAGCGCGTGCTGGTGACCGAGATGGCCGGTCGGGCCAGCATCGAGCTCAAGGCAGGCGAGCTCGGGCTGGATCTGACCGGCCGCTCGGCCGAGGTCGGCGTGGTCACTGCCCGGGTCAAGGATCTCGAAGCCCGAGGGTGGTCGTTCGAGGCCGCCGACGCCTCCTTCGAGCTGCTGTTGCGCCACGAGGTTGACGAGGTTTCCCCCGCGCCGCCATTCCAGCTGGAGTCCTACCGGGTGATCGTTGACCACACGACGGACGGGTCGGTGGTAGCGCAGGCGACGGTGACGGTCCACGTGGCGCAGGAACGGGTCATCGCCACTGCAGAGGGCAACGGACCGATCAACGCGATGGATGGTGCATTGCGGCAGGCGCTGGGTGCCCACGTGCCGTGGCTGGGAAGCGTTTCGCTGTCCGACTACAAGGTCCGGATCCTGCCTGGCGCATCCGGCACGGACGCGGTGACCCGGGTGCTGGTGGACACCAGCGACGGAAACGATTCCTGGACCACCGTGGGCGTGCACGGCAACGTGGTGGAAGCCTCCTGGCTTGCGCTGCTGGACGCGATGACCTACGCGGCACTTCGCCACCACGGAGTCGCCAGCACCGCCTGAATCGGTGGCTCGTCGGGTTTGGACCGGCTTGTCCGAGGGAATCCGTTGTTTCCCGACGACGGTCGCCCCAAGGAGACAGAGCCGTGGAAGCGCCTTCTCGCAACGTAGCGTTGCTGCCAACCAGTGGCCGTCCCGAGCGACCCAGGGACGCCGAGGCATGTCCCGTGGGCGTCGAAAACGACAGTTACTCGCATGGGGCAAAGACCGTTGCGGGTGCGCTGTTGGCGTGGGCCCTGGCCGCCATGCTGATCACCTCGCTGGTCGGTGTACCGAATGTTGCGTGGATCGTCCTGCTGGCGGTGGTAGCGGCCGGACTCATCGTGGTGAAGAGGATGCCGGCGGTCCGTCGCCGCGGCGACCGGCGAGCGCCAACCGACCCGTGACAAGCGCGCAGGCGCAGCCGGTTCACCCTCATGAGCAAGCTGATGAGGGCGAATCCAGCAGCGGCGAGAGCACACTGACTGTCATCGTCGCGCTGGTCGCCAACGCCTTGATCGCGGTGATGAAAGCGGTTGCCGGGGCGCTGACCGGATCGGCCGCCATGCTCGCCGAGGCCGCACATTCGGTGGCTGACACGACCACCGAGGGGTTACTGCTGGCTGCGCTGCGCAGCTCAAAGCGACCTGCCGACCGGCGCCACCCGTTCGGTTACGGCAAGGTGCGATTCTTCTGGTCCCTCATCGCTGCTGTGTCGATATTCGTCACGGGGGCGCTGTATTCGGGCTTCGAGGGCGTGCGAACAATCTTCGGTGGGGGGAGGACCAGACCCTCGCGTGGGTGGCATTCCTCGTGCTTGGGCTCTCGTTCGTGATCGAGGGTGCGTCCTGGATCCGGGCGGTGCGCCAGATCCGCCGCGAGAAGGCCGAAGCGGGCCGTACGCTGCTCGCCCACCTGCGCGTCAGCGATGACCCCACCGTCCAGACCGTTTTCTACGAGGACACAGCGGCGCTGATCGGCCTCGTGCTCGCCTTCGGTGGTGTCGGGTTGCACCTGCTCACCGGTTCGGCCGTGTGGGACGGGCTGGCCTCGCTGCTCATCGGAGTGCTGCTGGCGGCAGTGGCCTATCTGCTCGGGCGCACGAACATGGGACTGCTTATCGGGCAGCAGGCCGACCCCCGAATGATCCGCGCAGTATATTCCCGCCTCAGCGCAAAACCTGAGGTCCAGCAAGTGGTCGATCTGCTCACTATGTTGTTGGGCACCGACAAAGTGTTGCTGTGTGCGCGAGTGGACTTCATTGACCGGTTATCCGCCGACGAGGTGGAACGCGCATGCGTGCGCATCGACGACGAACTCCGTCGGGAGTTCAGCGATCTCGACGAAATTTTCATCGAGCCGGTGCCACGGACCGATCCTCGGCTGCGGGCAAGGGTGGTCAACCGGTATGGCTCGGTGCTGGAAAATTTGCGCCAGGATTCGGTTCCGCCCATTACCTGAAGGCGGTGATATGACCGTAACGCGCTCCTCCGCCACGATGCACGTTCGCCGAAACGGCAACTCGCGAGGGAAATTCCAGCACGGCGACATTCGCTCAGCGCTCCCTCGCAGTCTCGTGCTCGCTGCGGCCTGGTCGTGGCGGCTACTGTTGGTGGGGATTGCGGCGTACGCCGCCGTGCGGGTACTTGCGCTGCTGTCGTTGGTCGTGATTCCTCTGGTGGCGGCATTGCTGCTGGCAGCGCTACTGCGGCCGGTCGCTGAACTGCTGCAGCACCGCCGACTGCCCGGACCGCTGTCCGCTCTGCTGACGCTGCTCCTTGCCGTGGTCATACTGGGCGGGCTTGGATACCTCATCGGCGTACTGTTCGCTCAACAGCTACCTTCCCTGATTCAACAGCTGGTCGGCACCGTCCATCAACTCCGGGAGGATGTCGCGGGGGTGCCGGTTAGTCAATTCCAGCTCGACCAGATGGAGGCGTCCGCGGTGGACTGGCTGCAGCGAAACCGCAGCCAGACCATCGGCTACCTGACCACTGGAGCCGGCTACTTACTCGAGTTCCTCACACTGACCATTCTCACCTTGTTTATCACCTTCTTCCTGCTCTATGACGGCGAACGGATCTGGCGCTGGCTGATCAGTCCGCTGCCTGCACGCGAGTCTTGCCGAGTGGATCAGGCTGGACGGACGGCGTGGGCCACGACCACGGGTTACGTGCGCGGTACCGCGGTCATCGCCACCATCCACGGAAGCGTGATCGGTCTCGCGCTGTATCTGTTGGGTGTGCCGTTGGCCGCCATCATCCACCAGGCATGGCCCGCACTACGCGGTGAGGTACCGCGAGCGGGGGACAGAGCGCTCTAATTCGCGGTTACCTCACTGTGCCGGCGTGGTTTGATCGTGGGGTGGCGCAGCGCAGGCGGGTTCTGCTCGTTGAGGCGGCGGTGTGGTGGGTACTGCTCTGGGCGGGATACCTGGCGTTGGTCTCCCCGCTATCGGGCGGAGAATTCATCCTAGGCGCGTTGCTGAGCGCTGTCGCAGGCAGCGCGGCAGTGCTGGCGCGTCGGGCGAGCGGATCGTCGTTCGCGGTCCCGCGGCACTGGGTCGGCGCGCTGCTCCGATTGCCTGGAGCGGTGATGGCTGACACCTGGCAGCTAGCCCAGCTGGCCTGGACAGGATCGATACGGCGACGAACCGTGGGGGGACTACAGACGCTGGAGCTGGCCGATCAGCCCGACGAGCGTCGCGACGCGAGCTGGCAAGCGGTCGCCGGCCTGTTGCTGAGCCTGAGCCCGGGTAGCTTCGTGGTCGACAGCAGCGGCCACCCTCCGACCCTGCTGGTGCACACCATTCGCGCTGAAGCCGGTCCGGTGGAAAGGGCGATGCACCGGTGAACCGGTGGCTGGTGGGTGCGGCGGTGCTGCTGGTGGTGGGGATGTTGCCGGTGGTGGTAGTGGCCGGTCGGGGACGTATCGAGGACCGGTTCGCCGGACTGGCGATGGCAGGCGTGGTTGCCACCCTGGAAATGCTGCTCCTTTCCGAGGGCTACCAGCGCAGCTCCTATCTCGACGTCGGTCTGGTCCTGGCTACGCTGTCGTTGACCGGGTCACTGGTGTTCGCCCGCTTAGTGGTGCGGCAGTGATCCTCGTAGAGATCGTGCTGCTCATCCTGGGGATCGCTGGGGTGGCTTTCGGCTGCCTGGGTCTTCTGGCGGCCCGCGACTCCTACCTGCGGTTACACTACCTCGGTCCGGCATCGTCCCTGGGCGCTCCATTGATCATCGGTGCGCTGGTGGTGCACGCAGGGCTGAGTCCCTCGGCCGTCAAGTTGGTCTTGATCGGAATACTGCTGGTCGGTAGCGGTGCGGTGACCGTGGCGGCTTTCGGCCGGGCCATCGCGCAGCGCCAGGGTGTGGTGGACACGGATTCGTCAGCATGATGTTGCTGATCTTCTTGGCACTGGGCCTGGTCGCAGTCGCCGGCACGGTGGTAGTCCTCACCCGTGAGCCGGCGCGCCAGGCGATCACCCTCTCGGTGTTCGGACTGACATTGTCAATCTTGTTCGTCACCGTGCAGGCGCCCGATGTGGCGCTGTCACAGCTGGCGATCGGCACCGCTGTGGTGCCTCTGATGATCATGCTGACGATTCAGAAGGTCGACGGCCGGCGGTGAGCCCCCGGTGGCGGCTCGTGCTCTTCGTCGTGGTGGCGCCGGCGTTCGCGGTGCTGTTTTTCCTCGCGGCACGTGGCCTGCCGAGCTTCGGTGCCGACATCCATCCCTATGGTGATCGCGCGGTGGCGGTGGCCGCCCGGCAGCGCGCGACGGCGAACGTGGTGTCTTCGGTGAACTTCGACCAGCGCGCGGTGGACACCTTGGGGGAGGAATTCATCCTGTTCGGATCAGTGATCGGGACGCTGATGCTGCTGCGCGCGGCACCGGAAGAGCGGGAGGTTGGGCGGCGAGGTGCCGGCCGGGTGCTGCCGACCACCCGCCTGGCCGGGTACCTGCTGCTGCCGGTCACCGTCCTGGTCGGGTTGTACGTGATCGCCCATGGTCAGCTCAGTCCGGGCGGTGGGTTCCAGGGCGGGGTGGTGCTGGCCACCGGTTGGCATCTGCTCTACGTCGCCGGACGTTACGCAGCGCTGCGCCGCGCCACACCACCGACGTTGCTGGAGGTTGTCGAGTCGGTGAGCGCGGCTGCCTTTGCCGCGGTGGGGCTGGCCGGTCTCGTGGTCGGCGGCGGGTTCCTGGCCAACGTGCTGCCTACCGGAACCTTCGGCGAGCTGCTCTCCGGGGGGACGGTCCCGGTGCTCAACGCAGCGGTGGGGGTGGCGGTGACGGCCGCGGTTGTGCTCCTGCTGGCCGCATTCCTCGAGCAGGCCGTGGTGCTGCGGCGCACGGACGGACCGGATCAACGGTGACCGTGCTGCCCTACCTGGTGTCCGGCTGGCTGTTTCTGGTTGGTTGTTACGGCCTGGTGACCAGCCGCAACCTCGTGCATACGGTGGCATGCCTGACGGTCACCCAGTCCGCTACCTACGTCCTGTTGCTCGCCGTGGGTTTCCGGGCCGGCGCCACCGCGCCGGTGTTCAGCGACGTACCGGTCGGTAGCCGGGTCGTGGATCCGGTGGTGCAAGCCCTGAGCCTCACCGACATCGTGGTCTCCGCCACGATCACTGCGCTGCTGCTCGCGCTGACCATCCAGATCTACAAGCGGCACGGCACCGTAAACCCTGACGAGCTGCGCGCGCTGCGGGACTGAGCGGTGTCCTACGCAGTGCAGGCGCTGCCGCCGCTGATGGTGGCAGCCCCGCTGGTGGCGGCGACGCTGCTGGCAGCCGCAGGCCGGGTGCTTCCCCGTCTGGTGCTCGATGTGGCATCGATGCTGACCTCGCTGCTGGTCCTCACCGGATCGGTGGTGCTGCTGGTTACCACTGGTTCCCGGCGGGTGGTCAGCTGGTTGGGGGGTTACTCGCCCGAACATGGCGTCAGCGTCGGAGTGGTCTTCGTCGTCGACCGGATCGGTGCCGGGCTGGCCACGCTGGTGGCTGGGCTGGTCACTGCGGCGTTGATCTACACCTGGCGTTACTTCGATGCGGTGGAGAGCTACTTCCATGTTCTGGTCCTGCTGTTCTTGGCAGGAATGGTCGGCTTCGCCCTCACCGGCGACCTGTTCAACGCTTTCGTGTTCTTCGAACTGATGGGCGCGGTGGCCTATGCGCTGACCGGCTACAAGATCGAGGAAGCCAAGCCGTTGCAAGGCGCACTCAATTTCGGGGTGATCAACTCGCTCGGTGCATATTGCTCCCTGCTCGGTATCGGGCTGATCTACGGAAGAACCGGTGAGCTGGGTTTTGCCCAGATACAGCGAGCGTTGGCCGGGCAGCACACCGATTGGCTGGTACTGGTGGCGATCGCGCTGGTGTTCACCGGGTTCCTAGTCAAGGGTGCCGCAGTGCCGTTCCACTTCTGGCTGGCCGACGCGCACGCCGTCGCCCCTGCACCGGTGTGCGTGCTGTTCTCCGGGGTGATGGTCGAGCTGGGCATCTACGGGGTGGCGCGCACCTGGTCCGCCGCCTTCTCGCCGGTGCTGCCTGCCGAGCGCCTGCGGCCGGTGCTGATGGCCGCCGGCGTGGTGACCGCGGTGATCGGTGCGGTGATGTGCCTCGCCCAATCCCATCTCAAACGATTGCTCGCTTTTTCCACCATCGGTCACGTCGGCATGTTTCTCATCGCGCTCGGCGCGCTTGAACCGGCCGCGGTCGGGGGCCTGGCGTTGTACGTTCTGGGGCACGCTGCGGTGAAAGGCGCCTTGTTTTTATGCGCTGGGATCCTGCTCAATACCCGAGGCAGCGTCGACGAGCTGGAGCTGCACGGTCGGGGTCGCAACCTGCCGATCACTCGAGCCTGCTTCCTCATCGGGGGTTTCGCGCTGGCAGCCCTTCCCCCGTTCGGCACCTGGCTGGGCAAGACTGTGGCCGAAGACAGCTTGTCCCGCGCGGGATTCGGCTGGACCGAAGTCCTGTTCATCGGTGTCTCGGCGCTCACCGGCGGGGCAGTGCTGCGCGCCGGAATACGGGTCTTCCTCGGCGCGGGCGCACCACCGGACGTTCAAGGCGACACTCGCGGTACTGATGAGCAGCGGGAGACCGACCAGGCCGTCGGTAGTCCCCCCGTCACGATGCTCGCTCCGGTGGTGGCTCTGCTCGCGGGTGGACTCATCCTGGGTGTGCTTCCGGGATTGGCCGAGCAGGCTCACCAGGCCGCTCAGCAGCTACTGGACCCTGCGGGCTACGCAGCCGCCGCATTGGACGGTGCCGTTGCCGTGCCTGCGACCTCTACGAGGATCGAGAGTTGGAGCCTGTCAGGCGTGCTCGTGGGTGGTTTGTCGGCTCTCCTGGCGCTGCTCGTCGCCGCGGTCGGGCTGTACACCTACAGGCTGCCGCAGTTGCTGCGCAGGGCCGCCGGAGTGCTGATCCTGCCGATGCGTGTGTTGCGCGCCGCGCACTCAGGACACCTCGGGGACTACGTGGTCTGGCTGTTGCTCGGGGTGACCCTGCTGACCATCGGCCTCGCCGCAAGCTGAGCTCAGCTCCGAGCGGTCCGGCACAGCTGGCTGGAATATCTCGCGGTCCGGGCACATGGATACGTGCTTCGGCGTCGGCCCACGGCAGTCTGTGCGTTCAGCGGAACCGATTCGACAGCGTCGCGGGTGGGTAATCCGCTGGCGACGATCGAGGAGGTATCCGTGATAACCGATCGACTTGCCAGTACGCGTTTTCCGCGGCGGCCGGCCCCCGTGCCCGGGGCCACCGTCCCACCGGACCCAGAGCCCGCTCCGCGTCCAGATCCCGTGCCGCCGCCTCCAGATCCAATCCATCCGGAACCGAATCCGGTCCCCGGGCCACCGATTGAGCCCCCACCGCCTCCACAACTCGGTCCTTTCGAGCCGGGTCCTGGAGACGACTGCATTGAGTAGCGCATAGTGTCCGGTTGTGAAATGAGAGTAAGGAGCAAGACGATGGCGGACACGGCTCTGCACGACAATGAACTGTGGAACGAATTTCATCGGGTAGTGAACATGTCATCACGGGAACTTGCCGACTGGCTGCGGACCCGCTCGGCTGGTCCCGATACTGAGAGCCTTCCCGACCAGGCGGGTCCTCCCACTGGCCAGCAAATACTGCATATTCTGAGCAAGCGCCGGACCGACCTCAACCCTGATGATCTGCAGGTGATGCGCAAGGTGATCCGCCGCGTGCACGCCGAGCGACGGAGCAATCGCGAGACGATTGCTGGGCAATCCAACTGGCGGCACCGCCTGATGTCTCTAGGTCACGATCCGCTCAAGCCAGCATGAGCTGATCAACCCGACGGGGCGTCTTGACCGCGGTCCACGATCGCCGCGCGGGTATTCAACTGAGGGTCGTCGTCGGCTGGCGGCTCTGGGTCCTTCCACTCTTCGGCGTGGGTCGGTCCGGTACCGCGAATCATGCCCTCGACGTCGTGCGCGAGCGCGTCGTCCTTTCGCGCGCCATGTTTGTCGCTGCCTCTCTGCATGTGACTCCTTTCGGACAGTGTGTGTAGCCCGCTAAGTCGCGCCAATGAACTGGCAGATCAGCTATCTGTAAGGACGACGGCGGCGTCGGGCTCGTTGACCCGGAAGCTGAAGCTTTCTTCCAGATAAAGTGTGACGAGCTCGGCGTCGTGTCGGGCATAACCAACCGAGAAGTCCTGGCCGACGTCGAGGACGAAATCGTCGCCACGAGTGCTCACCACCAGCGCGCCGTCCAGTCCCGGAGCCCACACGATATCTCCGCCGAGAATCTTGCTGAGATGCTGCTGCAAAAGGTAGCCTCCGTGCTCGATGGTCTCGACGATCCGGGTGTATCCGTGCGGGCCGATGGCCAGAGCGTACGGACCTTCAATGCCTGCCTGTCTCAGTACGTCGGTTGCTTTGGCGATAACGAGCGGATAAGCATTGAGGTCCTGTCCCAGGGTCATCGAGGGGTGAGCGCTGGACTCTGTGATCCCGGTGATCCCGGCTTCCGGCCAACCGTGAAAAATGGCACGGTTTTCGATCAAAGCGGCATCATAGGCAGCACGGTCGAGATCGCCGTAGTCCACATCGGTGGCACCGCGTTCAGCGTCTTGCAACCCTGAGCATTCCACGGTGAAACTCACCCGCAATTCGTTCAGGGGCAGAACCCGCCGTTGCCGGGCTGTGACCGTCTCGGACTTCGTCCCCGGTGGTGTTCCATCCAATGTCGTCGTCCGGCCGAGATTAGTAGCGGAATGGGTCCAGCCATGCGCACCCGACCAATCAACCAGCCGCCGGGCAGCGAGCTTCGGTGTGAGGCGAGTTTTCGCCTCGTCGTCGATCTGTTGCCACCCTGCGGTCGGGATCGGTGCATGTCTACGTAGGAGGTGGTCTGTCATTGTCAACGTCCCTTCAAACTTCCGATACCCAACGACCCGGTCTCGCCAGAAGAGATCTGCGCCGATACCGCATTGACGTATCCCTCAGGATCTTTATCGCTGGTATCCAGATCGCGGGCATCAGCATGGTTGGTCTTGAATTCGAGGAACTGGCGGCCCAGCTCCTCTCGCACATTGAGTGGAGTGTTACGCCGGAAATCGGCGAGAGCTTCGTCCTCCTCCTCCGCCATATGATCACTGTTGGCCATACGGGCCCGCCGGACGCCGTCCCACCACCCTGAGCTGCCGATTGGGTGCCGGGCTGCCTCGTGAACCCCGTCGCGGATATCGTTGTGATCACCGATCGCGTCCAGGGTCTCGTCCTCAGCGTCATCGCCGCGGCGCAGTAGCTGCGGGTAGAAGATCTCTTCTTCGGCCACCGCGTGCAGGTCCAGGAGAGCCGCGAGGGGTTCCCAGATCGCCTGGAGTTGCTCGGTGCCCTCGGCGTCGTCCAAGGCTGCGAATTCCCGCCGGAATGTGTTGTGATCATCCAAGATGAGCTGGGTGATGTCCGCCATTTGCAGTGCTCCCCGGTCAGATGAATGCCTTCAGGTCTCCTCCTGGACATGGCAACGTCGGCTACCCCTGCAGGCTGAACCCGAAACCCTGAGCAGGCACCCGCATGTGCTGGGTTGCGTTGACCGATCTCGCTGGCGTTGGGCAGGCTCGCAGGTGTGACCGATCCTGCGGTGCGCTCCCGGGTGAACGCGTGGCGTTACGCCCTGTTGGTCCTGGCCGTCATGGGGATCACACTGGTGCACCTGGCGAACAATCTGATGAACGACCTGTACGACACCTGGGCTGCTATCGCGGCCGTCGCGGGAATCTGAGCAGGTCGGTGTGGGCAAGATGGCGGATCTACGTCGGCGGCTGCTGAAGGAACTGGCGGACGGGGTGGGTCGTGACGCGGGTGTGCTGCCGGGTGGCCTGCGTCGGGATCTGGTCAATGGACAGGGAATCGTCGGCGACCTTGGTCAGCTGGCTGAACTGGTCGCGGCCGGCGGCCTTGGAGTCACCGATGAGCACATTCGGCGTCTGCTGGTTTCCGGGCACAGCGCGGACGCGGTGTTCGAGTGTGTCGTTGCGGCGGCCGTCGGAGCAGGGTTGGCGCGGTTACGCGCCGTCGAGCGGCTCTTCCAGGATTGCCCACCGTGATCCGCCTTCCGGTGATCGAACGTGGCCGGGGATTCCGCACGCTGGCGTTGAGGCCGGTGTTGAGATGGTTCTTCGGCCAGCCGACCCCCGGCTTTGTCAAGGTGCTGCTCTACCGGCACAAGTTCTTCGGCAAGCCCGTGGGGCGATATGGCCAGACGGTGCTACGCGGCCCGAGCCGGTGGTCGGTGGCGGAGCGCGAGTTGTTCGCCGCGCTGGTCTCTGTTGAGAACCAGTGCGGTTACTGCGCCGGGGTGCACGGCGCAAACGCCGGAGTTGTGTTGGGTACGGGCGTGGTCGATGACGTGGTGCACGGCCGTGACCCAGGTCGAGCCGGGCCCCGGGTGGCCGCGATGGTTCCCTTCCTACGCCGCCTTTCCCAGGGAGCTGACCGGATCGGGACTGCAGACGTGGTGGCGTTGCGCTCCGCTGGCCTGGACGATGAGGAGATACTGGATGCAGTCCACGCCGCGGTGCTTCTCGAGATTTGTAACCGCGTGGTCAACGCTCTCGGTGTCGAGCCGATGGACCCTGCCCAGAACCGGCGCGCCGCTCGGTTCCTGCTGCGCCACGGTTACGACCTGTAGATCCTCGGGTCCGCACAGGAATGGGCAGGATCGATGAGCCGGTGGGTACACGTGATCAGGCGTGGCTGGGTGGTTACCGACCGCGTGCCCGGACCTGACGTCGATGAGTTCGCTGAAGCCGCCGAGGTCACAGCAGCACTGGCCCGATCCCCATGCGGCGCTGACACATTGCTGGCCGTACAGCATCCCCATCGCACCCCCCAGGCGCTGGCCGAAGGATTGTCGTTGGCCGATGCGTTGCCCGCCGCCCGGCAGGTCCTGGCGCGACTGAGCGCCCGCGCATACCGCGAAGTCGCAAACGTGGTTGCGCCGTATCGGGTGGAGGGCCCGGACGGGGTGGCGGTCGGCGTGTTATGCCTGATCGACTCGGCCGCTGTGGATTCCCGCGGACGCTCCTTCGTGCGGCACAGCGAGGAGGTCTATCCGGGGGTGGTCCTCGAACGCGCCGCGGTGCTCGCCGGTCTGGGCTGCGCGACCAGCGCGGCAATGCTCGTTCCGGTCCGGGAGAGTGAGCGGCTGACCACTGCTGTGCTGGGCAGCATCGACACGCTGGGAGGACCCGCGGTGTCGACTACCGACTCCGGTGGCCGAACTCACCAGTTGTGGTTGTTGAATCCGGGTGTTGAGCAGGATGCTGTGCTCGCCGCAGTCTCGAGCAGCCCGCTGCTGGTCGCTGACGGCAATCATCGGGTTGCTGCCGCGGCGGCCAGCGATCGCTCCAGCCTGCTCGCTTTGGTGACCGCAGGACCCGCGCTGCGTATTGGTGCGATCCACCGTGCGCTGGTCGGTACCGGGCTGACTTGTGATGATCTGGCCGATGCGTGGCGAGCGGCTGGAGTGACGGTACGGAACGCCGACGAGCCGGACCCACCGCTGCGTCCCGGCAGCGTGGTCGCGCAGGCCGCCGGAGGCAACCTCATCGTCACGCTGCCTGGGCCGGCGCCAGGCGAACCAGTTCCGAGAATCGATCACGGATTGGTGGAGCGGTGGCTCATCGCCGACGCACTGGGCATCGATCCGGAGGGGCCGCAGGTGCGTGCTCTTCCAGCGGGGCACCCGGTAGATCCGGAACTCGATGCCGTCCTGCGGCTGGCTCCGGTGCCTTTCGCCGACGTGCTCGCGGTGCATGAGCAAGGCCGGCGGATGCCGCGCAAGAGCACCTACTTCACGCCCAAGCCACGCAGCGGTCTGCTGCTGGCCGACCTCACCGGCTAACGTCCGGCCGGCCGGTGCAACTGCACCCGGCTGAATTGCCCGTCATCGATCTGGGCGGTCATCCAGCTGCAGGTGGGCTCGCGGCGCCGGTCGGTCGGAGATCCCGGGTTCAGCAGCCGCAGGCCGGTAGGCGCCGTGGTGTCCCAGGGGATGTGGCTGTGCCCGAAGACCAGTACGTCAGTGTCGGGAAACCGGGCGGCGCACCGCCGCTCCCGGCCGCGGGTCGATCCGGTCTCATGCACGACCGCCACCCGCACGCCATCCAGCTCAGCGGTCGCGACCTCCGGCAGTCGAGCACATAACGATGGCCCGTCGTTGTTGCCGACCACGCCGAGCAGCCGGTCCGCCCGAGCCAGCAATGCGTCCAGCAATTCCACGCATACCCAGTCCCCGGCGTGTATCACGACGTCGGCATCGTCGACGGCCTCCCACAGCTGCTCGGGCAGGTCCTTGGCACGGTGCGGAACGTGCGTGTCCGCCATCAGCAGCAGCTTCACGACTTGCACGATGCCATGCGTGCCGCCAATCACCTGGGGTTGTGACATCGTTCGAGTTCCGCCTGCACGAGGTCAACCCGATGGTGGAGTTTGCCCTGTTCTTCTGGCCTGCCCACCAGGGGGTTGAGGCGCTGCGCTTGGCTCGCGGCGCGGACGACGAGCACGGGCAGCTAGTCCAACGGATTCGCGAGACGCTGCCACCGCTGTTCGACATGGTGACTCCGATGCCCTACGTCGAACTCCAGAAGATGCAAGACGAGGGCAATGCCTGGGGTTTCCACAGCCACGAGAAGAGCACTTTCGTCGAGGATCTCTCCGACGAGGTGATCGAGGTTCTCACCGGCCATATGCCGTGCAAGAAATCCCCGATGTCGTTAGTTCTCATCTCCCGGCTCGATGGTGCCTTCAGCCAGGTGGGTGACGACGAAACGGCCTTCGCCGGGGGACGCTCATCCCGGTTCCATGTGGCCATCGTTGGCTTGGCGCCCAATGCGGACCTGCTGTCTGCAGATCGGGAGTGGGTGCGCGGGTGCCGGACGGCGCTGCGTCCGTACGCGCTGGACAGTGGCGAGGGCTACATCAACGCCATGGCCGAGATCGGGCCAGACCGCGTGCAGGCAGCCTACGGCAGGGCTAAGTACGACAGGCTCGCCCGGATCAAGACGGAGTACGACCCAGAAAATATCTTCCACCTCAACGCCAACATCAAACCCGCCTGAATCCAGGTGGGTGTCCGCCATCATCAGCAGCCCCACGGGTGGGCAGGTCAGCCGTGGACGGCGGTCTCGGCAAAGATAAAAGTGATCACGATGGAGCGGTCGGGAGGTAACCGCGCGAACGGGTGGTGCTGCGGCTACGTCGGCTCGAAAACGGGTATCCCTTGTGGGTATGGCGACCATTCACCGTTGAAAGGAGCCCCATGAAGATCGGCAAGGTTATTACGAACCCGGCGCCCCCCGGCCAGCTCGTGATCATTGAAGGCGAAGGGTTGGACGCTGCGGAAAAGCTTCACTTTGGCGACGAGTCGGTCCCGTTCAAGGTCAATAGCACCGGCAGCATCGAGACGACCATCCCTAGCGGCTCCGGCACGGTGGAGGTGACCGCCGAAGGGAAGGACGGCGACAAGAGTAACAGCGTTAGCTTCACCTTCCTTGAGGTGCATTGATCATCGAATATCGGCTTCGCGCGTGCACCTGTTCATGCACTCTCAGCCGTGGATGTGTGCGGTTTGTCTCAATGAGCACCTGGGTGGAGTTCACGACGGCCGCGGCCAGTAAGCCGGGGACCAAGCCGAGCTCGCGGGCGGCCTCGGTACTCATCAGCGAAACCATGCGGTGCGGCCCCGCACTGGATCTCGACGCCCGAGGTCGTGTCGAAGTGCTGCGGTACGGCGGCGAGACCGAGCGGGAACGGCAAACTGCCGCTACCCCGTGATCAACAGGACGGGCAGGCTCAGATCAGGTCGCACGAGGTGGGC
>DASYMC010000429.1:0-18921 GCA_036009255.1 Pseudonocardiaceae bacterium
CCTTGCGTTGTCCAAGACGGACTTCTTCGACTTCGACACCGAGGGCACGGCAGTGATCGTTATTGGGTCATGCACGGGGCGACAGCAACGGGATCGCCCCGATGATCACTCGGCCGCCGGCGTCAGGACCATGGCTTTCTCGCCTCCTCCCGGACGCCTCAGCGATGCTGATGCCCGGACGGTAGTCCGCCCGCGGTGCTATCGCCAGAGCTTCGCCTCCCGTGTCCGAGGGTCAACACTGTGGTTGGTATCACCCAGCCGACGTCTACGACGCGGTGTGACAACCGGCAGCAGCGAGCACCACGATTGCGGGCACTACTACCCCCGTCCGGAGCAATGCAGCGACGCAAGCTGCCGCCGTCGCCCCGGTCGTCACGACATCGTCGACGAGTACGACCGGCGTGCCGGCGGGCGGCAGGCCGGCCCGCCGCGGGCGTACCCGCCCCGCCAGATTGGCTTGCCGAGCCGCCGCTGCCAGACCGACCGAATCGCGCACCCCCGGACCCATCCGCAACGCGGGCGCCACCGCCGCGGCCACCCCAGCGCTCGCCAGCGCTGCCGCCGCCCGCACTGCCAGCAACTCGACATGCTGCCCCCCACGCCGAGCCGCCGCCGCCCCCCGCGACGGCACCGGTACCAGCCATATCCCACCCCGCTGCGGCTCCATGTGAAGCAGGGCGGAGCTAAGCGCGGCGCCCAGTGGCGCGGCGAGATCGCGGCGGCCGCGTTCCTTGTAGGCGAGCAGCGCGGAACGCAACCGGCCCTGATAGGTCCCCAGGGCGTACACCTGCGGCCCTGCCTCGCAACTCGGCGGGTAGACACGTACTGCTTGTCCTAACGACAGCGTGCACACCGCGCACAGCGCGGGCCCGGGCAGGCCACAGCCACCGCAGTCGACGGGCAGCAGGAGGTCCAGCAGTGAGCTCAGCACTTTCCCGAGCCTGCCCGAGGCGCGATCGCAGCGTCGGTCCGGAAACTGTGGGATGCCGTAGCTGTGCACAATCGTCCCCGGTGTCCCCATGCGCGCCAACACTGGCTTGCGCTCGTGGATCAGCCAGGGTAGAGCGGCGCTGAACCGGGTCCGACCCCGCCGAGCCGGGGTTCCCACACCTCTTGAGTGTCTGAATAGGCCCACAACCCGGTGGCGTCTGCGACCAGCACCTCACGACCGGGTGCCGCGACGACGTCGGTCAGCGGGCCGGTCAGGTTCGTGCTGGAGAGTTGCCGCCGGGTCAACCCGTCCACCGAGACCGAGGAGACCTGTGGGGACGGCCCGGCTGATGCGACCACAAGGAGCTCCGGACGCGCCCAGTCCACGCTCGCAGAGGGGGGCAGGGTTCCGTCCCGTAACACCTGTGGATGGCGCAGGCTGACCATGCCTGACTCGGTCACCACTGCGGCCACCACCAGCCGTCCACCGATCACCGCGGCCACGCGCGCCCCGTCGCGGGACGACCGCAGCTGGGAGATGGGGCCTAGCTGGGTCAGTTCGGTGGCACTGATCTGGTACGTCAGCGGCGGACCGGTCCCGGACAGTGCCACCCCCATGACGGCCTTGCCGTTGATCACAGTCCACAGCTCGGTCCCGGAGGGTCGCCAGGTAGGCCGGGTCATTGTCGTGGCGTCCAACGGCGCGAGCGCCAGATCCCCGTCCGCCGGACCCACCCGCAGCTGCGGGCGCCCGTCCGGGCCTACGACGACCGCCGCGAGCAGCTCCCCACCAGGATTCGAGCGCGCCGCGCTGAGCACCGTGAGCCGGCCATCTCCCGCAGGACCTGGTGCGACCACGCCGTTCAGGCCCCGCAACCGCCCACCGACGACCACCTGAGCCGGCACGTCCGACCGCGGTCCGGTTGGCGGGACGTAGGAGGAGATGTCAGCCTGCCGCCACTCGTCCTGCGCCGCTACCAATGGCTCGCCGTCGGCAAGCAGTCGCAACGGAGTGGGGACCAAGCCGTCCAACGAGGCGACGATCTGCGCTGCGACCAGCCGCCGTTGCTGCTCGGTCATGCCCTCCACACCGCTGAGGTTGATCACGGTCCGCCCGGAGCGGCCGACCAGCACGTTGGACCGGGGCCTGACCCCTTCCGGGATCGCCGATCGGACGGCCCCGTCCAGCCGCGGTGAAGGTCCGGCCAGGAGCAGGTCCAGTACTCGTCCAGGCAGGGTGGACGCCGGTTGGGCGGGTACCCAGCGCAGGTCGGGTACCAGCGTGTCGCGGTTCGGGTCGATGAAGCTGACCCGCACCTGGCGATAGTTGCGTTGCAAAGCGGTTGCCTCAACCAGTACGCCCGGCGGGGGGTTGCTGATCCGCCATTCGCCGTGCTCGGTAACCACATCGAGCGGAACAGAGAACGTCCCGGCCGCCGGCATGAAGGTGCCGTCGGCGGTGAGTGTGCCCAGCCGGGTACCTCCCACCCGGATACGGCGAACCCCGTCCGCGGGTCCGGTCTGCGGAGCCGCCCCGGGCGCGTCCTCGATCACGGTGAGGCTGGCATGATCATCCCAACTGGTCGCCGCGTTTCTGGACAGGAACGCGCGCGCCGCGGCGTGGCCGTTCGCCGAACTTCCGGTGGCCTCGATGAACTCACGTACCAGCCGGAACGGGTCCACTCCTCGTTCTGGGCCGGCCGGTGCGGCCGGCCCCGATCCCGATGGCATCGACCGCACGACCTGGATGTCGGAGCTGGCCGGTATAGCGGCGCATCCAGCGAACGAAGCCAGCATCATGGCGAGCCCGGCAGCGAACAGCGTGGTGAGCACACGGCCGCGCATCACTGACGCCCCGGTCCAGCCGGAACTACGGGATCCGGCTCGTCGGTCTCCGGTGCGGCCCCGCCGGGCACAGCATCGCTCGGCGCAACCCCGTCTGACACAGTCCCGTCCAACACAGTCCCGCCCGGCACCCGGGGATCCCGCGTGTTCTGTGCAGCGCCGTCGGGTCCCAGCGGCAAAGGGCTACTGGTGAGCTCGACGTCGGGGCTTCGGGGCAACGTGAGACGGAAGGCGCTTCCCCGCCCAGGTTCACCCCAGGCTTGCAACCAGCCTCCGTGTAGCCGAGCATCCTCCAAGCTGATCGACAGGCCCAGCCCGGTGCCTCCGGTGCGCCGATCACGCGAGGGGTCGCCTCGCCAGAATCGAGTGAACACCAACTCCTGCTGACCTGGCTGCAACCCGACACCGTGATCGCGCACCAGCACAGCGACCGCGTCAGCGTCGGCGGCAAGGGTCATCCGGACCGGGTGGCCCTCTCCGTGATCCAGCGCGTTGGTGAGCAGGTTGCGCACGATCCGCTCCACCCGGGGCGGGTCGATCTCAGCGAACACCTCCTCATCCGGTTGGTCGATTTCGAGCGGGGTGCCGACGCGATCAGCGACGGCGCGCACCGCGGCCACCGCACTGGCCATGGTGGCGCGCACGTCGACTGTCTCAAGGTGCAATTCGGCTACCCCGGCGTCGACCCGAGAGATCTCCAGCAGATCGGCAAGCAGTGCCTCGAACCGATCAAGCTCCCGCACCAGCAGCTCGGCAGGACGGTGCAGCACCGGGTGCAGCTTGTCACGCGACTCATACAGCAGGTCGGCCGCCACCCGCACCGTGGTCAACGGGGTGCGCAGTTCGTGGGAGACATCGGAGGTGAATCCCCGTTGCAGTTCACCGAACTCCTCCAGCTGGCGGATCTGCCGCTGGATGCTGGCGGCCATCTCGTTGAATGAGGTGCCCAGCCGGGCGATGTCGTCCTCGCCGACGACCGGCATGCGCTCCTCGAGGTGGCCATCAGCGAAGCGCTCGGCGACTTCAGCGGCCTGCCGGATCGGAACCACCACCTGGCGGGTCACCAGGCTGGCGATACCCGCGACGAGCACCAGCAACACCAACCCGCCGACCACCAGAGTGGACTGCACCAGCGTCAACGTGCGCTGCTCGGCGGTGAGGGGGAACAGCAGGTATAGCTGCATGGTGCGCCCTGCGCTGGCCACTGGCAGGCCGACGGCAAGCATGGTCACCATGATCGGACCTCGTCGCACAGTGATGATCTTGTGCGCCAGGGCGCCGCGTTCGACTGCGGAACGCAGCACGGCTGGAATATCCTCCAGGGGCCCGATCTTCTGACCAGTACCGGCCTCCCCAGACAGGCCACCGCCGTCCACCAGCACCGGCTCGTATGCGCCGGCGCCGGCGGTCGTGGGACCTGTACCGCCCGGGTCCGGGTTCGTCAACCGGTCGACGGCGGTGGTCAGCCTGCCGCCCAGCGACGCAGAAGTCGGATCCACCGTGCCGAGCTCGGACTCCACCAGGATCCTGCTGTTGTCGGCTTGCAGCAGTGCCGCCTGTGTCTTGTTCTCGATCAGCCGCTGAGCGAGCTGGGCCTGCAACACCATGCCGAGCACCAGCACGACGGTGGAGGACAGCACCACGGTGCTGCTCACCACCCGGATCTTCAACGAGCGGCGCCACGTCGCCCCAGCGACCGTGGCGAGCTCGCTGATCGCTTCGGACACCGGGCGCAGCGCATCAGTCGCCCGACCGGCGAGCGAGGTCACCGCCAGCTGCTCCCTGCACACCACCGCGGACTCATCACGGTATGCCGGCCTTATACCCGACCCCGCGAACAGTCAGCACCACTTCAGGATGCTCCGGGTCTCGCTCGATCTTGGAGCGGAGCCGCTGGACGTGCACGTTGACCAATCGGGTGTCCGCAGCGTGCCGGTAACCCCATACCTGCTCGAGCAGCACTTCACGGGTGAACACCTGTCGCGGCTTGCGGGCCAACGCAAGCAATAGGTCGAACTCCAGCGGAGTCAGCAAAATCTGTTCCCCGTCTCGGCTGACCTGGTGACCGGGCACGTCGATGGTGAGGTCGCCGATACTGAGTTTCTCTGCGGGCTCGGCGTCGATGCGACGCAACCGAGCTCGCAGCCTCGCCACGAGCTCCTGCGTCTTAGGCGGCTTGATCATGTAGTCGTCGGCACCGGATTCCAAGCCCAGCACCACGTCAATGGTGTCGCTCTTGGCGGTGAGCATCACGATCGGGACTCCGGATTCGGCGCGGATCGCCTTGCACACATCGATCCCGCTCATGCCGGGCAACATGAGATCCAGTAGCACCAGGTCAGGCTTCAGCTCGCGCATCGCGGGCATCGCCTTGGGGCCCTCGGAGATCACCGCCGTCTCGAAGCCTGCCTGACGCAGCGCAATGGATAACATCTCCGCCGCCGCAGGGTCATCTTCCACCACGAGCACACGAGCTGCCATACGCACCATCGTGGCACTGCTTGCGGCGCTCCCGCCGGTCGGGCGGGGCCATGTCTGCCTATTCCCCCTTATCTCTCGAGCAGCCGCATCGCCAGATCGCTCAGACCGGTTGCGACACCATCGCTGACCCACCACGGGGCGAGCCACCCGGCTGCCACCAGGCCGTCATAGACAGCGGCGCATCGGGTCTGCAGCTCATGGTCGGTCTCATACCTGTCCTTGCGCCGGGCGCTATCGGCTTCGGCGCGGCGATCCGCCCGGGCGGAAGCGACGCTGATCGGAACTCGAAGCAGCAGCTGAACGTCAGGTACCGGGACGTCAAATCGCTCCACCTCCAGCTCACGGACCCATTCGACGAAAGGCCCACCGGCGTCTTCGTGTAGCCGCGCGGCACCATATGCCGCGTTGGAAGCCACGTAGCGATCCAGCAACACCACGTCGTGACGACGCCGCAGCGCACGCAGCGTCTCGGCCGCGTCCCGCCGGTCCAGGGCGAACAGCACCGCCATCCCATGCACTGATTCGGCCAGGTCACCCAGCCGTCCGTATAGCGCATCCCGCACCAGCTTGGCGTGTATGTCGGCGTCGTACCGGGGAAACCCCAACCGGGCCACCGACGCGTTTTGCACGAGGAGCGCAGCGCTCAACGCGTCAGCGAGAGTTCGCTTGCCCGCCCCATCCAACCCCTCGATGGCCACCAGCCGCCCCACGGTCATACGTTATCCCTGCCCACCCCGCCCACCCACACGGTGCGTCACCCCTCCGCACGGCGCGCAAGGGTGAGTCATGCCGTGAGCAGAGCGGGGGTGGTTAAGGGCGCATCCGGGCCACTAGGGCGGTGTCGTAGCGCCCGGAGACGAATTCCGGGTGCTCCAGCAGCTCGGCGTGGAAGGGCAGGTTGCACTTCGGCCCGGCCACGGAGAATTCAGCGACCGCCACCCGGGCCCGTTGCAGCGCATGTTCCCGGTTGCGGCCATGGACCACCAGTTTGGCCAGCAACGAGTCGAAGTACGGCGTCACCGTGTTGCCGGCCGTATAACCGGAGTCCACCCGGATCCCGTTTCCTGTCGGCTCCACCCACTCGGTGATCGGCCCAGGACCGGGCAGGAACCGCTTCGGGTCCTCGGCGTTCACCCGCAGCTCGATCGCATGGCCCACCGGGGCGAGCGCGTCGACGTCGAAACCGGGTTCAGCGCCTGCGGCGATATGCAGTTGAGCAGCTACCAGGTCCAGGCCATACCGCAACTCTGTCACCGGGTGCTCGACCTGCAGCCGGGTGTTCATCTCCAGGAAGAAAAACTTACCGGTGTCCTGATCGAGCAGGAACTCCACCGTTCCCGCATTGCGATAGTCCACTGTGGACGCGGCGAGCACTGCGGCGTGTTCCATCCGGCGGCGCAGATCTGCATCGACGGCGGGCGACGGGCTCTCTTCGGCGATCTTCTGGTGCCGCCGCTGCACCGAGCATTCCCGCTCCCCCAGAGCGACCACCCGGCCGTCAGCCAACCCGAGGATCTGAACCTCGACATGTCGCACTCGCGGGAAGTAGCGCTCGACGAACAGTCTCGGGTCACCGAAGAGCCGCTGGGCGAAGGCGCTGACCCGGGCGTACTCAGTACGCGTCGTCGCGATGTCGCCCGCGATCGCCATACCCATACCACCACCCCCGGCAGCGGCCTTGAGCATCACGGGGAAGCCGACGTTCCCGGCTTCGGTCGCCGCAGCGTCTTCCGTGGCGACCGCACCAGCGGAACCGGCCGCCACGGGCACCCCGGCGGCGGCGACGATTCCCCGCGCAGCGACCTTGTCACCCATCGCAGAGATCACCTTGGCACTGGGACCGATCCACACCAGGCCCGCATCGCCTACCATCCGGGCGAACCCGGGCTCCTCGGACAGGAACCCGTAGCCGGGATGCACCGCCGCCGCGTGAGTCCTGCGGGCCACCTCGAGGAGCTGGTGGGCATCCCGGTAGATCTGCGCCGGCGGCCCGGTCAGCTCGAATGCCTCATCGGCCTCGACGACGAAGGGCAACTCGGCATCCAGCGAGGAATGCACCGCAACGGTGCGGATGCCTAGCTCTTTGGCAGAGCGGATGACTCGCCGCGCGATCTCACCCCGGTTGGCGACCAGCAACGACTCGAACACGCGCCCTTCCCTCCATGATGCGGCTCCCTGCAGGGTCCGATACGGACACTACTGAGAACCTGAGAGTCGCTCAGCTGGTGACGGTCGGTGTGCGGTCCAGGTCCGGTTCCAGGTAGATGATCCGAGCGGCGGGGACAGCGCCACGAACCCGAGCCTCTGCCTCGTCGATGATTCGAGCGACCTCGGCGGTGGACAGAGCGGCCGGCACCGCGATCTTCGCGGCGATCAACAGCTCGTCCGGGCCGAGATACTGGGTCCTGAGGTGGATCACCCGATCCACGCCGGGCCCGACCATCGCGCCACAGATGCGGTTCAGCTCATCGGGATTTGAGCCCTCCCCGATCAGCAGGCTCTTGGTCTCGATGATCAGAATGATGGCGATGACGCCGAGCAGCATGCCAATCCCCAGCGTCCCGAACCCGTCCCAGACTGGGTCCCCGGTGAGCACCGCCAGCCCGATGCCGCAGAAGGCCAGCAGCAGCCCGATCAGCGCGCCCGCATCCTCCAACAACACCACAGGCAGTTCCGGGGACTTGGACTGCCTGATGAACTGCCACCAGCTATTGCCACGCTTGAGCGGCCGGGACTCCCTGATCGCGGTCCGGAAACTCAGGCCTTCCAGCACGATCGCCACGACCAGGATCCCGATCGCGACCAGTGGCGAGCTGAGCGGCTCGTGGCTCTGCAGTTTGTGGACGCCCTCGTACAACGCGAATATCGAGCCGAGGCTGAAGAGCAACAACGCCACGACGAAGGAGTAGAAATACCGATCACGGCCGTAGCCGAACGGATGCTCCTGGGTGGCTTGTCGCTGGGCGCGCTTGCGGCCGAGCAGCAGCAGGCCCTGGTTGGACGTGTCCGCCACCGAGTGCACCGCCTCGGCGAGCATCGAGGACGACCCGGTGATCAGGTAGCCGACGAACTTCGCCACTGCGATGCCGGCGTTGGCCAGCAACGCCGCAACGATCGCCGTTGCCCCACCGCTTGCCGACACGCCCGGCGCCTCCTCGCATTGCCCGCTCGCCCAGTGCGGGTGAGCCTACAAGTGGCCGGACGTGCGGTCGCTGAACCAGACATGCAGCGGTGGTTTGTGGCGCGTAGTTGAGCACTGCGGGCGCCGCAGCGGGATCAAGATCTGCCATCAAGAGCGCGTGCTGGACCTCGAGAACCTGGGGATCTCCGGTGCGGAGGTTGGCGCGCAAGGTTCCGGCTGGGGAGTTCGACGCAGCAGTAAGCACATAGGTAAACGATGCGCGCCAGTAAGTCAGGTGCGGTGTTGGCGACACCGGTCACGGTGCTTCCGCTTGTCAGCATCCTGCGGGCACTGGTAGCCAGCGGGGAATACGGTGTCGAATCCGTGGCCGGGCAATTCGATCGGCAGGGCGCGGTGCCCCGCAGGGCAAGCTCGCGAACCACGGGGGTCCACATGAACGACGTAGCGCCCGCACCGGAGATCAGCACTGGCTCTCAACCAGTCTGGGCTGCGCCCGGAACAACTGCACCGGACCGGCGCCCGGGCACACCATGACGTCAGGGTCCGTGGCGGCCAGCCATGCCGACCCACCCCGGCGCACACTCACCCGAGCACCGTCCCCGGATCGCAACTCCGCTGACCCCTGGGTGCACAGCAGGATCTGCGGTGCGCGGCTTCGCAGCAGGACCGGTGTCCACTCTCCCTCCGCCCACTCGAGCCGGGTCAGCTGGAACTCCTCAGCCGGGGTCCGGTAAGCGGTCTCGTGCGGTCCGAGGCGTTCACCCCGCTGCACCGGCAGCGCGCCGTAGGAGAAATCCAATACCCGGAGCAACTCGGGGACGTCGATGTGCTTGGCGGTCAGGCCGCCGCGCAGCACGTTGTCCGAATTGGCGCTGATCTCCACGGCTATGCCTCGCAAGTAGCTGTGGAGGTTGCCAGCGGGCAGGTACATCGCCTCCCCGGCGGCCAGCACGACGTGGTTGAGCAACAATGCCGCGAGCACCCCGACATCGCCCGGGTACGCCTCGGCCAGCTCTAGAGCCACCCGGCACTCGGATCGGAAGTCGTGACTCGGCCCACCGCGAGAGGTAGGGAAACCGCTGCCGACCCCATCGCGGCGCAGCAGCGCAACGCAGGCATCCAGCGTCGGAGGCAACAACGCCTTGACCGCCGGCTCGGGCATCGTGATCCAGGTGGTGAACAGGGTGCGAAGCCCGTCGGCATTGGGTTCGGCGGCGAGCATCGCGCGGTAGGGCTCAAGCAGGGGCGCATCCAGTGCGGCGAGCAACTCGACCGTCCGTAGCGGTTCTCGGAATCCGGCCAGTGCGTGGAGCTCAGTGAGCGCGCAGATCAGCTCTGGTTTGTGGCTGGGGTCGGAGTAGTTGCGCTCCGGAGCATCTCGCGGGATCCCGCGGGCCTCTTCGCGGGCAAACCCCTCAGCGGCCTGGTCAGCGGAGGGATGGGCTTGCAGACTCAGCGGTTCCTCAGCCGCGAGCACCTTGAGCAGAAACGGCAACCGGCTGCCCCATCGCGCAGCGCAGGGGATGCCGAGGTGACGACCGGGTTCAGCGCGCAAGGCCTCCAGCAGGGTGGTCTGGCCGCCGTCCGCGTGCAGCAGTATCGATGAATCCGCCGGATGCGCGCCAAGCCACAGCTCCGCCTGCGGGTGTGGGGCGGGGACCGGACCACCGAGCAGCTCCGCGATCGCAGTCCGGGAACCCCATGCGTAAGGCCGAACCGCGTTGCGCAGCAGCTCCACAACCCCTCCCTGATCACCTGGATAGTCGCTCATCCGAGAACCGGCCCAGCCGAGCCGACCCAACCCGGGCCGCCCAACACGCCTTGGCTCAGCCCGAGATAGAGCGCGGCGAAGTCGAACCGTAGGGCCAGCACGGCGGCGGCGCACGCGGCGGCACCGGGGTCGCCCTGGCGCACCATCAGCTCTTCGTCGGCCGTCACCACGTCAGCGCCGGGCAACGCGTCCGCCGCAGCCACGCGCTCAGGCACGTCCCGGGCCTCAGCGAGCACCCCTAGCAGCACCGGCCGCATCGCGGGCATACCACCGCGGGACTGTTCTTCGAACGGGTCTTCGAAAGGATCACGGAATATCTCGGCCTCCCCACTGGCGCGGGTCGCCAGCTGGCGCAGCACCGGCAGCGCGGCTGCTTCATGGAATCCGGCAGCGTGCGCCACGACCCCAGCGTGCGCTGCGAGCGCCCCAGCGCAGTGACCGGCCACCGCGGTGGCGACCGGATCGGTGCCCCATAGCAATGGGGTGCGCCCGCGCAGGCGCAGCGCCAGGGATTTCGCCGGGTTGACCAGCGTCTCGTGGGCGACGTAGTCGCGCTCGGCTTCGCGATCAAGCTCACCGGCCAGGACCTCCGGATCGGTTGCCAGTAGCTCCAGAGCGTCCAACAGCAACAGGCCAGCGGTCAGATTGCGTGGCAGTGTGAGGCCAGGCGGTACCTCGATGGGGGGTATCAGCAGCACCGATCGGCCAGCGGCTGCAGCGGCCACCGGACCGTCGGCAGGAGCGCTGAGCACTACCTGAGCTCCGCGGCGGACTGCCCGGTCGATTCCTTCGGCCAGCTCCCGGTCACCGGGATCGGTCGTGTTGGCGAGCACGATGTCCAGCGCGCCCACCCACATCGGCACCGATCGCGTCGTCACCACCGGCACTGGGCAGGACGGTCCGAGCAACGCGAGCAGCAGCGGTGCAGCGGCCGGCGCGGCACCTGGCCGGGTCAGCAGTACGAGCGCTCGCGGGCGTTGCCCAGCCAACCGCCCTAAGCCCGCTTCTTCGGCCACGGCGGCTGTGGAGCGCACCTGGGCCCCCGCGGTAGCCGCGGCGCGCAGCAGTCCACCGGAGTCGGTGGCCTCAAGACGCCCAGGGTCATCGAGTAAGTCGTCGAATTCCCCACCGGGTTGCATCAGCGCGTGTCCAGCCCACTGGCGCGGCCCTCGCCGCCATCCGTTCCGTCTGCGTCCGGACCGGTCCCGGGCAACGCCTGGTCCAGCAGCAGCACCGGAATTCCATCGGTGACCGCAAAGCTGCGTCCACATGCTGTGCAGGTCAACGCATTAGCCTCGGGGTCGGCAGCGGTGCCATCGCGCAGCGGCGCATGCGCCGGGCATGGGCACGCCAGGATCTCCCTCAGTTGCGGATCCAACTCCACCGCCATCCTCGTCCTCCTCGCCTCACCCGCGCACCAGCGCCAGTACCTCATCGCGCAGCGCCTCGACCGCGGCAATTGTGGGGGCTTCGACGTTCAGCCGAAGCAGCGGCTCGGTGTTCGACGGGCGCAGGTTGAACCACGAACCGTCGGGGCACCGTACGGTGAGGCCGTCCAGTTCGTCGAGCTCGACGCCGTCCTGGGCGGTGAAGTGTGCCCGCACGGCGGCTAACCGGCCTTCCGGGTCGTCGACCGTGGAGTTGATCTCACCGGATGCGGCGTAGCGGCTGAACTCGGCCATTAACGCCGAGGCCGGGCGATGCTGGTGACCGAGTGCGGCCAGCACGTGCAGCGCGGCAAGCATCCCGGAATCAGCACGCCAGAAATCGCGGAAATAGTAGTGGGCGGAATGCTCACCGCCGAAGATCGCTCCAGTTTCGGCCATCAGCTGCTTGATGAAAGAATGCCCGACCCGGGTACGCACCGGATGCCCACCGTGCTCAGCGACGATCTCCGGCACGGCCCGGGAAGTGATCAGGTTATAGATCACCGTCGCACCAGGCTCAGTGGCCAGCTCCCGGGTAGCGACCAGTGCGGTGATCGCACTGGGACTCACCGGCTCGCCCCGTTCGTCGACCACGAAACAGCGGTCGGCGTCGCCGTCGAAGGCCAGGCCCAGATCGGCACCGTGCTCCCGGACGGCAACCTGCAGATCCACCAGGTTGGCCGGATCCAGCGGGTTGGCCTCGTGATTGGGGAAATTCCCGTCTAATTCGAAGTAGAGCGGGACGATATGCAGGGGCAGCCCCTCGACAACGGCGGGCACCGTGTATCCCCCCATTCCGTTACCGGCATCCACTACGACACGCAGCGGCCGGATTCCGGACAAGTCCACCAGCGAACGCAGGTAACGCGCGTAGTCGGGGAGCATGTCCCGCTCGGTCACGACACCGCCGCCCGGTCCTGGCTGGATGCCGCGCTCGACCGCAACCCGGATCTCGTGCAGCCCGCTGTCCTGGCCGACCGGGGTAGCAGCGGCCCGGCAGAGTTTGATGCCGTTGTAGCGGGCCGGATTGTGGCTTGCGGTGAACATCGCGCCCGGTAGGTCCAAGCTGCCCGAGGCGAAATAGAGCATGTCGGTACTGGCCAGACCGATGGAGATGACATCCACACCGCGGTTGGTGATGCCGCTGGCAAAGGCGTCTGCCAGGCCAGGTGAGGAGTCCCTCATGTCGTACCCGACGACGACCGCCTGGGGGCCGACCGAACCGTCCGGGCCCGCGACCAGCTGGGCGAAAGCTGCGCCGAGGTCGCGCACTATCTCGGTATCCAACTGTTCCCCGACGACACCCCGGATGTCGTAGGCCTTGACCACCCCTGACAGGTCAGCCACTGCTCTCCTTCCTCCAGTCCGGCCGCCACGAGCCTATCTGCGCAATCGGGGTTCCCGGCACGCATTCAGCGGGCTTGGCGGGGTTGTTCGGGTACATTCCATCCCGCTGAGCCCGCGGAATGCGATTGATACGCGTTCTCAGTCGTCGATGAGATCGGGCAGGACCCGAAGGTGAGCGCGGCGCGGGGTTCCGACGGCAGTGGGAAGCGGGTCGGCTGGGCGGTCTATCCGGCCGGCTTCACGGACTGCCTCGGCTAGCGCGGTGAGATCGTCGATCGAGGGTTCCGGCTCAGCGAACTCACCCTCGTGACGGACGACATCCCAGCCCCGTGGGGCGGTCAGCCGCAGCGCGTGCCGCTCGCACAAGTCGTAAGAATGCGGCTCACTGTAGGTGGCCAGCGGGCCGACCACCGCGGTGGAATCGGCGTACACGAAAGTGAGCGTGGCAACCGCCGGGTTCATGCACCCGGTTCTCGAACACCGCCGCGCGCTGCGCACGACCTGTGACGATAGTGCGTAGGACCCGTGGCGTACGGCAGGCGCGCGGAGCAGCCGATTGCGCTTGATCGCCCACAGCGTCCAACAGCCACAGCCTCCAACAGCCTCCAACGGCGTAGTCTCGGTGGATGACGGTGACCCGGTCAGCCCCCTCGCGCCGGCGCCGGGATCGGCGTGGCCGCGGAGTCCGCGGGCTCCTATACCCGCCGACACTGCCGGCCGCCCGCAGCCGCTCGGAACGGTTTGACGCCATCGTGCTGGAGGCGCTCGAACCGATCGAGGAGCGCTGGCACGGTGAGCTTGACAGGCTGGACGTCGCGGTCGACGACGTGCCGGAGGTGACCGACTGCGATCCGACCACCGTCACGTGGGGTAGCGATGTGGTCGAGGACGGCAACGTTCCGCTCGCCCGCCTGGTTCCGGCGGGGGTGGACCGCACGGGATTGCCCACCCGCGCCCGGATCGTGCTCTACCGGCGCCCGCTGGAAACGCGAGCCCAGGACGGGGGTGACCTCTCCGACCTGGTCCATGAGGTACTGGTTGAGCAGGTGGCGAACTACCTGGGCCTGGATCCCGACGTCATCGACGGTCCCCCAGAACCGACCTGATCCACCGCGGCGGAACTACCGGTTCTGGCGTCGTGGGGACGGCAGCGCAGTGCCCACCACCAGCAGCAGCAACGCAGCCTCCGCCAGGAGCAGTGCAGTCCTGGTCAGGTCAGAGCGGGCGACCCGAACCTCGGCCGAGTTTCCTCGAACAGGAATCGCAACCTGATGGCCCCAACCTCGGACAACCGGTACCGGACGGCCATCCACGCTGGCTCGCCAACCTGGTTCGTCGTTAGCGGCGACTACCAGCAGCCTTCCCTCGGCGCCCGAAGCCACTCGTACCGCTACCCGAGGCGGCTGGGCGGGTGCAAGAACGCCGCTGACCCCCGGCTCGATGGGCGGGGCGGCGCCGGTGCGAGCCTGGGCGGCTAGCGCGGGACCTAACAACTCTGCACCCGGGACCGGCCGCATCACCCGCAGCACTGGCCGGCCATCCTCGGTCGGAGGGGCAGGCCGGGCCAACGTTCCGGCCGCGGCGAGGGCGCGGTCGCCTTGCGCGGCACTGGGCAGTACCACGAACTGAACACCCGTGGCTGCCACGTCGGCGATGGCGGCCGATGTCTCACCCGGCTGTCCGGCCCGCAGGGCGGCGGCTATCCGCTCCAGACGAGCTCCGGTGGCACGTAGTGGAGCAATGTCGTCGTCGCCGAAACGTGCCGTCCGCGACCGGGTCAGCCGTACCGGCTCACCCCTGGTCCCCACCACCAGCACAGAGGTGTCGGTACGAGCCAACTCCGCAGCCAGCGAGGGAGCAAGCACCGGCACCCCCGCCGTCGATCCGGCGGTGAGGGGACCCCCAGCGCCCGCCACGACCGCTCCGGCCGAGAGCATCGCCAACCCGACCCACGGCATGGTCGACAGAGCCTTGACCAAACCAGCACCATTGCGCTGGGACCACCAGGTCGGCTCTGCCCTCCCGACCGCCAGCAACACGATCCACAACAGCCCGCAGCCGACGAACAGCAACGCTCCCCCGGTGAAACCCGGGCGGGGATCCCCGCCGGACAACGGCCGCATCGGTAGGTGGATCAGCAGCGCTGCCGCGACGGCGCCCAGCAACACCAATCCCAAGCCAGGCAACATCGCCCTGGACGGCCGCATGACGAGGGCAATCGCGGCCGCAAGCACCACCACCGCGCCGACCCACGACAGCGCGCCGATCCCTCCCGGGTCCAAAGCAAGCAGCCGCAGCCAGCCCGGCAGCGGTTCAGCCACCACCGCACCCACCCCGTGCATCAGCACGGTAGGACGTTGGATCACGACCGCCGGCCACGGCATGAGCAACCCCAACGGCAGCAGCACCACGGCGAACAAACCGAGCGTGCGGCGCACTGTCGACACCCGAGGCGCCGACAGAACCACAAAGCCAATCAGCATGACCGCCAGTACCAGAAGGTGCACCAGGGGGGCAAACGCTCCGATGACAGCAACACCGAGTGCCGTGGCAGCCGCAGTGGACAGCCAGCCTCCGGATCGCCTGCCTGTCCCACCGCGCAGCACCGAAGCGGCACCGGCCAGCACGAGGGGCAGCAGCAAGTACACCACCAGTACATCCAGCCGACCTTGCGCCAGCCCGGCGATGGCCGGTGGGAGCAAGGCATACCCGGCGGCGGCGAAGGCGCGGCGCTTCCGGCTCACGGGTACGGCGCGGGTGGCCGCGTAGGCGGATAAGGCAGCCAGCGGGAGCGCAAATAGCAGCAAGAGTGATACCGCGGCACCTGGCGAGCCCGCCGGCAACCCGAGGAGACCGAGCACAGCCAGGGCTGCTGGCGGGGGAGCCGCACTCCCGCCGCCCACCGGATGCCACGAGGCCAAGTAGGACGACCAGGTCTGGCTCAGGCTCTCCAGGGGGAGCAGCCGGCCGCCAGCCAAGTCCAACGCCAGCCGATGGCGGTTCACCAACACGGCGAGCACAGTCATCACTGCGGTCAGCAATGCGGGTGGGGAGAGCAGGAGCTGCCGGATTCGGTTGCCGATTCCGGCATCGTCCAAGGCGAGGAGGCTCGAGTCGCTACGGCCGGTGACACTCGACGACTGCGAGTGTCTCGGTAGCGGAGACGGCCGAGGCCGAACACACGCCCCGGACTCCTGTTGGAGATCGTGGGGTGGGACAACATCCACTGGATGGTTGGGCCCTACTGGTGCCGCGACGGTGCCGGAACCGCGCGCCCCCCCCCGAGGACGGGCATTGCCATCACCGGCAGGGGTCCGAGCACTCCGCGACACGCTCACTCCTCCCTGTCCATCCCCGTTGGTGGGGGCACACGGTAACGTCTCCGGGCGGCCTACTCAGACTGCAGGTATAGGAAGACTCGGGCCACAGCGCACCAACCTTCAGACCACACCGCGTTTGAGCCTGCGGCGCTCCCGCTCGGAGAGCCCACCCCAGATCCCGAACCGCTCGTCAAACGCCAACGCGTATTCCAGGCACTCGGCGCGAACCTCGCAGCCTGCGCAAATCCGCTTCGCTTCCCTAGTAGATCCGCCCTTCTCAGGGAAGAACGCTTCCGGGTCGGTCTGGGCACACAGCGCCCGTTCCTGCCAATCCGGCTGATCAAGCCCGTCCAATGCACTCCAGTTGATCTGGTTTTCGCCCCTCCAGCCCGCGGGCCAGCTGATGTCCACCTCATCCATGGCGGTCCACCCTTCTCGCCATAGAGTTCCTCCCCGGTTCGTGCCTCCCCGGGCTGTGGGACCGGAGAATAACAAGGCTGTGATTACACCCCCGTCATTGGGGATGCAAGTTCTTGCGCCCCTCCCGACCGACTGCGCAGCGTGTCGCCATTGACACGCCGAGCAATCGTGATCTGGTGCGGGTATACCCGGTAGAGACGATGGGCGGTCGATGAGCGAGAGTGGCGTGGTGCGTGTCCCTGGCCAGGAGCCTCGGCCCGTGACCCCCGGTTCCCTGACCCCTAGCCCACTGTTCCTTCTACTGATCATGGTCTCCGTGGCCGGCGGTGCGCTTGCCGCCCTGGGCGCGGGAGCTGCCCGTACGGCCGGCATCGTGGTGCTCGTACTCGGCGGCTGGGCAGTTGCGCTGTGCCTGCACGAGTTCGGGCACGCGGTGACGGCCTACCGGGGCGGCGACCGTTCGGTGCGCGCCAAGGGATACCTCACGCTCGACATCCGGCGTTACAGCGATCCGGTCATGTCGCTGCTGATCCCACTGGCGCTGCTGGCGCTGGGGGGCATTCCACTACCCGGCGGCGCGGTGTGGATCAATCAGGCCGCCCTACGTTCTCGAACGATCGCCTCGGCGGTATCCCTGGCCGGTCCGCTGACCAATCTGATTCTGGGCGCCGCGCTCACTGCCGTGGTAGCCACCGGTGCACCAGCAGAGGGCTTGGCGGCGGGTTTGTCCTGTTTGGCCCTGGTGCAGGTACTCGCGTTCGTGCTGAACATCCTGCCGGTACCCGGATTGGACGGATTCGGCATTCTGGCGCCCTACCTGTCCCCACCGGCTCGCCGGCTCGCCGGCAGCCTCAGTTGGTACGCCCCCTTGCTACTCTTTGTTTTGATTCTCGGCGTGCCCGCGGTGGGGAATGCACTGTTCGATGCCAGCTTCTCGGTCTTCGCAGCTATCGGTGGGGATCCGCTGGCAGCAGCCCAAGGTTTCCAGGAATTCCTGTTCTGGCGCTGACCAGCCGCCAGCGGATGTTTCGTGCCGCGTGCGGTCGGGTACGAACCGCGGGAACAGCTTGAGGACGTGGGGATGGGTGTAGCGGCTCGACTGGACGCCTTCCAGCGGCGTCACACATGGCTGGGTTTGCCGCTGGGAGTGATCTATAAGTTCATCGACGATCAGGGTGGCTATCTCGCCGCGTTGATCACCTACTACAGTTTCGTATCGCTGTTTCCTCTGCTCCTGTTGCTGGTCAGCGTGTTGGGCTACACGCTGGACGGAAACCTTTCTTTACAGCAAGCCCTGCTCGGCTCAGCGCTGCAGCAATTGCCGATCGTCGGCCCACAACTACAGCAGAACGTCGGCACAATTCACGGCAGCAAGGCCGGAGTGATCCTGGGCATCCTCGGCGCAGTGTACGGAGGCCTGGGTGTCTCGGTGGCCATCCAGACGGCGCTGAATCGAGTGTGGGCCGTGCCCCGGTATGCCCGCCCGGATCCAGTGTTGTCCCGGCTACGAGGCTTGATGTTGTTCGTCCTGCTCGGGGCGCTCGTGCTGATCACCGCCGCAGTGACCGGGGCCGGCCCGGTGGCCGCCAGCATCGGCTACGGCGGCATCTGGATGCGTTTCGTCACAATAGGCGTGGCGATAGCTGCCAACGTGGGCGCATTCCTTGTCGGATTCCGGGTATTGACTGCCCGCGATATCCGACTGGCCGACCTGGTGCCCGGTGCGATTGGAGCCGGAGTCGCGGTGCAGATGTTACAGATCGGGGGTGCTCTGTTCGTGAGTAATGCATTGAGCGGGGCGTCTGATGTCTATGGTGTTTTCGGGCTGGTGCTCGGGTTACTCGCCTACCTGTACTTGCAATCGTTCATCGTGGTCTTCTGCGCGGAGATCAACGTGGTCCGGGCGCGGCGGTTGTGGCCTCGCAACTTGCTCACCCCTTTCGCCAACGACGTCGCGCTTACCGCAGCGGATCGCGCCTCGTACCGCTCTTACCTGGACGCCGAGCGCTTCAGACCCTCGCAGCAGGTGGAGACCACGTTCGACCACCTGCCCACGACGAACGATCAGCCCTGACGGCTCTGATGAAGGTCGTGGTGCTGGTCGGCGGCGTCGGTGGCGCCCGTTTCCTGCTCGGAGTGAAGGCTGCACTGGGCCTGCCACCCATCGGCGCACCGGAGAACCCGGCCGGCAGCGAACACGAGATCACCGCGGTGGTCAACACCGGTGACGACATCTGG
>DASYMC010000430.1:0-6871 GCA_036009255.1 Pseudonocardiaceae bacterium
TACGACCGGTCCAGGACGGCCCGGCCTCGACGTCGAGTTCGAACTCGACCGGACCGCTGCGGTGCCGCAACACCGCACCCATCCGCACCCCACCGGCGGTGGCGTCCACCCGCAGCCCGGGGACCCGGGTGGCGAAGAACCGTCGGGCTCGCAATGCCTCGGCGACTCCGGCCCTGCTGTGCTCGCTCACCCATAGCCCGGCTCGTCCGGTGCCGGGCTGCAGGCCCCAGTGGGCGCTGTGCTCGTCGCTGACCCCGAGCAGGCCCGGCCGCCAGCCAGCATCCAGGCAGTCCACCAGGGGTGAGTTTCCGCCCACCGCGACACCCTGGAACAGATAGTCGTCGGTGCGATTGAACATCTCCAGGCTGACCATCTGCTCTGCAGCAGCGGCCGTGAACTGGAAGCCGGCGAATCGGCCGTCTTCCCGGCCGGGATGGTTGAAGCCGGCCAGCCCGGCATCGGCGGGAGCGCCGTTTCCCCGGCCAGCCCCGGTCAACCAGGCGTAGAGCTCGGCCATCGCCCCGTGCGTCGCTACATCAGTGAACTCGCCGGTGAACCAGGCGTTGACGTGCCCCCACCGCGGATGCGACCACTCAAAGCCGCGGATCGCAGTGAACTCGCCCGGCCGGTCATAGGTGTCAGCGAGCTTCCCGGTGCGGCGCCAGCCGGCCCGGTCCAAGCCGATCCACGGCGTGCCACCCAAACCGGTGCCTTCCACTGAGGCGCCCCGGATCGCGTGGTCGGTCAGCGCCGCGACATCCAGGCCCGCGTCGCGCATCGAAGGAAACGCTGCCTCAGGGTCGCCGTCACCGTCGGAGAGCAGCGTGTGATTGTGCATGTCGGCGTGCACCAGCACGGTGCCCCGGCTGATCCGGGAGCTGCGAGCAGCCCCGCCTTCCGGCCATGGGGTGCGCAGCCGCCTTCCCGCAGTCGCTGAGATCAGCAGCGCCTCTGCGTCCGTCACACCTTCCCAGAGGATCACCAGCCGCGCTGGGCCAGCCGCTGCCCGTCGGCAAGCTCGCCGAGGCTGATCCCGACCATCGATTCCCCCAACCCCCGGGACACCTTGGCGACCATCTCGGGGTCATCGTGGAAGGTGGTGGCCTTGACGATCGCCTCCGCCCGTTTGGCCGGGTCACCTGATTTGAAAATTCCCGAGCCGACGAACAGTCCCTCGGCACCGAGCTGCATCATCATCGCCGCGTCCGCAGGGGTGGCTATACCACCTGCGGTGAACAGCACCACCGGCAACGAACCGGCCGCCGCGACCTCACGGACCAGCTCCAGCGGGGCGGCCAGCTCCTTGGCGGCCGCAGGCAGCTCGTCAGGGTGCATGGCGGCCAGCGAGCGGATGCCGGCGCGGATCGAGCGCATATGCCGGGTCGCCTCGACGACGTTACCTGTCCCGGCCTCCCCCTTCGACCGGATCATGGCGGCGCCCTCGGAGATTCGGCGCAACGCCTCACCGAGGCTGGTGGCGCCGCATACGAACGGCACGGTGAAGGCAGACTTGTCGATGTGATGGGCTTCATCGGCCGGGGTCAGCACCTCGGACTCGTCGATGTAGTCGACGCCGATCGCCTGCAGCACCTGCGCCTCGACAAAATGTCCGATGCGAGCCTTGGCCATCACCGGGATGGACACCGCGTCCATGATCGCGGCAATCATGTCCGGATCACTCATCCGAGCGACGCCGCCTTGCGCGCGGATATCCGATGGAACCCGCTCCAACGCCATCACGGCCACCGCGCCCGCGGTCTCGGCGATCCTGGCCTGTTCCGGTGTGACCACATCCATGATCACACCGCCCTTCAGCATCTCGGCCATCCCGCGCTTCACCCGTGCGGTGCCAATCTTGTGATCGATGGTGCTGTTCTCGGCGGGCACGACAGGTTCGCTCCTCTGGACAGCACCATGGCTAAGGCCATGGCGGGAAACAGGAAATGGCACGGGTTACCAGTACCCGATCGTACGTCGGGTTGCACATGTCATCGGGAGTGAAGACCAGCTGGGGGGTTGCCTCGACCGCCACACCGGTGTGAGATCGACCACACGGTCCGCACACGTGAGGTGGGGCTTCATGGGCGTAAAGGGCAGCGGTGAGCGTGCTGATTCGGCCATGGCGGTAGAGGACCCGACCGCCATCCGCAATGTGGCTCTAGTGGGACCATCCGGCGCGGGGAAGACAACGCTCGTGGAGGCGCTGCTCGCCGCCACCGGTGTGCTCAGCCGAGCGGGCACGGTCACTGACGGCACCACTGTGTGCGACCACGACCCCGCCGCAGTTCGCCAGCAACGGTCGGTGACACTGGCCATCGCGCCCCTGCACCATGCTGATATCAAGATCAACCTCATCGACACTCCCGGGTACGCCGATTTCCTGGGCGAGCTGCGGGCCGGACTACGTGCCGCTGATGCGGCCCTGTTCGTGATCTCCGCGGGTGAGGATGTCGACCCCACTACTGTCGCGCTGTGGCAGGAATGTGCCGAGGTTGAGATCCCCCGCGCGGTGGTGATAAGCCGGCTGGACAACCCGCGGGCCGATCTGGACAGCGTGACCACCGCCTGCCGGGCCACCTTCGGCGACGGAGTACTGCCGCTGTACCTGCCGGTACGCGACGGTGGCGGCGCGGTGACCGGTCTGGTCGGGCTGCTCTCACAGCGACGGTTCGACTACGGCAACGGGTACCCACCGGTCGAGGGTGAGCCCGGCGGAATAGATCCCGACGAACTTGCGGTAGCGCGTAACGAGCTCATCGAGGGGATCATCGCCGAAAGCGAGGACGAGTCCCTGATGGAGCTCTACCTCGAAGGTGCGGACCTTGACGCCGGCGTCCTGATCGAGGACCTGGAGACCGCCGTCACCCGTGGCACGTTTCACCCGGTGATCCCAGCGTGTGCCCACACCGGGGTGGGTCTCGCCGAAATCCTCGAGATACTCACCGGTGCGTTCCCCAGCCCGGTACAGCACACACCGCCTCAGGTGACCCGGACGGACGGGTCAGCTCATCCCGCGGTGGAGGTGAACCCCGCGGCCGCGCTGGTGGCCGAAGTCGTCCGCACCACCGTCGACCCTTACCAGGGCCGGGTGTCGCTGGTACGGGTGTTCTCGGGAACCCTGTACCCGGACCGCCCTGTGCACGTCTCCGGGCATGGTTTGGCCGACCGCGGGCACGCCGACCACGATGTCGACGAGCGCGTGGCGCACGTCTACACGCCGCTGGGCGGCACCCTGAACGACGTACCGCACTGTGTGGCCGGGGATCTCTGTGCGGTAACCAAGGTGGTATCCGCCGAAACCGGAGACACCCTGTCCTCGCCTAACGACTCCCTACTCATGGCGCCTTGGATGATGCCGGAGCCGTTGCTGCCGGTGGCGGTGGTGGGTCGCAGCCGCAGCGATGAGGACGCGTTGGCCCGCGGGCTGGGCCGGTTGGTAGCCGCGGACCCGACCCTCCGGCTGGAGCGCAATGCCGAGACCCACCAGATGGTGCTGTGGTGCATGGGCGAGGCGCACGCTGATGTCGTGCTGTCCCGGCTGCGCGCCATGGGTGCCGATGTGGACACCGAGCCGGTGGTGGTGCCCTTGCGCGAGACCTTCGCCGGTTCGTCCAAGGGGCACGGCCGGCACGTCAAGCAGTCCGGTGGGCACGGCCAGTACGCGGTATGCGACATCGAGGTGGAGCCACTGCCCCGGGGATCAGGCTTCGAGTTCGTAGACAAGGTGGTCGGCGGCGCGGTCCCGCACCAGTTCATCCCCAGCGTGGAGAAGGGCGTCCGGGCGCAGATGGAACGCGGCCTGTCCAACCACGGTTTCCCGCTGGTGGACCTGCGAGTAACCCTGGTCGATGGAAAAGCGCACAGCGTGGACTCCTCCGACGCGGCCTTCCAGATGGCGGGATCGCTCGCGCTCAGGGATGCCGCAGAGAAGGGGACGGTCGTCGCGCTGGAGCCGCTGGACGACGTGGAAGTACGGATGCCCGAAGACCACCTGGGCAGCGTGCTGGGAGACCTGTCCGGGAGGAGAGGCCGGGTGCTGGGCACTGAGACCGACCAGGCCGGTCGGATGCTGGTCCGCGCCGAGGTACCCGCAGCCGAGTTGATGCGCTACGCCGTCGACCTGCGCGGGCTGACCTCGGGTACGGCTGTGTTCACCCGACGTTTCTCGCGCTACGCCCCCGCACCATCCAGCTCGGGTTCGTAGCCGGCCAGCGCGGGTTCCGCGATCTCGAAATAACGCGGTAACGGCGCCGTACCAGCCAACCGTAACCAGCGCACCATGCGGTGCGAGCGCAACGCCAGGGTGTCTCGCACCGCGTCGTTGTAGACCCGCCGGGCGATCACCACCCGCTGCTCCGCGTCGACCAACCGGCTGGCGCTGGCAGGCGCGAGTCCGCCACGGTTGAGCACAAAGAGCACCCGGCCCAGTTCGTTCTCAAGTTCCTCACGAGCAGATGGCTGGGCGTGCACAGCCGCGAGGGCTGCACCGCACAGCGCGACGTTCCCATTCAACGCGCTGACCGCGAGCGCTCGCTGGTATAGCGCAGCGTCCAGCGCTGCCCAGGCTGCGTCGGTCCGCACATGCAACCGGTCCAACCGGGTCGCCGCGCGAATCGCACCCCAAGCGGCTCCTAGCATGCCAGCGGTCACCGCCACCCAGGCAAATCGCACGACGCGACCCTAGCCAGGTCGGTCACGATGGAGTCCGGCGCCAGGCCCGGAGCGCAACCGGCGCGGATCCGCTGCCACCGCACCCTCGTAGACCTGCAGCACCCGCCGCGCCACCACGGGCCAGTCCCACATCGCCGCCCGCCGCTGGCCGGCGGCGGCTAGCTCGGCACGCCTTTCCGGGTCATCGAGCAGCTCGTCGAGGGCCGTGGACAGCGCAGTCGGTGATCCAGCCGCAACCAGCACGCCAGCCTTCCCGTTGTCGAGCACAAGGCGGAACGCATCGAGGTCGCTGGCCACCACTGGAGTGCCGGCGGCCAACGCCTCGGTGAGCACGATGCCGAAGCTCTCCCCGCCGAGTGCGGGGACGCACAACAGGTCCACGCTGGCCAACGCCGCTGCCTTACCCCCGTCGCTCTGCGCTCCGAGCACCCGGATCCGGGATGCCAGGGCCGGTCCCGCAGCACGCAGCAGAGCCCCGGCATCCCCGTGGCCGACCACCAGCAGACGCACGTCGGGCCTCGTCCGGCTCACCTCGCACAGGGCCGCTAACAGCACCGGCATGCCCTTGCGGGGCTCGCCGAAGCGGCCCACGAAGCCGACCGTGCCGCCGGCCCGCGGGTAGCCGGGCAGCGGTTTCGCGCTGGCGAAATGCAACACGTCGACCCCGTTGGGAATCTCCACGGCATCCCCGCCGAGGTACTCCACCTGCACGCGCCGGGCGAGCGGGGACACCGCGATCCGGGCGGTGATCTTCTCCATCGTGGGCTGCAGCAGAGCGTGCGCCGCGGCCAACACGCGGGATCGAGCGGTGGCGAAGTGGAAGGTCGCGACAACGGGTCGCTCGGCGAGCGCCAGGGCGATCAGCGACAGGCTCGGCGCCGTCGGCTCGTGCAGGTGCAGTACGTCGAAGTCGTGATCATGCATCCAGCGCCGGACCCGGTTGATCGCGACCGGGCCGAACGCCAGCGGAGCAACGGATCCGTTGTAGGGCACACCCACTGCCCGCCCGGCCGGGGTGACGAAATCCGGCAACGGCCTGTCCGGATTATCGACGCTAGCCGGGGCGAGCACCTCCACCCGCTGGCCAAGGCCACGCAAACCCTCCGCCAAGCCCAGAACGTGCGCCTGCACCCCGCCGGGCACGGTGAGGGAATACGGGCACACCATCCCGATCCTCAACACGATCCCTGCTGTCCCCCGTCGCGAAGCCGTATGGCGGGCAGGTCTTCAATCCATAACGGCTGCAGCATGTGCCAATCCTGCGGGTGGGCGGCGATGTCAGTGGCGAAGCAGTCCGCAACCGTCTGGGTGGCTCGCCGCGCCGCCGACCGGTCCGGCACGGGCACCGGCGGGTGAAAACGGATACCCCAACCGCCGGGGGTGAACCAGCAGCCGATCACCAGCAGGGTGGCGCCGGTAGCCGCAGCGAGCCGGGCCGGTCCCAGGGGCATTCTGGCAACGCCGCCGAAGAACTCCACGCTCGCCCCGGCGCCGGTGAGGTCCCGGTCGGCGAGCAGGCATACCACGCCGCCCGCTCGAAGCCGCCGGAGCAGCCGTGGGAGTGGATTGCCCGCCCCAGTGAGGGGGACGACGTCAAAACCTAGCGAGGCGCGGTATGAGACGAAGCGCTGGTAAAGCTGCTCCGGCGCCACACGCTCGACCACCGTGCTGAACGGCCCGTGGTGCTGGACGAACCACAAGCCGGCCATATCCCAGTTACCGCTATGCGGCAGTACCACCACCACCCCGCGACCCGAAGCCAGTGCCTCGTCCAGATGGTCAACCCCCTCCGCTGGGTCATCGAACCGGTCCATCAGCACGGCGTGGTCGACCCACGGCAGCAGGAAGACCTCGTGCCAGTATCGGGCATAGGAACGCAGCCCGGCCCGGACCAGCGCTTCGAGCTCCGCCGGAGTGGCACCGGGCACCACTCGGCTCAGGTTTCGGCGCAGTTGACGGGCGCCGGGGCTATCTCGATAGGCGGCCAGATCAGCGCCTGCGCGAAACGCTCTGGTCGCCAACTCGCCAGGTGCGAAACGCAGCAAGTGCCATCCGGCGGCGTAACCGAGGTCGGCGAGCCTGCTCACAGGGCCTCGCGATCCCAGGCACCGCGCCGCGCCCTCAGCATTCGCTGGGTTACCGTCACCAGCCAGCCACCCACCGGCTCCACGAATCGGGATACCGACGCACGGGCGAAGAT
>DASYMC010000431.1:0-5540 GCA_036009255.1 Pseudonocardiaceae bacterium
ATCACGCAGACACCCTCTCTAGGACGGCGATCGCCCTGGTATCAGGACATCGCCGATCTTCTGGAGGCGGAGGCGGTACTACTTGACCGCCGCCAGTATGACCAATGGCTGGAGCTCCTCGCACCGGACCTCGTGTACCGCTGCGCTGCGCTGCTAACCGTGAGCAGTCACGCGGGCGCCGGATACACAGACAGAACTTTTCACCTCGACGAAACGCTCGCATCCCTGAAGCTCAGGATTGAGCGGCTCGCAACGGGCTCTGCGTGGGCTGAGGACCCGCCTTCACGCGTACGGCGCTTTGTCACGAGCATCCAGGTCGCCCCGCGCACCCCAGACGAACTTGAAGTGTCAAGCAACCTGCTCCTGACACGGCTGCGGCTGGACTGGGCGCACCCCCACATCGTTACATGCGAGCGACGAGACGTCTGGCGGCAGAGTGAGGGCACCTGGCTACTGCGTACACGTGACATCCTTCTAGACCAGACGAGCCTGGCCACTGACAACTTGTCTTTCTTCTTATGACTCACTCGCCGCGACGTAGCCCGCGAGCGCACGCGCGCACTTGCGTGTCGATTCATGCGCATCCGACGAACACGTACTACAAGCGATCGATGCCGGAGGCGTCATGAGCCAGAAATTCGGTGTGGACCACCTCCGCGGTGTCATCGCGGTAACGCCAACCCCAGCATTGCGTGGAGCCGATGCGGTCGACGCGACGGACACCGTTGACGTCGCCGAGACCGATCGGATGATCCGTGCCTTGATCCGCGATGGGGTCGACGGAATTATGACCAACGGCACCCTGGGTGAGATCGCGACGCTCACTCACGAGGAGTGGAAGACGTTCGCCGAAACGGTCGCAGACGCCGTTGCGGATACAGCACCCGACATCCCACTATTTATTGGCGCGACTGCGCCAAATACGAGGGATACAGCAACGCGAATCCGCTTTCTACGCGACATCGGCGTCCGGGGGGCCTTTCTCGGACGTCCGATGTGGAGTGCACTAGGCCCAGACGCCTTATACACCTACTACCGTACCCTCGCCGACGCGTTCCCGGACATGTCCTTGGTGCTCTACGACAACCCCGAAGCATTCAAAGGCCCCATCCCCACCGGGATCTACGCCGAGCTGGCCAAGCTACCTCAAGTACTTGGAGCGAAGTACACGGCGCTCACACCCAAATACGCTGCCGACATGTACGCAGTCGGGAATAACATCCGACTGATGCCGATCGAGAGTGACTGGTTCGCGGCCAACGCCCTGTTTCCTGAGCAGGCGAGCGCCTGCTGGAGTAGTAGTGCACTCTGTGGACCAGAACCCGCTCTGCGGCTACGCGATCTGATCATGTCGGGCAGCGTCGCCGCGGCCCGCGCTCTGACGCACCGTATGGAGTGGGCGTACGAGCCGTTCCTGGCGCGAACCAACTTTCCTGAGTTCTCCAAATACAATATTCCCCTCGAGAAAGCTAGATTTGTAGAGGCGGGGTATGTCATGGCCGGCCCAGCGCGCGCGCCTTACCATGTAGTACCGGAGAACTATCTTGAAGGAGCCCGGGAGAACGGTCGGCGTTGGAGGCAGCTCGTAGCCGAGTCAGTTGAGGTGACAAGCCCCGCATAACTATCGTTTAGAAGCGGCTGTGAGCGTAATCCCTGTAGGAGAGTCGCCATCCGGTGACTCTCCTACGTGGTGTAACACCTCGGAGATCGGACCACTGCCGATCCCGGCCCCACACTAGCTCCAAACTATCCGAAAAGATCCCGGCGATACCGTAACCGGAACGATCGCAAGTCGTTGAAACAAGCAGGTTACATTGAACCTTCCCTCAGCGACGACTGGGACCGAAGGACCCATCATGGGCATTTATGGAGCTGGACGGAGTGGTGCTTACTATGCCACGGATTAGTGTCTCCGCAGCTGCCGAGCCAATCGGTGGTTTTCTGGCAATGACGCTCGACTCTGCCGTGTGCCTATTCACCCGCCGGCTTCACGTACGTGAGTTCCTCGAGCAGACAAAATTCGTTGCCGGCGTGTCGACAATGCCATCTATCCTGGTCATGATTCCATTCGCCGGGTTCGTGGTCTTCATCCTCAACCAACTTCTTGGACAGATTGGTGCAGTAGATCTTGCCGGAACCGGTGCCGCGTTCGCGGTTACGCGAGAAGTCGGTCCAATCGCTTCTGTACTAGTCGTCTCCGGGGCTGGTGCCACTGCCATATGTGCTGACCTGGGTGCAAGGACCATCCGGGAAGAGCTCGATGCTATGCGAGTATTGGGTATCGACCCGATCCATCGGCTCGTTGTGCCCCGGATTTTGGCATCAGGCTTGGTGGCGCTCGTCCTCGATGCCGTCGTGTCAGTGGTAGGGCTGGCAACCGGTTACATGTTCTCAGTTGTTGTACAGGGCGGCAGCGCGGGCCAATACATGGCCTCCATGACCCTACTAACTGGGTTGCCCGAGCTGGCGTTGAGCGGAATAAAGTCACTGGTGTATGGACTCGCTGCAGGAATGGTTGCCTGCTACAAGGGCCTGAGCGTCGGGGGTGGGCCAAAGGCAGTGGGTGAGGCGGTCAATCAGACCGTCATTTTGTCACTCGTTGTGCTCTTCGTCTTCAACACGGTGGCCAGCGCTGCATTCACCCAGCTTGGGATTGGTACATCATGATCGAACCCACCCCGCCCCATACCCGCCGTTACGCGGACGCGCAGCTCGAGAACATCGATCGGCTCGGGGACCAGTTGCTGTTCTACGGAAAAGCATACGGGTCAATTCCTAGGGCACTTGTGCGATATAAGCGCGAGGTCGTGACACAGATCGCGGCCATCACATTTGGCTCCGGAGCACTTGCCGCTGTGGGAGGAAGCGCGGCGGTCGTAGGGTTTATCAACGTTATGACTGGCACCGAGGTGACCACGCAGGGCTACGCGTCACTGACTAATGTCGGTATTGAGGTCTTGACCGGCTTATTTGTTGCTTTCATCAGCGTACGAATCGTTGTGCCGGTCGTTGCCGCCGTCGCATTGGTGGCAACAGTCGGTGCCGGTATTACAGCCGAGCTCGGCGCACGAAGAATCAGCGACGAGATCGACGCCCTGGAGGTCATGGCCATCCCGCCAATTCCATACCTCGTCGCTACGCGAATTGTAGCAGGGTTGGCTGCCATCACTCCACTGTATGCGCTGGCACTACTCATGTCGTGGTTGGCCAGCTGGCTCGCGGCGACGTCTCTCTATGGCCTATCTGCTGGAGCATATGCGCATTACTTCACAACGTTCTTGATCCCCTCCGACGTCCTCGTCTCTTATGTCGAAGTCGTAGTAATGTCAGTGGTTATTGTTTCGATCCATTGCTACTACGGATTCCATGCTAGCGGCGGCCCGGCCGGCGTCGGGGTAGCAGTCGGACGGTCCGTGCGTCTGAGTCTCATTCTGGTGCTCATTACGCTGTTCGCGTTGACGCTCGTGCTCTACGGCAACAGCTCAACCCTACACATCACGAGGTGATGGAATAGTGCAAAACGCATTTCCACGCCGCAGGATCTTGGGTCTGGCGTTCATAGCCGTCCTCGTGTTTATTGTCGCCGGCGTGATCGCAGCGTATCAACAGGTCTTCATTTCGTATGTACCTGTCGCAGTGCAGGCCCCACGTGCTGGATTGCTAATGGACGCTGGCGCCGACGTCACGATGCATGGCGTCGTGGTCGGAAAAGTGAACAAGGTGAGCGCGAATGGCGGCGGCGCACTACTCGACGTCGGGATCTATCCTGACAAAATCGACTATATCCGCTCGAGTTCAGTCGCGTCAATTATTGCACCCACAGTCTTCGGCGCAAAGTACGTGTCGCTGAGCACACCGACCGAGGCGCGAAATCAACAGCCAATCGTACAGGGCACACTAATACAATCAAAGTTGGTTGGCACAGAGACGAACGATCTACTCGCGAATCTCAACACCTTACTGACGACCGTCAATGTCAGTCACCTGAACTCAGCTTTGGGAGCAGTGGCAACAACGCTCCGTGGCCGAGGCGACGAAGCTGGCCGGCTACTGACAGACCTCAACTCCTACGTCGCAGCACTCAACCCGAGCGTACCAACCCTCACTTCGGACCTTGGTACGGCAGCTGATGTCACGAAGGTCTATGCAGCGGCGACCCCGGACTTGGCCCGAACGGTCGAGAATCTCTCCGTGACGAGCCGAACACTGGTCGCTGAACAATCCGCGCTACCCCAGCTACTCGCAAGCCTCACCAATACCTCGAACGACACCCGCGAACTCCTTGACAGGAACGGGAGGCCGCTCGAGCGGATGCTCGAGGTGCTTCGCCCGACCACGTCGATGCTCGCCGACTATTCTCCGGTGTTCCCATGCCTGTTTGCGAGTATCAACCAGCAGCGCATGCACCTTGACAAGATCATGGGATATCAGTACGCAGGCCTCCATATGTATGATCAGCTTTATCCCGGCGCGGCCCCATATAAGTATCCCCGGGATCTAACTCGTATTGTCCCAGCAACACCGCCGAGTTGTTACGGCGGACCAATCAAACCGGCGGATGCTCCCGCGCCCTATGTCCGGTTTGCTGATGGCTCGAACAACTTCGTGCCCAGCGATTCGGTCACAGTGGCGCCCCGGTCGCCGCTGTCCGACCCTCCACCGACTATTGGTCCGCCCGGTCACGAAAGCCTCCCAAGTGGCGGTAGCCACCCTGGCGGCAATTCAGGCATCCTCGCGCCGAGCAATGTCCCTGGCCATGTGCTGAACCACGGGCCCGCGGACGGCGCAACTACGGGTCCGAGGTAACGCACATGAATAGACTCATAAGTGCCGTCGGTGCCTTTATAGCTGTCGGCGTTATTCTCTCGGTCGCACTAATCGGAACTTTCAGCGGTGGCCAGCCGCAAGGTCCGACATATTATGCGTTGTTTAGGGACGCCTCAGGACTGAAATCCGGCTCGGACGTCCGGGTAGCTGGGGTGACAGTTGGGCGTGTGGCCGGTGTGGATGTGCTCCGTGACAACACAGCGCGGATACAGTTCAGCGCCCAGAAAGATTTCACAATTGAGCGAACTAGCGAAGCGACGATTAAATATAAGAACGTCATCGGTGACCGCTACCTAGCGATCACCGAGGGTAGAGGACCCGCGCCGGCTCTGCAGCCAGGGGAAGCGATCCCCGCGAGCCAGACTCATCCAGCACTATCACTCGATGATCTATTTAATGGGTTCTCGCCACTATTCCAAGGCCTTCAGCCAGCAGAAGTCAACCAGCTATCCACGTCAATTATCTCGATTTTCCAAGGCGAGGGCGGCTCTATCGATGGCCTACTCGGCCAGATCGGGAGCCTAACGGGCACCTTGGCGGACCGTGACAAGGTCATCGGCGATTTGATCACTAATCTTGACGGGGTCCTCGCCACCGTGGATAGTCACAGCTCGCAGTTGAGCAGTACCGTATCGAAACTGTCCACTCTTGTCACTGGGCTCTCTGCTGATCGCGGCCGGATCGGGCACTCCGTTAGCGGTATTAATGACGCG
>DASYMC010000432.1:0-3232 GCA_036009255.1 Pseudonocardiaceae bacterium
GAGGTCGGCAGCGTCGAATGGCTGGCCAATGTCCCGCCCGAAGTCCGTATCCCGCCGGTTGCCAGGCGAAACGTGACCGCAAGACAAGGATTGCGAAGGTAGGAAGAATGCTGTTTCGACATTCACGCGCCATCGAACGAGTGGCGCGTGCGTCCCTGCGGCCGACCGGGGGAGGCCAGCCACCAGGCACGATCTCGCTTGCCCAGGGTGAGCCTGATTTCCCGACACCCGCGCCGATCGTCGAGGCGTTGGACCAGGCGGTTCGCGACGGGTACACGCGCTACGGGGACATGAACGGTGACCCCGAGTTGCGCGAGGCGATTGCGGAGCACGCCAGCCGCATATCGCGGACGCCCTATTCGGGCGATGCCGTCCTCGTCACCCATGGTGGAGCGGCGGCGATCACCGCAGCAATCTTGGCAACCGTTGATCCGGGGGACCGCGTCGTGATTCCGGAGCCCACATATTCCCTCTATCCAGACGCCGTGGCACTCGCCGGCGGTCAACCCGTGTTCGTTCCCAGCCAGCCCGATCATCATTTGGACTTCGATCGCCTGGAAGCTGCGTTGGGTCAAGCCCGGATGATCGTTCTGTGCAACCCCGTCAACCCCACCGGCGTGGTGTTCGGTGCAACCGAACTCGAACGCCTAGGAGAATGCCTAGCTGGTACGGACACCCTCCTGCTCGCCGATGAGGCCTACGCCGACATCGTCTACGACGCTCGTCCGTTTACCTCGACGCTGGCCGTGCAGTCCTTGCGTGAACGACTGATCTACGTTCAGACCCTGTCCAAGACTTATGCAATGACAGGCTGGCGCGTTGGCTACGTTGTGTCAGCCGAACCGATCGCGGCGTCGATCCGGCACGTGCACCGCACCATGAACAGCTCCGTGAATGCGGCAGTACAGCGAGCAGCATTGGCGGCGATCCGGCTCGGACCGGACCTTGCCGCTCCGATGCTGGCCGCCTACCAAGACCGACGCGACTACCTGATGGCTCGCATCTCGAGGATGGAGCGGCTCGACGCCAACCGGCCCGATGGTGCGTTCTACTACTTCACGCGTTACGCGAGTGCCCTACCCGCCAACGTGGTCTTGGAGCGTCTACTCGCCGGCGGCGTAGCCGTACGGTCGGGCGCAGAGTTCGGACCATCGGGTCAGGGCCACCTCCGCCTTTCCTTCGCGACGAGCATGGAGAACCTCGAAGAAGGCCTCGACCGTATCGAAGCGGTATTCGACGCCCTCTGAACAGGTTCGGACCGCCAATCCGTTGCGACGTCGGCTGGCCCGACGTCGCCAGGTGCTACCCGGCACTTCTTCGAAGCGCGTCGTCTTCGAGAACGGCGTGCACGCCCCACACGCCGTTCGCCACCTGCGTGATCCGGAGATCAACGACTGTGCTCGCCAACGCCAGCGCCTCACTCCGCGTGACTGCGAAGAGTCCTTCCATCCAGGTAAGCATCGCATCCAGCGCCGCGGCGGATGCGCTGTTGAGGTCGCGGTCGAAACCGAAGGTGATCCGGCTGCTCGGCGTCTTTGCGTAGGGCGTCGTCACTACCGGCGCTGCTTCTACGGTCAACTGGAGTTCGGCGGTGGTGGGGCACTCGATGGCGCTGCCGGAGACCTCTCCATCGCCTTGGCGTGCGTGGCCGTCGCCTACCGACAGCAGCGCCCCCTCGACGGAGACCGGGAGGTAAAGAACGCTGCCCTGAACCAAGTCCTTGCAGTCAATGTTGCCGCCGCAATACCGCGGTGGAGTTGTGGAGAACTCACCATCTTCTGCAGGTGCCAGTCCGATTACCCCGAGGAACGGACGCATATCGACACTGAAACCGAGATTGCTGGTGGCTACCTGCATCCGTGAATCCAACCGCCACTGCAATGCAACCATCGGCGCGGACGAGGTATCCAGATAATCCATGAACCTCTCTTTGCGGTCACCACCGATGGTCCAACCCCAGTCACCCGTCCTGAGGCTTACGAGATGGATGGCGAGCGCGGTGCCGGGCAGAGCGGATCGGACGAAGATCGGTCCGCACAACGCGTGTCCACGGGCGCCGGGAAGGAAGGTCTCACCGAATTCGCCTGGGGCCGTGGGTTCCTCGATGCAACCACGAGCATCGAGTGATGTGACGGTGACGGTGTCGCCGGAATCGACGTGCAGGACTGGGGGGAGAGCACGGCTGAAGTAGTCGTGCACCGTGCCCGGGCCGGGCTCCAGAAAGTGATGGGTCAATCCGTACCTTCGGCGCCGGGGCCTCGCCGAGAAGCGAACGCGAGGGACGCGAGGAAACTGTCGGTGACGGCATTACTGGGGCACATATCTGCCATGACGTTGCCTGTCTCCTGCTCGATGCTCACGGCCAGCGAACTCCAGCTGACATTCATGGTCTCGAAGGGGATGGACAAGACCCACCCTAGATTGCTAACTTTCTGGATGTCAACAACTTGCAAAGAGTTGCGACGTGGGTAAACAGGGGGTGGACATGCAACCGGCCCGGCGAAGGGGTCTGACCGACGAAGTCGCGGAGAACATCCGCCAGGCGATCTTCGACGATTCGCTCAAGCTAGGTGAACGCCTGAACGAGGTCGACATAGCGGACCGCCTACAGGTGAGCCGCGGACCTGTCCGGGAGGCCCTCGTCCAGCTCAAGCAAGAGGGCATCGTCACGATGGATTGGCATCGCGGCGCCTTCGTCGTGAAACTTTCGGCGACGGACTTCCGAGAGCTCGGGAGCCTGCGGACCGTGTTGGAAGTGTTCGCGATAAGGGAGGCCGCTGTTGCCGCCACCCAAGCTGATCTGGACAACCTCGCCGCTGCGGTCAAGGCCATGTCCAAAGCCTTGGTCGATGAGAACGATTTTGTCCTGATCAAACTCGACATCGAGTTTCACGACGCGCTCTACCGAAGCGCGCACCACGAGCGCTTGTGGAACTCATGGAGCTCGATCAGATCACAAGTGCTGCTTTCGTTGCTGACAAAGAGGCACGCATCCAACGAGTACTACCGGGACGCTGTCATCGCCGAGCACGACGAGCTGCTGCAGGTCATCACGGGTCGAAACGTCGAATCCTGCGAAAGGGCAATCCGGAGCCATCTGTCTGCCACCTACGACCGACTCATCAGCAGTTTCGATGGCGCTGATGCGCCTGTGGCGCCGCCCGGCGTTCGCGCCGACCAGAACCAGTGACCTTCGACTTGAACTGAGAAACAGGGCCACACAACACATTCG
>DASYMC010000433.1:0-4743 GCA_036009255.1 Pseudonocardiaceae bacterium
CAATCGACCTTCCGCGCGCCACAACACCACCCGCGCCCGTGTCGCCACCGGCGCTGGAACATCAGCACTCTTCACCACAGCCTGCAACTCGACCCGCTGGCTCATAGTCAATTCCATCTGCCTATCGAACACTATGACCAAGTAAAGCCGTGTAAAGCATCAAGGTTCACGAGACACTAGCATGGTCCAGCTGCTGACGAGAAATCCATTGGCGATAACTCGTAAGCGCCGGGTGAGTGCGCCACAATTCCTTCAGTTGCGGATGGCCTTCCTTCGAATTTCATGTTTAGTTGCCGAATTGCTGTGGCTGGGGAGTCGCCCAGAGCACACCAAAGTGAATTTCATGGGGTTGGCATATTCCTTCTAAAATTCGGATCATTGACCGCATTATCGGTCAGCTTCCTTCGAGATCAGATACTACAAATACGCTGCGACACGCACTCTGCCGGCACTTCGAAGCGAGAGGCCGAACTGGTTCAATCCCAGTTCCACACTGCGGCACACGGCTCGCCCAGAACTCACAGGCGAGGGCCGAGGGTCAATACCAGATCCGGCGCTTATCACACTGCGTCGTGCTGCTCCCGCACTGCGTAACAAGGGTGTGTTGCCGGGATCGGTTCTTTGACCGGGTTCAGTTCGATGTGGTCAGGGCGCGGGTAGGTGGGTCGGGCGCGGGGCCGATGGTCGGTTCACTGGTTCAGTGTGCGCTGTGGCTGTCGGGGTCGCGGAGTAGACCGGCGAGGCGTTCGAGTTGTGCGGGGGTGGGACGCGGAGCGGTGTCCACGATTTGGTGAATGTAGGCGGCAAGTGGCGGCGTGGGGTTCTGCTGGTCCGGCTTGGTGTTGGTGTCGCTCGTGCTGAGCTGCGGTTTGTGGTGTGGCTCCTGATGGGCCAACGGGTGAGTAGCTCCTCTTCGTTGGTCGGTACTAGAGGCGGGGGCGCGGGTACGGAAGTTCGCTCAGCAGTTGCTCTTCGTAGTCGACTGGTGCTGTGGGGATCGGGGAAGGAAGTCCGCTGGTGGTGTGACCACCTGGGTTTTGCTGGTTTTGGCTGCGCCCGGGCAGATGTGTTCTGCTTCCCCATGGACAGTCCTGGCTGGTGATGTGGGGGAAGTGCGGCCGGGGGAGCAGTGGGGAAACTTCCCCGGGCCGCCGAGTGCTTCCCCGGCTAATTCCCCGCATCGTCGCCACCTTTTCGGGTGTCGCTGTTGTTGCGTAGAGTGAGTGCTTGGGTGACGTCGTGGGCTCGGATGACGCTGTTACCGTGTGATTTGCTGATCTCGATGCATTCCTGGGCTAGCGCGATTTTGAGGTCGGAGAAGCTCCAGCCCTCGTAGGCGGCGGGATTGAGCTCGGCCAGTCGGGTCAGCACCACCTGGGTTCGTACCCGGTGCTCCCCGCGGAGCACTTCATTGATGTTGGCCAGGTGATCTATCGGTATCGGTTCGTCGGTGGTGGTCAGGGCCGCGTTCACGGCGCGTCCCTGCTTGGTCATCAGGTGCAGGGCGCGGGTGATGATGGGGGTGATCTGGTCGGGTGTGTTTGTTTCGGGGTCGCGGGCGCTGACGTAGTGGGTGCGGACGACGGTGTATTTGGTGTTGGTGCCAAAACCGCTGTTGACCACGCTGGTGCCGCGGTCGATGTTGTAGCGCAGGTCGGTGGCGCGGCCGCCGTCGGCGAAGGCGGGTTTGCCCAGGATCATGTCGTTGGTGGCTTCGTTGCCGACGTGCAGGCAGACGCGGATGCCGAAGCGGTCGCGGATTTCGGCGGGCAGGGTGCGGTCTTCGGGGCGTTGGGTGGCGATCAACAGGTGGATGTTGAACGCGCGAGCCATGTTGAGCAGGGCTTTCATCGCATTGGTGGCGCGGCCGGTTTTGCCGCCCACCTGCTCATCACCGAACAGGATGTGAACTTCGTCGATGACTAGGAACAAGGGGTGCAGGCCGAGGTCTTTGCGGGCGGCGAGGTGTTGGGGGACTTTGTTGGCGCCAGGCGCATGGTGTTCGAGTGTTTGTGCTCGTCGTTGCATCTCGGTGACGAGTGCGTCGAGTTGGTCGGCGCAGGCGGTGATGATCTCGGCGCTCATGCCGACCAGGAGGACGGTGGCTCGGGGGGTGAAGGCGTTCCAGTCACCGGAGGGTTTGAAGTTAATGATCCGGATTTCGGTGGTGGGGTCCAGCGCGGCCCCGAGGGCGAGCAGGCGCAAGGTGGCGGTTTTGCCTTGTCCGGCTAATGCACCGAACAGCCAGTTGGTGCCGATCAGCGGCGCAACGATGGGTTCACCGCGGATGGTTACTCCCCAGGGCACTCCGGTGTAGACGTCGACCGTGCCGTGGTGCACCAGGGGCCAGGGTGGTGCTGGCCCGTCCAGGGCGCCCTGATCGGCGATCCACAGATCGAGGATGTTGGCTTGAGGGCCGACTGCAGGCCAGGTCTCCACGTCCAGCCGTCCAAGGTTGGCGGCCAGTAGTTCTTTGCGGGCGATGACGTCGGAGGACTTGGTGCCCAGCGGCATCCGTAGTTGCACGGCGGTGCCGTGGCCATCGCGGCGGGCGGGAATGGTGTAGACCAACTGGCCACCGTCTTTAAAGAACCGGTTGAGCGGAGCGATATTCAACGTGGCTAGCGCGGTGGTGATCATCCGCTCATCGATCCACGGATCGGGATCGTCCCGGTCCGGGTGTAACAGAAAACCGGCACCGGGACTGCGGTCGCGGCCCTCCCAGATCGCGGCGACCAGCCAGCCGATCGGAGCTGCCTTAGCCAGCCAGGGCACCAGCGCGGCGAATACAGAGAGCACGGTGTAGAGCCCGGCCAGCCAGGCTGGCATCTCGGCCCGGTCAACGTAGGCGTTAGTGATCGCGAGTATTCCGCCGAGGAAAGCGATCAACAGCCCGCCGAGGGCGATGCGGTAGGCGGCGATGCCGAGTTTGGCCCAGCGAGTTGCCGCATCCGCGCGGATGAGTTCTTGTGCCGCCCGGCGGGCTTCCCGGTCACCGATCAGCCGTGCGGCCCGGGCGTCGGCTCGTAGGTCGCCGTGGGTGACCCAGGTCCAGCCCTTGGCGATCCACCGAGCGTTTCCGCGAAAGAAGAACCAGCACAGCCGCGTGGCGTCCCATGGTCCGTTGCGCAGCCGGTAGGCGATGACCGCTATGAGATGGACACTGCGGGGTGAGTCGATCATCGCCTGGGTCAACATGACCATCCGGTCGGACAACCGGCCTTGCCCGGACAGCCACGCGGCGACGGCCGCGTTGTCTTCCTCGTCTTCCTCCGAGAGCAGTTCCCCATCCAGTACCGGTGGTGCCGGGGTCAACTGTGCACCTGGCACGGTGCTGGGCGGATCACCAGTGGGGCTTGGTAACGAGGTCAGTGTGCTCTCTCCTTGCTGCGGTTCTGGTTGGCGTTGTGGTGGTTGTGGTGAGTGGCTGGTCATCGCCGGTCCCGCTTCTGGGTGCTCGGGTGGATGATCTCCGTGACAGAGAACATGCGGGCGATCGAGGCGCCGGCGAACAACGCCGGGACTCCTAGCGCCACTCCCCACGCGCGGGGGTCGGAGGTGAAGAACACCACCGCCCACTGCACGGCGACGATGACCGCTGAAGTGCTCAGTGCGCGAATGAGGTTGCCGCCCATCCGGGTCACTTCCTGGCTGTGACGGGCCAGGCGGTGCCCGCTGCGGGCACCGCCGCGAAACGCGGCCAGTACCCCCAGCCCGGCCAGGGCCAGCACCACGACCAGCACTGCACCACTCGGTGTCTGGTTCATCGGGCCTCACCCCCGTCCCTGGTGGCCGGGCGGGATTCCAGGACACAGCACCGGCGGCAGTACCGGTACTCACTGGGCGCTCGGTGCCCGTTGCGGGTGTGTGGGCGTCGCCACGGGCCGAACTGGTGTCCTTCGGCCTGGCAGACCAATGCTGGCGCGCAGACCGAGCACCACCACTGCCCATCCGGGCCAATCCGCCACCCGTCAGCGGTAGCCGCATTCAACGCGGTGCTTTCGGTGCGGAAATGCACGGTGTACGCGGCGCGGCCTAGGGCATCGCCGCACTGGTCACAGTGGACACTCAGACAGGTGTGAACCTGTATCATTCTGATCTCCTCGATTACTCGTGGGTGTTGGGGAGACCCGGCCCGACGGGGTTGCTGGCAGGCACTTGACCGCCGGGCCGGGGAATCATTGACGTTGTGATTGCGTGGATGCCGCTACCTCTTGGCGCGCCGCTGATCCCCCCTCTGAATGGGGTTTGTTCTTCGCTGGCGTCATCCATGGCGAAAGGAAACCGCGCCAGGGCGGGGGTGCGGCAGTCTGCACAGAGGGTGCATCCATGCACGCAGGATGTGCACAGGGGTGCTTTACTACCTCTGAGGTGATGGTCTGACGTGGACGCCAAGCGAGAGCCGAACAGGCTGCTAGCAGCGGTGATGCAGCAGGCCGAGGTGAGCAACAAGGGCTTGGCCGCCCGGGTGCACGCCGAGGCGGCGAAGACCGGGCATGACATCTCTCCCGACCATGTCTCGGTGCGGCGATGGCTTGATGGGGTGCGGCCCCATCACGACACCATTCGGTGTATCGCCGCAGCGCTGGGTGCGAAGTTGAATCGGAAGGTCACGTGTGCAGAGATCGGGTTCGACTCGGTGGCAGCGGTCGCCGAAGTCGACCTCATCGACGATGGCGCGCAGTACGCGCCCCGCTCTGCACAAGCCGTTGACCTGCTCGCAACGCTCACGTCCGCTGATCT
>DASYMC010000434.1:0-1981 GCA_036009255.1 Pseudonocardiaceae bacterium
AATTGAACAGTCAGTTGGACAAAGATCGACTAGAGATCCTCAGATACGACCGTTTACGCCGGTCAGAGGTGGTGGCCAGGGGCGGGGTCGAACCGCCGACCTTCCGATTTTCATTCAAAGACCACCTGATAGGAGTGCGACTACCTGGCATTTTGTGTGCCGTAGTTTCCTCGAAGAGGCACCAGAAGCGCTCAGATGACTGGAGTTATTGGACAGTTCGTTGGACACCCACCCGACGACGGGCTGCGGCTACGCCTCCGGCGTCCCTGGTTCCGCAGACTCGACGGCGCCAATGGTGAAGGCATCTTCGTCAATGGGTGAGGCGTGCTACCCCACTGCACGAGTCACGTCCTTTGGTTCCCATTTCGCTGCGAGCCGCGGGTCAGGTCTTACGACGTCAGGGCTGCCCCGGGCGTAGCAACGACCAGGCCGGCGGCCTGGGCCGCGCTGGTAAGCCGTTGGTCGTAGGCAATGAATACCGTCAGCTCGTCGCTGAGCAGCACGGCTGAGGCCAAATGGAGAGCGTCGAGGGTGCGCAGCAACGGATCACCGATGTCGGAGGCGAGATCTTGAACCGCCCGGTCGAGCGGGACTAGGTCGATGTCGCCGACAACCGCACGGGCTTCGGTCAGGGCCCGGCCACCGACCCGACGTGCCGCCCTGAGTACCTCGACTCGCCCGAGCTCACTGCTCACCACCGGTTGCTCAGGCCGTTCGCCAAGCCAGTCACGCAGTGCTGCGGTTTCGTCCTCCATCCGGATCAGTTTCATCAGCGCGGAGGAGTCCAGGTAGATCACAGTCGCTCCTCGCGCTCGGCGTCGAGCAGCTCCTGATTGGTCGGTTCACCAGGGGCAATCGGCACCGGCCGAGGTGACCGGACACGGCCGGTTGGGCAGACCGCGGGAATCAGCTTTCCTGCGCCGATCAGTTGATCTCGCGCAGTATGAGAGCGTTGCGCAGGTACCAGGAGGGCGATCAGTTCGCCGCGTTCGGTCACTTCCACGGTATGTCCCGCTTTCACCAGCGCGAGGTACCGGGACGCGTTCTGACGGAGTTCACGAATGCCGATGCGCTCCATCCCGAAATGGTAGCACTTGGAGTGCTACACGTGTGGGAGAGCTTCCGGTCGCGCGCCGTCCAACACCGCGTCGTCGGATCCTTCCTCACACTGACCGTCAGCGCGCGCCGGTTGTGGGCCCGCAGGCTGGCTCACAGCTCGTTGACCAGGCGCTATAAGCACCTCACCCGGGACCTCTGCGGAACAACGCCCGCCAAGTCGGCGAGTGCTCTGGACAACATTGGACAGCCAAGACCACCACAGCGAGCATTTGCAATGTGCCGTGGTGGCCAGGGGCGGGGTCGAACCGCCGACCTTCCGATTCGGAGTCGAACCCGCCGGTCTGCGCCGGACACTACCTGACAGTGCCCGCTAGCTGCACGATTACCGAACGGGACCGCTTATCGGTGCCGAACATTTGCCACCATGTACCGCCGCAATGTGGGGGTAAAGTGGGGTGTCGATCTTGAGGACGTCGCTACGCGATTCCTTCGTCCCCAAGAAACATGGGCACCGCATCACGCCACCCTTCTGCGAAGAGACGTGCACCAGTGCCCCGCAGGCTCTGCTTGATCACGTGCGCGACTCTGACCACGGCGCTGTTGGTAAGTAGCACCAGCGAGGCGACCCAGCCACGCACGCCTCACCCGAACCCAATGGTGACCCAGCCGCAGGCACAGCAGCCCAAATGCAACCAGGAATGCAACCACGAGCCAGAACGGACACCGGAAGACGATCACCCTGTCCGGCGTTAATGCTGCTCAGGAGTAGCCGGAGCGGAGGAATTCGAACCCCGGTACCTCTCGGCACGCTCGCTTTCAAGGTCGTCGACCCGGCGATCAGTGGTGACCACTGCAACACTTTAAGCAGGTCGTAGGCCCGGGCGTAGCCACTCCCGGGCCTTGCTGATCGCGGGCAAATGCA
>DASYMC010000435.1:0-1664 GCA_036009255.1 Pseudonocardiaceae bacterium
CACCACTGATGCCGACCAGGCTGCCGAGGCGCAGAGCAGCAGGACCATATACCAGCAGGCGCTCACCACAGCCGGGCAAGGGCAGATCACCACCGAGATAGCTCCCCTGCGCGACTTCTACTACGCCGAGGACTACCACCAACAGTATTTATCGGATGCGAAAAACCCAAACGGTTACTGCGGAATTGGCGGCACGGGTATTCGCATGGGTGACCCATCGGAGAGCCCGGCCGTCACCCAGCATCCCGGCCAGCCTTCAAGTCTTTGACCAGTCAGAGCACCACCTCGATCCGGTCCAGCGCAGAGATCTTCGGTGATTGGCGACAACCCCGGCGGGTACCTATCTTCGTCCAGGCCAGCTGTCGGACCTGGCGGCGGATCCGCTCGAACAGCGAATCGAATCCGACGAACGACACCGTGTCGGTCAGATCCGCCCGGCCCGACGTGATGTCGCTGATGACTGTGGCAGCGGCCCGGGTCAGCCGCCGTAGGCTGGGCTGATCCGCGCCGCTCGCCGGATCACCCACGCCCGTTCCTCGGCACCCGCCGTGGCGCCTGCGGCATGGCCGCGGGAGGCAGGCTCAACGCGCATCCGATTCGCCGGGATCGGCAAATGCCAAAAGATCTTAGTCGGCCGACTGCACGTTCGACCCTCCAATCCGGACTTAAGAGGCAAGAGGTCATTGGGTTGTATCTGTGGAGAGGGGTCATGATGGCCACGCCACCACCCGGTCCGCTCTTAAGCGTTCGTACCGCCCCTGGTGCTACTGATTGGCGTCGTGGTCGGCCTGGTTGCCGGGATCTTGGGTTACTTCTCCAGTGGGGGCATTGCTGTACACCGCCTGCGTGCAGGCCATTGCCCATGCTGTGGTGGCCGACGCCGGGCTGAACGCCGACAGCGCGTGGCTGGTCGCGGTCGGCGTCGTCGGCATCAGCGAACACAGCGCACGGTACTGGCTCACACGGCGCCACGAACTGCCCAAGGAGGACGCCGTCGCGCTGACCGCGACACTAGCCTGGCAAGGCCTCGCCGGCTTCCCGTTGCAGCAGCGGTCCGGTGCACGCACGACACTGGGGCAGTTGAGTGATTCAGGAGAACAGCCAGCGACACCGCCGGTAAGGAACGTCGACACGATGGACAGGCTAAGTCCTGATCGTGATTCATTTGGTGCGTCTTCGCGTTGACCGAGGCATCTTGGGTAGTGCTGAGCCATCTCCTGCACCAGTCGGATCAGGTCGATCGGGCTGTCGGTTATCTCGGTGGTGCGGGTGAAGTGATCCTCAGCGAGTCCTGAAATTCCTGCTAATACTTCGGTTTTCGGTGCGATTACGAGCCCGCTGGCGGCACGTCGGTTGACGCTGACCCGCACGCCCGGGGGGCGACAGCGGCCGTCCTTGGCGCTGACACCCGTAGACCCCGCGGTACTACCCGGGATTATGCGCGGAATCCCGGGTAATAACCGCTGGTCAGCAGTTTTACCTGGCTTGTCCGGTCAGCCAGTCATTCAGTCGTGTGGGGGTGGTCGCCATCGGCCTGACTTCGAGTGCAAGGCTCCGCCAGACGAGCTTCGAGTTCCTCACGAGGGATGGCGGGTAGCTCGGGGGACACGTACGACTCGTCGAACCACCCGCAGGCGTGGCATTGTCCAGCGATCACCGAATAG
>DASYMC010000436.1:0-3392 GCA_036009255.1 Pseudonocardiaceae bacterium
CCGCGCTGGTCTGACAGAGGGCTACGTCGGTCTCCATCAGCGTGCTCCGCTGCGCCTGCTGGTCGTCCGCGTGTACCACCAGCACGCGGGTGACCGCCGTCGGAGAAGGCGGATGTAAGACGGTCAACAGCACGCCAGCGAACAGGCCGAGCAGCGCGAAGGACATCCAGGTACGCCGTCGCCAGCGAATTCCCGCGACGAGGCGCTCAAGGTCCAGCAACGGCTGATCCGTCGACGTGGTGCTCGGCTCCATCACGCCGGACCCCTGCCCGCGCGGCCGCGCGGCGGGCCGACCGTTGCGCTTAGCCGCAACTGTTCAGGGTCGGCATCCTCGGCGTCGTCCTCATCGGCCGGCCCAAGGACCATGAGCACCCCGGCGACCGGATGGCCCGCCTCGTGACATGCCTCGGCGACGGTGAGCAGCTCCCATGCAGTTCTCGTCCCGGATGTCACCACCGCCAGAACCCCCGACACGTCGGGAGAGTCCGGCACGGTCGGCCTGGCAGCGGAAACTGCCACGACATTGAGCACCGCGGCGTATGCCAAGCGGGTATGACCCGCGCTCGTGCTGACGTCCACGTTGATCAAAACCGGGCCCATGGGATGGACAGCCAGGAAAGCTTCCACCGTCCCGGCAAGCCGGGGACTGCTTGTCACGACGGAGACAGGCTGGCCGTCGACGGCTGCCGCGATCGCGAGCCGACCCACTGCTCGATAAGCAAGCACGTCATCATCGACGACGATGACGAGGAGCCTGACCGACTCCTCCGGCGTTGCGCGCAGCCGGGCCAGCACCCGTCGGTAGCGCAGCTGTTCCAGCGACTGATCGTGGCTCGTCGTGATCCGCGGGCCGTCCCAAGCATCGCCGTTGCGCAGCAGCCGCTGGAGCAAGGAGCGCCGGCCGTCGGCGCCATGCCCGTTAGGCGAGCCGTTCGTAGGCGACGCGACCGCCGTCTCGGCGGGAGCCTCAACGGTGCCCAGGACTGGTGCGCCCAGGGCGGCGGCGATGTCCGAGCAGCGCCGCAGCCGCCGGTCAGCCTGCCGAACCGCGAGCAGGACCAAGACGCCGAGCGCTGCGGCAGACGCCGCCCCGCCGGCAACCAGCTGGAGGCGGATCGGTGTCACAGGAGCTGGCGGTGCCACCGGCGGCTCGATGATGCTGAAGTTCTCCCGGCTGACCGCGGCCTGCGCCTGAGCCTTCGCGATACGTCCATCGAGGTCGGTCAGCTCCTTCACGGCGTCTGTTCGGTTACTGCTCAGTTGTTGCAGCTCGGCGCGTGCGGCGGCGCCCTGCGAGTTAGCCGCGGTCAGCAACCCGACCGACCCCTGCAGCGCACTGATGCGCCGGTTCATGTCCGCGACCTGCATGAGCAGGCTGTCCTTACGCGGTGCCAGCACCTCGCCGGGGGCGCTGGCGGATTTGGTCAAGAGCTCGGTCGAGAACACGACGTATTGCTGGGTCACCCGTTCCGCGAGCTGACGCGCCCTGTCCGGGCTGTCCGCCGTGGTCTTGATCTCGATGACGTTCCCACCGGCGACCGCGGCCGTCACCGAGTCGCGCAGGCCACGCCCGTCGACACCCCAGTTCAGCCCAGCGGCCGCGCGGTCAAGGACCAGCAGACTCATCGCTATCTGGGCCTCGCTGAGCACTCGGTCCTTGTCGGGATCACCCTGCACGAGCACCCTGCTGCTGGACTCGTAGGTAGGCGGCCACACCAGCGAGGCCGAGGCACCGACGACGGCACCCAACGCCGCGAGGGCGAGCAGCAATCGCCACCGTCTCCGCAGTATCTGTCCGATCACCGACAGGCGAATCACGTCCTCACTCACCGTCGGGTATCCCCCCAGTGCGCGAGCGTCGGTGCCACGCACCGTTGCCGCTACGGTTGTCCACCGGAGCAGCTTGTCCGCTGACCGCCGGCGACCAGGTCCATCCGGGCCGACAGACAGCGTGCGTGGCGCATCGCCAGCGTGGATTGTGATCTTCGCCCCTGGCTGCTGGTGACGGTTCGTCGGCAACGTGTTCCCGCTCAGTGCACCGAACAGCCGTGCGCCCTCGTCGACGAGACCACACACTCGCGGTGGTCTCAGGAAGCTCTGCCGAGTCCCCTGCGGTGGAGCACGAAGTCATGCTTCCTCCAAGGTGCCTCGAAAGTAGAAACCAGAGACCCACGTGGTTTGTCACTTTCCGTATGGGTGCAATCTGCTAAGAGTTCGAAAACAGTTCACTCAAGCTGAATATCTGCGACGTGAGGTCATCCGTTACAGCCTCGGGATTTGCGTCGTGTCAGGAACGATCTAACTGCGGTCGCCGTTGAGCCTGTCACCCTAGGTATCTGAATGGCTGCAGGCTGGGGTTGCGACTAATCGAGCACACCCGAATCATCCGGGGTTGTCGGTCCGCTGGCAGCGAGGAGGCACTCAGTTCTGCGAAGTGTCTGCAACGCCATGTCCTGCCACGGCCCCGCAGACGTCTAGAACGTAAAGTCTGCAGCGCAGAATCGCTCCGCTCCACCCTCCCCCGCAACTAGCCGCCCACCGTCGAGCCGACCCATGCCGGGCCGACCGGCAGGCCGAGAGGGGGACGGATCAGGCGATCAGCCTCATAGGGTCGACTAGGCCATCGAGGACTTCTACCGCACCATCACGGTGAGCAATCGGCTGTTCCGGGAATACTGAAGTTTCGTCCCTATCTAACACTCGCGGTCACTGATCGCTCTCTGTCTGCTATCAACTCGTCCATAGTTATACGACCGTCATGCTGTCTCGAAAATTCCAAATCGGCCAATACTGCTCCGTTCAGGCTAAATTGCTCAAGTCGCCGTCTAGCGGCTGTAACGCGGAGCACAGCTGCGCGATAGGTCGGTACAGCTAGACACTTTCCGGATGGTCGCTCGGGTAGGCGTTACAGGCTGTATCCGTCACCGTGCGCTTGAGGGAATTATTGAAGTGAGGTGGAGCGTCAAAGTGCCGCACAACGTTGGTCAAACGTCTCGCCGCTGCGGCGCTGTCGAGCCATCAGCCTCCGTGGGACGCCGTATCAGTGATCGGTTGCGTAGGATGAACAGACGTGACAGCGTGGGTCGGCAAGCGCACCTCACTAACGAAGGCCTCCACCGTCGCCACGTAGTATCTACTGGCGCATTCTCGCTTTTACTATGCATAGTTGTGTCCGGTTGTGGCGGTGCAAGTGCTGACACGGCTCACAAAGCAAATGTGGACCAACAGGCCCCTAGTACGAAGTCCATTGTGGAGTGTGGTCTTAACGCGGTTAATGAACCGCTCGCACGTACGCCTGATGCTCTTAAAAGGGCTACCCAGGTGTATCATTTAGTCGATTCGACCGGGAATGCTCTCGGGGCTTTTGAATCCGTATATGGGAAAACTCTGCC
>DASYMC010000437.1:0-2690 GCA_036009255.1 Pseudonocardiaceae bacterium
TGTCGTAGATCGTAAAGGACCGATTGGCTCGTTCGATCGAGCCTTGCGGCGCGTTGGTGGTCAAGGTGGTGATCGCGGTCCGCACATCCTCGAGCTGAAGGCCGAGCGAGGCGACCTTGGCTGGGTCCACCTGGACACGGACTGACGGCTTTTGCTGGCCGCCAATCTCGACCTGCGCAACCCCGGAGATCTGACCGAGATGCTGGGCGAGGATGGTCTCCGCGTACTCGTCCACCTGCGTCAGCGGCAGCACGTCGGATTGCACTGCCAGCACCAGGATGGGCGCATCGGCCGGGTTCACCTTCCGGTACTGGGGTGGTGAGGGCAGGTTGGTTGGCAGCTGACCAGCCGCCTGGTTGATCGCTGACTGGATGTCGAGTGCGGCGCCATCGATGTTGCGGGTGAGGTCGAACTGCACGGTGATCGAGCTGGTGCCGAGGATGCTTGTGGATGTCATCGTCGTCACGCCCGGGATCTGCCCGAATTGCCGCTCCAGAGGTGCTGTGACGGAGGTAGCGACAGTTTCAGGGCTGGCGCCCGGCAGCTGGGTGCTCACCTGGATGGTGGGAAACTCCACCTGCGGCAGGGGCGCCACCGGCAGCAGCGGATACGCCGCAATGCCTGTGAAGAGCAGGGCAACCATCAGCAGGATAGTTGCCACTGGCCGGGCGATGAAGGGTGCTGAGAGGTTCACCGCTGCATTCCCCCGCTCTGGGTGGGCGGAGCCGCCTGCGCGATCTCGATATGCGCGCCCGGGGCGAGGCGGTACTGACCGGTGGTGACGACCATCGTGCCGGGTTCAGGCCCGCCTTCCAGCACAGCGATGCCACCGCCGTACCGGCGCACCTTGACGGGTTGCACCGTGACGGTGTGGTCCGGCTGCGCCACATAGACCCAGCTGCCGTCCGGACCGCGCTGGATGGCAGTGGAGGGAACGGTGGGCACACTGCGCTCGACCCGGAGCAGAAGCTGGGCGTTGACGAACTGGCCGGGCCACAACGCGCCATTCTGGTTCGGCAGCTTGGCCTTGAGCCGCAGCGTCCCGGTGGCCTGATCGATCGTGTTGTCCAGGAGGGCTAGCGTCCCCTCGCCAAGAGGCTGCTGGTCCTGGCGTTCCAGGACGGTCACATGCAGCGGCCCGGCGGCCATGCTCTGGCGGATTTCTGCCAGGGTCTCGGCCGGTAGGGTAAAGACGACGGAGATGGGCTGGACCTGGGTGATGACCACGATGCCAGTCGCGTCGGTAGCGCGAAGCAGATTGCCCTGATCGACCAGCCGGATGCCCGTGATGCCGTCCATCGGCGAGGTGATCGTGGTGTAGCTGAGCTGCGTCTGCGCGCTCTCGATTGCTGCCTGGTCGCCGCGTAGCTGTGCCTCCAGCTGGGCCACCATCGCTTGCTGCGTCGCCAACTGCTGGTGGGACGCGAAGGTGCCGAGGCCGGCGTAGCGTTGCAGGTCCAGCCGGGCGTTCTGTAGCTGGGCCTCGTCCTGGGCCTTCTTGGCCGTAGCCTGGTCGAGCGCCGCCTGGAAGGGGCGCGGGTCGATCTGCGCCAGCACCTCGCCGGCCCGGACGGGTTGGCCCTCGGTGAAGCGGATCTGCTGCAGCACGCCACTCACCTGAGCGCGAACGGTGACGGTGTTGAAGGCCTGTACACTGCCGATTCCCTGCAAGGTGAAGGGAATATCGGCGGTCTGAACCGCCGCCACCTGCACGGGAACCGGCGCCGGCTGCGCCGAGGCATCGGGTGCGGCGGCCGAAAGCAGCAAGGTCGCAGTCAAAACCGCCACGGCGGGGCTGGAGTTCGCGCGGGTCATGGTGAGGCTCCTGTGCGGGCGCGCTTGCGGCCGGCCGGTGGTGAGGTCAGGCGGTACCCGAGGGCACGGGAGTGGGCTCTTTGCTCCCGGACGGAGGTCATCGCGTCCTGGACCATGGCCATCGTGGCCGGGACGGCCCCGCACAGCAGCAGGATCAGTCCCAAGAGGAAGCGATCGGCCTCGATGCTCGACCCCGTCAGCACGGGCCCGAAGCCGACGGCCAACCCCGCCAACAGAACCAAGCCGATGCCGCCCAGCGCCGCGCGCCGGCCACACAGTGCTCCGACGACGATGACGGTTGTGGCCGCCATGCACTCGACCGGCGAGGTAGGGGCGGCGGCCCGCGCTGCTTCCCATATGCCCCCGCTCATCTGCCGGGCTCCGTCGGGCTCCTGTTCACACCGCCAGGGCTGGCGTGCAGGTAGGCGATCTTCGGATGCCCGTCGCCGTCAGCCCCGGTGATCACCGGGACGCCCCCGTTGCGCAAGCCAGAGCGAGAGTCAGATCCGCGATACTCGATCACGGGATGGCCTTCGCCGTCGCTGCCCACGACGACCGGGATGCCGGCCGAGACGGTTTTGCTTCCGGGCGCGGCAGCACCCGAACTCGAGCCGTGGTACTCGATTACGGGGTGACCGTCGCCGTCATTGCCGACGATGACCGGAACGCCGGCCGAGCTGTTCCCGCTGGCTGATGGGGCAGCCGTTGCAGCTGCCGGGTCCAACGCGGCCTTGCCAGCGACGCCGTGGTACTCCTCCGCCATGGCCCCGGTGGCGGCAGTGTTGATCCAACCTGCAGCAAGCAGCGCAATGGCCATGGTGGTGCGAGGGTAGCTACGCATGTCTGCCTCTTCTCGAACTTGCCCGGCCCTTTCC
>DASYMC010000438.1:0-6221 GCA_036009255.1 Pseudonocardiaceae bacterium
GACCTCCGTCCGTTGAAGCCCCGTCGCTTTGGTGATGGTGGGTTGATGGTGACCGTGACCGGTTTCCAATCCATGACAGCTGGTTCACCGGCGTGTTGCGAAGGGATCGACGCCCTCTCCGAGCAGCTAAGCTCGTGTGACGATGAAGACCAGCGTCAACCTGATCGGCAACGGGCTGCTTGCCGCCAACCGCGATCCGGCGGGCACCGCGCAGGCCGACGCCCTGGACATCACCGCACGGACAACCCGCATCTGGTCTTCGGCCACGGCATCCACCATTGCCGCGGGGCGCCACTGGCCCAGTTGGAAAGCCGCATCGCGCTGGGCAGCCTGCCCAGCCGCTTCCCCCAGCTCGGGTTGGCGGTGCCCGCCGAGCAGCTGATGTACCGACCAGGCGTGCTGATGAACGGCCTCACCACACTGCCCGTGATCCTGCGCTGAAGGGTGTCCATGATGCCGGACGCCCTGGATGTGCCCGGTGGCCGCCGCTGAGCGCCCACATGGTGGGCGGCCCGCAGGGCACCGTCGATGACCCCTCGGGTGCGTGGCCGACCCACTACGGGATCGCCGACGACGGCGCCGTCCTGGTGCGCCCTGACGGCCATATCGCCTGGCGCTGCCACACGCTCGGCGGCGACCCGCACACCCCGTTGTGGTACGCGCTGCGGCAGCTGAGCGGGCTGGCACAGGTATCACCGGCAAGCCACTGAGGAGCCGAGATGTTCGCGATCAAGACGGCTCGTGCGTTCGACGGCGAGCAACAGCTACCCGGCGGCGCCACCCTGCTGATCGACGACGGCCGGATCGCCGGGATAGCACCGGCGGCAGCACCCCTGCCCGAAAGCTGCGCATCGTCGAGTTCCCCCATGCCACCGTCCTGCCGGGGCTCATCGACACGCACGTACCCCTTGGTGGTGATGGCCGCGACGGCGCGGACGTCGGGCGGACGCACCGGGCCGGTGTAAAGATCGTCACCGGCACCGACGGAGGCATCTCAACCGCAAAACCACACGGCATCGTCTCCACGGGGATCTCGATGCTGGTAGCCAGCGGCATCTCAGCCGCCGACGCATTGGCATCAGCTACGTCCATCGCAGCACAGGTGTGCGGCCTCGGCAGCTGCAAGGGTCGCCTCCGACCGGGTTATGACGCCGACCTGCTCTTCGTTGATGGCGATCCGCTGAGCGATATCGGCGCCCTGAGCCGCCCTGCGGCGGTCATGGTGCGCGGGCGATGGGCAATACAGTCAGCCGCCGAACGGACCGGGCTCGGGCAGCCTTAAGTCCGGCTTATCGACTTCTTCGATGTTGACATCCTTGAAGGTGAGCACTCGGACGTTCTTAACGAACCGGGCTGGCCGGTACATATCCCACACCCAGGCATCGGACATCCGCACCTCGAAGTACACCTCGCCCTCGGCGTTGCGAGGCTGCACATCCACCGCGTTGGCCAGATAAAAACGCCGTTCGGTCTCCACGACATAGGCGAACTGACCGACGACGTCGCGGTACTCCTTATAGAGCGACAGCTCCATCTCGGTCTCGTATTTCTCGAGGTCCTCAGTGCTCATCGGGGGCCATCGATTGCTGCGTCGATCGCTTCATCGTGTGCTGGTTCCTCCCGCTCGTGCCGTCGTCGTGGTCGGCGATCCCCCATTCTGGACCACTCTCCGCTCGGGCTTTGCTCACGCGTCGCCCCGGTGGGGCGGTCATGCCGTGCAGGCGGGCCGCGCGACCCACGTTGACGTAGCTAAACCGGTGTTCAGCGCAGGGACCATGCGCAAGCAGCGACGCGTTGTGCTCCGGCGTGCAATAGCCCTTGTGTTCACTGAATCCGTACCACGGCATCCGCCTATGCAGATCACCCATGATGCGGTCGCGGGTCACTTTGGCCAGCACCGAGGCCGCCGATACACACGCCGCGGCGCGGTCGCCGCCGATCACCGCCATGTTCGGCGCGGTCAGGCCGGGTACTCGGAACCCGTCAGTGAGCACATAACCGGGGTGCATGACCAGCCCGGCGACGGCGCGCCGCATACCCTCCAGGTTGGCCACGTGTACGCCCAACGCGTCGACTTCATCGGGTGGGATGACGACGACGCTCCGGGACAGCGCCCTGGTGACGATCAGGTCGTGGAAATGCTCCCGGCGCGCCGCGGTGAGCAGCTTGGAGTCAGCAAGCCCAGCCAGCGGCACCGCGTCGGCCGGCCGCAACACGCAGGCCGCAACCACCAACGGGCCCGCGCAAGCTCCCCGACCAGCTTCATCCACCCCGGCGACCGGACCCAGGCCCTTACGGTGCAAAACAGCCTGCAAGGTCCATGTGCCGCCGTCCCTGCGCACGAGCGCCCTCGGCGGTCGCGGCAGGGCTTGCGGGGTACTGCCCGTCATGGCCGGCACTCCTGGTCAGCCTCGTCTGCGGGCTACCACCCGCTCCCGCAAGGCTTGACCGCCTCGCAACACGGGCCAGCACAGCAGCAGCCCAGCACCCAGAGGCAGGCCAGCCGGCCAGAAAGGCGTGGGAGCCCGGAGCGCTCCGAGCGGTTTGGCAGGCTGTGGATCAGGATCCGCGATGCCCTGCCACCGCGATACCGGCAGCACGATCACCCGGGCCTTCCCGATCACATTGCTCACCGGCACAGTGCCCGCGCGCTGGTCAGCGACGTGCCGTCTCGAGTCCGCACTGTTGTTCCGGTTATCCCCCATCATCCACAGGCTGCCCGGGGGCACCGTGACCGGACCGAACTCCTCCTGAGGCTCCTGCCCGATAAAAACGGCGTAAGGCTCGGTGAGCGAGGTGCCGTCGACCATGACGCGGTTTTGCTTATCGCAGCACTTCACGGTCTGGCCGCCGACAGCGATCACCCGCTTGACGAAGTCCCGCTCGTCCGGGGGGGCCAGGCCGATCACCGAACCGGCCTGCTGGAGCCCTCGCACCAGCACGTTGTCCGATCGCTGGCTGACGAACTCGCTGCCCCATGAGTCGGTGCCGCGAAACACCACCACGTCTCCCGGTCTCGGATCGCCGAACCGGTAGGACAGCTTGTCAACCAGCACCCGATCGTTGGTGCAGCCCGGGCAGCCGTGCAGAGTGGGTTCCATCGACGCTGAGGGGATGACATAGACCCGGGCCAAGAATGTCTGGATCAGAAACGTCAGCACCAGTGCGGTGAGCACCAGGACGGGCAGCTCTCGCCAGAAGGAACCCTTCTTGCGCTTGGACAGGCGATGCCGATGCACACGGCGGCCCCGGGAATCGCTGGGATCGTCGCCGCGAGCGGATTCGGTCGAGCGAGCCAGGTGGGCCACGTCCTCAGGCTATCGACACACGGCCGGTGCTGGGGGGTCAGGACGCCGACGGCGTCTCACGCTTCTCCTTGATCTTCGCCGCCTTGCCGCGGAGATCACGAAGGTAGTACAGCTTCGCGCGCCGAACATCGCCGCGGGTGACCACCTCTATCTTGGCGATGTTCGGGGTGTGCACCGGAAACGTGCGCTCAACACCCACGCCGAAAGACACCTTGCGCACAGTGAAGGTTTCCCGCGCTCCGCCGCCCTGACGGCGGATGACCGCACCTTGAAATATCTGTACCCGCTGGCGCGAACCTTCGATGACCCGGACATGCACCTTGAGCGTGTCACCGGGCCGGAAATCGGGGATATCGGTCCGCAGCGACTTCGCGTCCAGGGCGTCCAGGGTGTTCATCGGAGTCCATCCTCGTCTTCGAGTGCCGTGCATGGTCGGGAGCGCCCATGATGGACGCGAACAGCGGCTTGGACGACATTCGGGACTTCCGCCCTGGGGGCAGTCCCCAACGTTACTCCGCTGTGGTAACTGGCTCAGTGTGCCAGACGCGGCCGCGCGTTATGAAACTGGGCGGTCTCAGCCGGGCGGGGTGGTGAGATCCCCGAGAAGGGCGCGGTCTGCACCATCCAACGCGCCGGGTGGCAGCGCCGCCAGCAGATCGGGACGCCGGGCAGCGGTGCGCTCCACTGCGCGGTCCCGGCGCCAGCGGGCGATCGCCGCATGATTGCCTGAGCGCAGCACATCGGGAACCTCCCTGCCACGCCATACCTCAGGACGGGTGTAGCAGGGCCCCTCGAGCAGCCCCTCGGAGAATGAGTCCTGCATCGCCGAAGCGGGGTTGCCCAGCACTCCGGGCAGCAGCCGGGCGATGGCCTCGACCATCACCAGGACGGCCGCCTCCCCCCCGACGAGCACATAGTCCCCGATGGAGATTTCATCGACGGCCACCCGGCCGACCGCGTCGTCGATCACTCGCTGATCGATGCCTTCATAGCGACCACATGCGAAAACCAGCCGGGGTTGGCTCGCAAGCTCGGCAGCGAGCTGCTGGGTGAAAGGGCGACCGGCGGGACTGGGCACGATCAACCGGGGCGGTGGCCCACCGGCGAGCACCTCGTCCAGCGCCTCACCCCAGACGTCGGGGCGCATCACCATGCCGGGTCCACCACCGTAGGGCGCGTCATCCACCGACCGGTGCGCGTCGTGAGCCCAGCCGCGCAGGTCATGCACGGTGAATCCGATCAAATCCCGCTCGATGGCCCGGCCGAGCAAGGCCTCCCTGGCCGGGGCCAGGTACTCCGGGAAGATCGTCACTACCTGAATGAGCACAACTCAGCACGCCTCAATCGAACAGGCCGGCAGGTGGGTCGAGCACCAGCCGGCCACCAGGCAGGTCCACTTGGGGCACGATGGCCCGGACAAACGGCACCAGCACGTCGCCGTGTCCGGTGTCCAGCACCAGCAGGTCGCTGGCCGGGGCGTGCACGATCTCTCGGACGGTGCCCAGCACGGTGCCATCAGACCCCACCGCAACCAGACCCTCAAGCTGGTGGTCGTAGAACTCGTCGGGGTCGTCCAGATCGGGCAGCTCAGCAGCGTCGACACTCAACGTGCAGCCGCACAGTTCGGCCGCCGCTTCCCGATCGGCTATCCCGGCGAATCGCACGAGCAGGGCGCCCCGATGGGGGCGGGCGATCTCGACAACGAGCGTGCGGCCCATGTCACCCTGCAACTGCGCGCCAGCGGCGAATCGCTGTTCGGGAAAGTCGGTGCGCAGTTGCACCGTGACCTCGCCGCGCAGCCCGTGTGGCCGGCCGATCCTGCCGACGACCCGCTGGGTGTCTCCGTCCGCGGTGTTACCGCTCGGCGTGTTAGTGCTCGGCTGCACGGTCGACGCCTTCAGCTACCACGCTCAGCGGTCAGTGTCGACGACGTCGACACGAACCCCACGGCCGCCGATACCGCCTATCACCGTGCGTAACGCCGTGGCGGTGCGTCCACCACGGCCGATCACTTTGCCGAGGTCATCGGGGTGGACGTGCACCTCAAGGGTACGGCCTCGCCGGGTGGTCACCAGCTGGACGCGGACCTCATCGGGATTATCGACGATCCCCCGCACGAGATGCTCAAGCGCGTCCGCGAGCATGCTCACACCTGGCCGTCCGCGACCGTCGCAGTGTCCTCCCGGTCCTCAGGTCCGGTTGACGTTTCCGCCGTACCCGTCGCTGGGGCGGGGTCCTTGGCTTTAGCAGGTACCGCGCTGGTATCCGCCTGACGCGCAGCCTTCTTCCGAGGCGTGGTGGCCTCGGTGGTCGGCGCCTCCCCGGCCTGCGCCAGCGCCCGATTGAACAGTTCGGCCTTGTCCGGCTTCGGCTCGGCGCGCTGCAATGTGCCTTCAAGGCCCGGCAGCCCCTTGAAGCGCTGCCAATCCCCCGTGATCTGGAGGATATGTTGGACCGGGTCGGTGGGTTGGGCCCCGACACCGAGCCAGTACTGCACCCGTTCCGAGTCGACCTCGATGAGGCTGGGTTGCTCCTTGGGGTGGTACTTGCCGATCGTCTCGATCGCCTTGCCGTTGCGGCGGGTGCGAGCGTCGGCGACGACGATCCGATAGTACGGCTGGCGAATCCTGCCGAGCCGCATAAGCTTGATCTTGACAGCCACGGGTCGAGCTACTCCTGTCAACGCGCAAAATGCTCACGGTGAGCGCGCACGGCCCACGGTGGGGACATGGACCGGCGATGCTCGCAAGGTCAGTGGCCGCAGCGTGATGAGAGGACCCGCCGCGGCAACAGCGACCTATTGTGCCAGACCATCCCGTCGCGCTGTATCACCGCATCCACGATCGGCGGGTGCCGTGGGCAGTGGGGCCCATCACACCGCCCAGCACGACACGACACACCGGGCACGAGAGC
>DASYMC010000439.1:0-19585 GCA_036009255.1 Pseudonocardiaceae bacterium
TTTCCAGACCCGGTACCTGGCTCCGATCGTGATCGCGGAAGACTCCGACGTGCTGGTCGTCACCCCGCAGACCTCCACAACTCTGGGGCTTACCAGCATGGACCAGCTCGGGCAGCACTGCCCGCAGCTGATCCTCGGGGCGGCCGGTGAATGGCCGGCTCGCTGGAAGGACAAGATCGCTCAGGTCTACGGATGTACCTTCCGCCAGATCCTCAGCACCGACGCCGGCGGCCCGGTGACTGTGGAGGCGTTGCGCAGCGGTCAGGCTGAACAGAGTCTCCGCGGGCCTGACCACGGCGAAGCTCACCGAGCTCAACCGGCGGATCACCCAGGACCGAGCCGTCTCGGCTGAGCTGGCCAAGGACTTCGTCAACGGCTTGCGGTGACGGGTGGATCGGTGGCGGCGCGGCCGGCCACGGTCGCGCCGATTACGCTGAGGCCGGCCAACAGCGGCAGCAACACCGGCAGCGCGAGCACGGGGGATCCCAACACAGCTAGCAACGCTCCGCCGGCGCCGATCAGGAGAGCCGTGGTGAGCTGATCGGACATCTGCGCCGCTGACGAATGGAACCCCACCTCGCCAGCACTGGACTGCTGCAGCAGCAGAAACGACAGTGCCGAGTAACCCAGTCCCATGCCGATCCCGGCGATGCCCCACAGCGGCAGGGCCAACCATGCGGTGCCCCAGGCAGGTGCGACCAGCAGCAGTCCGGCGGTACCCGCGGCCAGTAGGATGAACCCGATCCGCAGGAGTCGATGCCGGGGCAGGTCCGGGTGGCGGCCCTGCCATCCGGACGCCGCCGACCAGCCCAGCGAGGCGAGCAGCAGGGGGATCCCGGCCTCGGTGAGCGTCCAGCGGTGGGTGCTGGTCAACATCAACGGCAGGTAGGCGTTGGCAGCGAAGAAGACCCCGGCGAGCAGCCCGCGGGCGGCCACCACTGTCGGCACTCCCCGGCGCGCCCGGAACACCCCGGAGGGCAGCAGCCTTCGCATCGATAGCACCAACAGCACCAGCGCCGCCCCGGCGACCGCGGCAGCGGACGCGCTCGGGCGTTGGGAGGCCCAGCTCAGCGCGGAAACTCCCAGTGCCGCGCACAGCGCGGCGAGCACCAGCCCGCGGCGCCGCGGGGTGGGACTCCGGCCACGATCGGGCTGGTCGAGCCGGCGGACCGCCGGAACCACCAGCCCGACTGCAAGCACCACCACCGGCACCAGGCCGAGGAAGACCCAGTGCCAGGACAGCCGTTCGGTGACCAGCCCCGCGACCGGCGGTCCGATCAGTGAGGGCAGCACCCACGCCGAGGACATCAGCCCGAACAGGGCGGGACGGGTCCGCTCGGGGTAGACCACCGCGATGAGCACGTACACCGCGACGGTCAAGGATCCGGCGCCCAGCCCTTGCAGCACGCGGCCGATCAGCAGCTGTGGCATGCCAGCTGCGGTGCCGGCCACCAGCAGACCCGTTCCGAACAGGACCGGGGCCACCACCAGCGGGATCCGGGGCCCGGCCAGGTCGCACCATCGCCCGCCGAGCACGGTGCCGAAAACTCCAGCCGCCATGAATGCCACGAACGGCCAGGAGTACAGCGACACTGCACCGAGATCAGCTACCAGAGCCGGCATGGCGGTGCCCACTCCCATCGCCTCGAACGCCACCATGCTGATCAGCAGCAACAGGCCGACCGTGGTGGTGCGGCGACCCTGAGCGAACAGCTCCGGGCGGACCGGGGCGAGGGATCCGGCAACAGGCGGTGCACTCACCGCGACCAGCTCATGCCCACCAGCCTGCAACCTCGACCCTGGTGCAGGTCAAGCCGGTAGCAGGGTCGAGCTCGCCGAAACGGGACGGTCCTCGTCATCCCCGCCACCTGTCCGGTGCGCAGGCAGGCGCCGAGTGGTCGGATATCCGTCGCGGTGCCAGGCTGGTGGCTATGGAGTACACGCAGCTGGGCCGTAGCGGCCTTTCGGTGTCTCGATTGTGCCTGGGCACGATGAACTTCGGCCCTGAAACCTCGGAGGCCGACAGCCACGCCATCATGGATCGGGCCCATGAGCTGGGCATCAATTTCTTCGATACAGCCAACGTCTACGGCTGGAGCAAGGGTGAGGGGATCACCGAGCAGATCATCGGTCGGTGGTTTGCCGACGGCGGCGGCCGCCGCGAGCGCACGGTGCTGGCGACCAAGCTCTACGGCTCCATGGGCGACTGGCCAAACGAGACCAAGCTCTCCGCGCTGAACATCCGGCGAGCCTGCGACGGCTCGCTGCGCCGGCTGCGGACCGATTACATCGACCTCTACCAGATGCACCACGTGGACCGGGCCACCCCGTGGGAGGAGATCTGGGAGGCCATGTCGGTGCTCCGGCAGCAGGGAAAGATCATCTACGTCGGTTCGTCAAACTTCGCTGGCTGGCATCTGGCGGCCGCGCAAGAGGGGGCCATGCGTCAGCACGTCACCGGGTTGGTCAGCGAGCAGTCGATCTATAACCTGCTCACCCGGTGGGTCGAGCTGGAGGTGCTGCCCGCTGCGCGGCACTACGGCATCGGGCTGATCCCCTGGTCTCCGCTCAACGGTGGTTTGCTCAGCGGGGTGCTGCGCAAGCAACGCGAGGGGGGCGGTTCGCGGAGCACTACGGGTCGCTCGGCCGACGCGCTGGAGGCGAACCGGGAACGCATTGAAGCCTACGAGAAGTTGTGCGCCGATCTCGGTGAGGATCCTGCCAACGTCGGGCTGGCCTGGCTGCTGCATCAGGAGGGAGTGACAGCGCCGATCGTCGGCCCGCGCACCATCGCGCAACTGGAAAGCTCGCTGCGAGCCGTTGCGATCATCTTGGACGCCGAGGTGCTGGCCCGGCTTGATGAGCTGTTCCCGCCACCGGGGCCCAATGGAGCCAAGCCTGCTCCGGAGGCCTATGCGTGGTGAGCGTGCCCGGCGAATTCGCTTGAGGTTGTCGGCGAACGCCCTGACGTCACGCGGTAGTCAGTGCGTGGCGCTCGAGATGCGCGAGGACCAGGTCCAGCCAGTGCTCGGTGAGTTCCAGGTGCATCGAATGGCTCGACCCGACACCCTCGACGAGATGGAACTCCGCACCGGGGATGCGCTCGGCGACGGCGAGGCTCTGCCGCGGGGGCGTGAGCAGGTCCTGGTCGCCGACGATCACCGTCGTGGGGGCCATGATGTCGCCCAGGCGGTCAAGCGTGTCGTGGACGAGGTCGGCGTCCCACTGGGCGACGGTCATGCGCACCTGCGCCTCGGTCTGGGGAAGCAGCGGCAGGGACTCGGCGAGCATCGTCCCGAAGGCCGGGTTGTCGAGCATCTGCGGGGAGTACGCCAGCCCGAGCGCGGCTAACCCGGTCGCCACGTCGCCCTGTACCCAGGGGAAGCGCAACGCGGCGATCATCGAGCGCCCGAAGCCGTCGCAGCGCCCCCATGTCCCGTAGAGCACAAGGGACGCGACCTTGTCGGCGTGGTTGAGCGCGAGCTCCTGGGCCACTGCGCTGCCCAGCGACCAGCCGATCACGTGCGCGGGACCCACATCCAGTGCCTCGAGCAGCGCGGCGGCGTCGTCGGCTAGCGAGCGCATGCTCACGGCGTCCTCGCTTGGCGTCGAGCCGCCCATACCACGGTGGTCGTAGGCGATGACCTTGTGACGCTCGGCCAGCGCGGGCACGATCGGACGCCACATACCCAGCGAGCCCGTCGTGGCCATGACGAGCAAGACGGGGTCACCGTCGCCGGTGATCTGGTACTCCAGTTCGACGCCTGGCTCGACCGGGATCTTCGGCATGATGTCGAACGTAACGCCCCACGACTGCGACTACAACGCGCTGGCTTTACCGTTCGCCCACACGCGCGAGGAGGTCATGTGAGGTGATCAGGCTCGTCGGCGTCGTCACGGGCCAGAAAGGTGGCCAGCCGCTCGACGGCATCCTCGAACCCAGGGTGATCATCGACGAACGTACGCATCCTGGCCGCCAGCCACTCGACGCTGAGCTGTTCGCCGCCGCGCCGGTCTTCAAGTTCCTCAATGCCACGGTCGGTGAAATACACCTGGACTCCTCCCCGCACAAGGGGCCTGCGCCGGTACCAGTCGGGGCAGAGTACTGCGGACACACCGTGCACCGGAGCCCGACACACGGAGCGGGGGAGCGCGACACGCCGGGCACGGGGTAGATGGTTCAGTCGAGGGCTGCGGCGATGAGCTCACGCTGCTCGACCTCGTGCACCTTGGCGGACCCGGCGGAGGGGGCCGCCATGGCACGGCGGGAGATCCGCCGCAGGTTGCCGAGCCGCTCGGGCATCAGCTCGGGCAGGCTCAGCCCGTAGAATGGCCAGGCGCCCTGATTGGCGGGTTCCTCCTGCACCCAGCAGACCTCCGTGGCGTTCGGGTAGCGCTCCAGCGCCGCGCTCAGCCGGCGCTGAGGCACCGGGTAGAGCTGTTCGATGCGGACGATCGCGGTGTTGTGAATGCCTCGCTGCTGGCGGGTGGCGTGTAGTTCATAGCTGATTTTGCCGCTACACAGCAGCACCCGGCGCACGGCCGAGCGGTCGGTGATCGTCGGGTCGTCGAGGACCGAGGCGAATCGACCTGAGGTGAAATCCTCCACCGGGCTTACCGCCGCCTTGAGCCGCAGCATCGATTTGGGCGTGAACACAACCAGCGGCCGATGCACCCCGTCCAGGGCGTGCCGGCGCAGCAGATGGAAATAGTTCGCGGGAGTGGAGGGCTGCGCCACGGTCATCGAGCCCTCCGCACACAGCTGCAGGAACCGCTCGATGCGCCCGGAGGTGTGGTCGGGGCCCTGCCCCTCGTGGCCGTGCGGCAGCAGCAGCACCACGTCGCAACGCTGGCCCCACTTGGCCTCGCCGGAGGAGATGAACTCGTCGATCACTGCCTGCGCGCCGTTGGTGAAGTCACCGAACTGCGCCTCCCAGAGCACGAGGGCGTCCGGGTTAGCCACCGAATAGCCGTATTCGAAACCCAGCGCAGCGAATTCCGACAGCGCTGAGTCGTAGGCTAGAAACTTCGCCTGGTCCGGCGAAAGGTTCATCAGGGGCGTGTACTCGGCCCCGGTCTTGCGGTCGATCAGCACCGAATGCCGTTGCACAAAGGTGCCGCGCCGGGTGTCCTGACCGGACAGCCGCACCATCCGGCCATCCAGGCATACCGAACCTAGGGCCAGCAACTCGGCGAAGGCCCAGTCGATGCCACCCTCCCGGGCCATCTTCGCCCGCTTCTCCAGCACTGGCTTGACTCTGGGGTGCGGCGTGAAACCCTCGGGCACGTTGACGTGCGCGTCGGCGATCCGTTCGATGACGCTGAGGGAGACACCGGTATCCAGCCCGGTAGGCACGAGCTGCTCGGCCTCCACCGACTCGCTCGGCGCCGCAACCCGCTTTTCCAGCTCCCGTACCTCGTTGAAGACGTGCTCAAGCTGCTGCGCATAATCTTTCAGCGCGCGCTCTGCCTCCTCCACGGAAATATCTCCGCGACCGATGAGTGCCTCGGTGTAACCCTTGCGGACCGACCTTTTACTATCGATGATGTCGTACATCTTCGGTTGCGTCATCGACGGGTCGTCGCCCTCGTTGTGGCCGCGACGACGGTAACAAATCATGTCGATCACGACGTCCTTACCGAAGGCCTGGCGGTAGTCCACCGCCAATTTGGCCACCCAGACGCAGGATTCGGGATCGTCGCCGTTCACGTGGAATACCGGTGCACCGATCGTCTTCGCCACATCGGTGGGGTACTCGCTGGATCGGGCATATTGCGGTGCCGTGGTGAATCCGACCTGGTTGTTCACGATTACGTGGACGGTCCCACCTGTGCGGTACCCGCGCAGCTGCGAGAGGTTGAGCGTCTCAGCCACCACCCCCTGGCCAGCGAAGGCGGCGTCGCCATGCAGCGCGACGGGGAGCACGGTGAAGCCATCCGGCCCTTTGTCCAGTATGTCTTGCTTGGCCCGGGCGATGCCCTCGAGTACCGGGTCCACGGCCTCCAGGTGCGACGGGTTCGAGATCAGCGACACCCTGGTCTCACCGTCGCCGAACATCCGGTAGTACTTGCCCTCGGCGCCCAGGTGGTACTTGACGTCGCCGGAGCCGTGTGCCTGGCCAGGGTCCAGGTTGCCCTCGAATTCGCGGAAGATCTGCGAGTAGGGCTTGCCCACCAGGTTGGCCAGGACGTTCAGCCGGCCGCGGTGCGGCATCCCCAGCACCACCTCGTCCAGCTCGTACTCGGCGGCCTTGTCCAGCACGGCATCCAGCAGCGGGATCACCGTCTCGGCGCCCTCCAGCGAGAACCGCTTCTGCCCCACATATTTGGTCTGTAGGAAGGTCTCGAAGGATTCCGCGGCGTTGAGCTTGGACAGGATGTACTTCTGCTCGGCGCGGCTGGGTTTGGCGTGCACCCGCTCGACGCGTTCCTGCAGCCAGCGCCGCTCATCGGGTGCTGAAATGTGCATGTACTCCACGCCGATGTTGCGGCAATAGGCGTCCCGCAGCACGCCCAGGACGTCGCGCAGCAGCATATGCGACTGCCCGGCGAAGCCGCCGACGGCGAACTGCCGGTCCAGATCCCACAGGGTGAGGCCGTGGCTGAGCACGTCGAGATCGGGGTGTTTGCGCTGCCGGTAGTTCAGCGGGTCGGTGTCGGCCATCAGGTGCCCGCGGGTGCGGAAGGCGTCGATCAGCTCCAGCACCCGGGCGGTCTTGTCGACCGCGCCCTCGGGGATGTCCTGCACCCAGCGCACCGGCTCGTAGGGGATGCGCAGCGAGGCGAACAGGTTGTCATAGAAGTTGTCCTGGCCCAGCACCAGTTCGTGGATCCGCCGGAGAAATTCGCCGGATTCGGCGCCCTGGATGATGCGGTGGTCGTAAGTGGACGTCAGCGTGATGATCTTGCTGATCGCCATCTCGGCGAGCGCTCCGTCGCTGGCCCCCTGGAAGGCCGCCGGGTACTCCATCGCTCCCACACCGATGATCGCGCCCTGTCCGGACATCAGCCGGGGCACCGAATGATTGGTGCCGATGGTTCCCGGGTTGGTCAGTGAGATCGTCGTCGCTGCGAGGTCCGCAGCGGTGAGTTTGCCCTCCCGCGCCTTGCGGATGATGTCCTCGTAGGCCTGCCAGAACTGAGCGAAACTCATCACCTCGCAACCCTTGATAGAGGCGACGACGAGACTGCGGCCCTTGCCGGTCTTGAGATCTATGGCCAGCCCCAGATTGACGTGCTCGGGTGCCACGACAGCTGGTTTGCCCTGCTCGTCAATGGTGTAGTGCCGGTTCATCTCAGGATGTTCAGTGAGCGCTCGCACCACCGCGTACCCGATGAGATGCGTAAAGCTGATCTTGCCGCCACGGGTCCGCTTGAGATGATTGTTGATCACGATGCGGTTGTCGACGAGCAGCTTTGCCGGCACCGCACGCACGCTGGTGGCTGTTGGCAGCTCCAGCGAAGTCTCCATGTTCGCCACCACTCGAGCCGCTGCACCGCGTAGTGGGGTGGTGGTGTCCTGCGGAAGCTCCAGCGGCGTTGTGGCGGGCGAGGCGGTCTGCGTCGTGGCGGTAGCACTGCCGGCTAGCGGCAGCACCGAAGGAGCCGGCGAGTCAGTGCCCGGGACGACGCCATTGTCGCCGGGTGCCGCGGGCTGGTAATCGGCGAAGAAGTCATGCCACGAGGAGTCCACCGCCGAGGGGTTGGCGAGGAACTGGTCGTACATCTCTTCGACGAGCCACTCGTTCGGGCCGAACTGTACGGGTTGGTCGTGGGGGGTAGGGCTACTGCGGGACACTGCTGGATGTCGCCTCTATCCGTTCTGCGCGGGTCTGTGCTGCGCGGGTCTGCTCAGGGTCTCTGGCGCCGCTTCCAGGCTAGCCCCCCGCCGCGGCGCACGGCGCGTCCGGAGACCCGGCGCGTCGGTGTTCGAGGACATTGGCCGACGCGATCAGGCCGCAACGGTCCCGTCCGGTGAGCCTGCGGCCCAGAGCCTGGCGTAAAGGCCGTTGGCCGTGAGCAGCTCGAGATGGCGGCCCTGTTCCACGATCCGCCCGCCGTCGAGCACCACGATCCGGTCAGCTTTGGCCGCGGTGACCAGCCGGTGCGCGATCACGACGGTTGTGCGGCGGGCGGCAAGCCGGTCGGCTGCGGCCAGGACCACCGACTCGGTGGCGGGATCCAGCGCCGCGGTGGCTTCATCGAGCAACAGCAGGTCCGGCTCGACCAGTTCGGCACGAGCCAGCGCGATCAATTGCCGCTGGCCGGCCGAGAGGCCCTGACCGCGCTCGCCGACCGGCTGATGAAATCCATTCGGAAGTGCGGCAATGGCCTCCAGCGCGCCGACTCGCCGGGCCGCGGCCTCGATCTGGGCGGGAGATGCCTGCGGCGCCCCGAAGCTGATGTTGTCCGCGACATCGCCCCGGAACAGGTGCGGCTCTTGCGGGACGACGCCCAGCCGGTGATGAAACGCCGCCGGATCAAAATGTCGCAGGTCTGTACCGTCGATCAGCACGGTCCCGGCCGTCGGATCGTAAAACCTTGCTAGCAGCTTGACCACGGTCGACTTACCCGCTCCGGTAGCCCCCACCAGGGCGACGGTCTCACCCGGCGCGATCCGCAGGGACACCTCCACCAGCGCGGGCAGTGCCGATCCGGGGTAGCGGAAGGTGACCTCTCGCAGCTCCACCTCCCCGCGCAGCCGGGTCGGCACCGGCACGGCATCGGCGCCGGGAGGTGGCACCGAGGTCGGTGTGTCCAGCAGTTCCCTGATGCGCCGCAGCCCGACCGCGGCCTGCTGGTAGCCGTCGAAGACCTGGGATAACTGCTGCACGGGCGCGAAGAACAAACCTAGGTACAGAAGAAAAGCGGTGAGCACCCCGGCGGTGACGGTTCCCGTGGCCACGCGGTAGGCACCGACGCCCAGCACGGTGGCGGTGGCGAGGTCGGACAGCAGGGCGACGAAGGGAAAGTAGGTGGCGATGTAGCGCTGGGCGCGCAGCCGGGCGCGCCGATAGGCGTCGCTGCGTGCGGAGAACTCCCGCGCTGAACGTCGCTCCCGGGTGAATGCCTGCGCCACCCGCGCGCCGGACACGTTCTCCTGCAGGTCTGCGTTCACCTCGCTGACGCGTTCCCGGGCCTCCGCGTACGCCACGGACGACAGCCGCTGGAACACCACTGTGGCCGCGATCAGCACCGGCAGGCCCAGCATCGCCACCACGGCGAGGCCGGTGTCCGTGACCAGCAGCGCAATGGCGACCCCGACCACGGTGAGGACGCTGATCAGTGCGGTGGACAGCCCGGTTTGCAGGAACGTGGACAGCGCGTCCACGTCGGTGGTCATCCGGGTCATGATCCGGCCCGCCATCTCGCGCTCGAAGTAGTCCAATCCGAGCCGCTGCAGGTGCGCGAAACTGCGCACCCGCAGCAGGTACAGCAGCGTTTCGCCGGCCCGGGCTGCGACCACCGTCTGCGTTGCGATGACCAGCCAGTCGGCCACCACCACCCCGAGCCCCACGGCGACCGCGATGGCGAGCAGGTTCGGTGCGTGCCGGGTGATGGCATCGACGGCGAGGCCGGCCAGCGCCGGGAAAGCCACGGTCGCTAGGGCGTCGAGTCCGACGAGGACAGCCGTGAGGAACAGCCATCCCCGCATCGGCCGGATCAGACGGCTGAGCCGGAAGCCCGGATCGGGGACGGTTGGGTCGACTCCACCCAGCTCGGGCTTGGCTCTCGCCGGGGGTAACGCCGCCACCGCCGCGAGCAGCTCCGGGGTCGGCCCGACGCTGCCGACCAGGCCGGCCGCCATCCCGCCCCGCCCCCCACCGCCGGCGAACCCGCCCCGCATGGCGCCTCCCACGCTCTGCGTAGGAGGGATTGCCCGCGTTGCGTCGGCGGAGTCCGTCCGCGCGACGGCGAGCCAGAGTTGAGCGGTGACGCCGCCGTCCGGACTCGGATAGGGCACGTCGGCCGGGGCGGCGGTGACGTTCTCGATCACCTCGTCAGGACCGGCGAGCAGGGCGCGGAACAGTGCACACCGGGCGGTCAGCTCGCCCTGAGTTCCCACGTCGATTACCCGGCCGCCCTCAAGTACCGCGATCCGGTTGGCCAGCGCCAGCGAGGACCGGCGGTGCGCGATCAGCAAGGTGGTGCGCCGCGCGGTGACCATCCGCAGGGTGGTGTGGATCGCGGCTTCGGTGACGGCATCGACTGCGGAGGTGGCGTCGTCGAGCACCAGCACCCGCGGATCGAACAGCAGTGCTCTGGCCAGTGCGATCCGTTGGCGCTGCCCGCCGGATAAGGTGAGTCCCCGCTCGCCGATCTGGGTGTCGTAGCCCTCCGGCAATGCGGAGATGAACTCGTGGGCCGAGGCCGCTGTCGCTGCCTTGCGCACCTGCTCATCGGTGGCGTCCGGGCATCCGTAGGCAATGTTGGCCCGAACCGTGTCGGAGAACAGGAACGCCTCCTCGAAGACCATCCCCACCGCACGGCGCAGCGACGCCAGTCGCAGCTGCCGAACGTCGACGGTACGGCCGGGTGGTCCGATCCGGATCGCACCCTGCTGCGGATCGTAGAAGCGGGCCAGCAGCAACGAGACGGTGGACTTGCCGGAGCCTGCCGTGCCTACCAGCGCCAGCGTCTCACCTGGCTCAATGCGCAGGGACAGCCCGTCGAGCACCGGCTCTGTGCGGGTGTAACCGAAGCGCACCTCGTCCAGTTGCACCGCCAGCGGCCCGTCCGGGACGTCGATCGCGTCCGGCGCGTCCCGCACCTCCGGCTGGGAGTCGATCACTTCGTAGACCCGCTCCACCCCGGCCCGAGCCAGCTGCGCGAGGACCACCAGGCTGGCGATCAACCGGGCTGGACCGACGAGCATTGCCAGGTAGGCAGCGAATGCCAGAAACGTCCCCAAGCTGATCTTCCCGCTCAGCGCGAGCATCCCGCCCAGGGCGAAGACGGCCACCTGACCCAGCGATGGGAACGCGGTCAGCGTGGGGGCGAATGTCGCGGTCATCCGGGCCGCGCGGATCCGTTCGGCGAACAGTTGGCGGGCTCGGTCCTCTAGCTGGGACACCGCGCGGGCCTCCTGGCCGAAGCCCTTGACCACCCGCACGCCGGTGACTGTCTCCTCGACATGCTCGGCGATGTCGCCTGCGCGCTGCTGAGCCGACCAGGTCGCCGGAAACAGCGTGCGCCGCGTCCGGGTGGTGACCAACGCCGTCGCCGGTATCACGACCAGCGCGATGAGCGTCAGCAGTGGCGAGAGCCACAGCATCGCGGCCAGCGCGGCAGCGAAGAGCACCAGCACTCCCGCCGTCAGCGGCACGATCGCGAGCAGTCCCTGCACCAACTGCAGATCGGAGATGGCCCGGGACACGACCTGCCCGGTGCACAGGCTGTCCTGCTTGGGGCCGTCGAGCTTCTGCACAGCGCGGAATACGGCATTGCGTAGGTCGTGCTGCACGTCCAGCGACAGCCGGCCGCCGAGATAACGGCGTACGAAGGCGGTACCGAAATGCAGCAGCGCTACCCCGACCAGCGCGGTGACCAGCCAGCCCAGCCGCCCAGTCGTACCCGCCACGGCATCGTCCACCGCAAGCCGGGTGAGCAGTGGGCTGATCGCCTCTGTGCCGACCCCGATACCGGAGGCCAGCAGCGCCGTCACGGTCAGGCGGGGATGGCGCCAGCAGGCTGCTCCAAGTCTGCGGATCCAGCCGCGGTGAGCAGTGATCTGTTCGGGCACGACTGCCAGGCTATGTGGCTAGCCCGACAGTGTCGCAGACGTGCTGTATCTCAGACGTGCTGTGGACGGAACAGCCAACAAGAAGGGTCAAGCTCGTTGAGTCGAGGCCTTGTCGCTTTGGCTGTGCGGGGAGGCGTTGCGCGGTGCAGCGGACTTGATGACGCGAGCGTCGAGCTGGCGCGGCACGATCAACATCTGACGTGGCTGGCAGAAGGGGTTGGAGTTCCTGGTGCATCGTTCAATCGACTCGGTCCCATCACCGATGAGGTGACGGTGCGCGGTCACCCACACATCGCAGGGCCAGCGGCGACGGCGTAGCCATCCCGAGCAAACGGGGCAGCGGCCGGTGGGGTCCGGCTGGTGCTGCACGAGCAGCTCACGCCAACCATCGGTGATGGTCCGGATATGTCTGCGCGCTAACGGCGCCGACAATGTGGCGCCTGCCCGCACGGCCATCTCCTCAACCGCCGCCAGCCGTTCCAGCACTGCACGTCGCACCCGACGATCCACCTACCTACCTCCTTGTCGCCCCCCCGACAGCCCCAGAGCGCACCTGCCACGTTAACGACCCGGTCGAGCTGCCGTCACGCCGCAGTGCACTGTCTACCGGACTTCGCTCGCGGACTTAAGGCCCCTCACCCTGGTGTCGTGCCGCTTAGTCCGATCGGCGCTGGCCGACCATCACCGGAGTCGGCAATTCGTCGGATTTCTTGGTGGACAGCCATAGTCCCAGTTCAGGTGCCTCGTAAGGCGACGAGGAGACGGGTTTGATCTATGCTGCCTTGCTCGGCCAGCCGCGATCGCCGGACGCCGGTGAGATACCCGTCGGCTCAAAGTGCACCCGATTGCCTAAGTATTTCGAGTGATGGTGCCCGTAGTGCGGGATCCCGGTGCGTGCAGTCGTGACCATCGAGGCCAAAATGACGCACGTCCCACCACGCCAGGACTGAAGCCCAGGAGAGCCCCGTGCGCGTCGAGGTCAACCCCAACATCTGCGAGGGCCACGGCAGTGCAACGCCGTCGCGCCCGAGATCTACGACCTGGACGACGGCGGGTATTGCCTGATTCGCAACCCGGAGGTGCCGCCCGGCCTGGAGCCCCAAGCCGAGGAAGGCGCCCTAGCCTGCCCCGTGCAGGCCATCACGGTCACCCGTTGAGCCACCCGGCGGCTCCCTCATTCAATCTCGGCGTCCGGTGAGTGCTAATTGGGCGCCGAGCCCGATCATGATCACTTCAGCGGTACTGGCGAGGGCGCTCAGACGTCGCGGGGAGCGACCGAGCCAGCTGCGTGCCGCTGCCGCCAGCAGGGCCCAGGATACGTCGCAGACCAGGGCAATCCCTACGCACACCAGGCCGAATACCAATAACTGAGGCGGCAGATGTCCCCGTGCTGGGTCGGCGAATTGCGGCAGGATGGCTCCGAACAGCAGCAAGCTTGGGGTTGGTCATTCCCACGACGACACCATCACACAGGATCCGGCGTGTACGGATGGGGCTGGTGGGAATGTCGAGTGTCGCGGTGAACACCGCGACGGAGTACGCCACGATCGTTCCCAAACCGAATGCAACTGTGACTACCTGGAAAGCACGCTAGCCGCTCGCCTGACATCCAGTCGGGGGATAATCGGAGCCGTCATGGCAAGGTCACTGGCCTAGATTCGGCAGATCGGCGACGTGGTCCTCCTCGGCCACCTCGGCCCCCGGGTAGGAGCCGCGTGATGACAGCGCTCACGGTCGATCGGGATCGCCGGTATTTGCGGTGTGCCATCGACCTGGCGAACAGTTGCCCGCCGTCGCGGACGGCCTTCTCCGTCGGTGCGGTGATCGTGGATATCAACGGTATCGTGATCGCCACCGGTTACTCCCGGGAGACAGACCCCCACGACCACGCCGAGGAGGCTGCTCTCGCCAAGCTCACGCCCCATGACAACCGCTTGGCCGCGGCCACGCTCTACACCTCACTCGAACCCTGCAGTACCCGCGCCTCACGGCCGGTCAGCTGCACTGAACTCATCCTCGTCACCCCGATCCCGCGGATCGTCTTCGCCTGGCGCGAACCCAACCTTTTCGTCGACTGCCAGGGCACCCAACTCCTCCGCGCCGCTGGTCGGAATGTCGTGGAAATGCCCGATCTTGCCCGCCTGGCGCGCCACCCGAACGAACACCTGTGGGCACCTTGACAGGCCATCCTGATTGGAGCGGACACTCGCAGAAATCCGCAGATCGGAGACGTCGTTCTGCTCCGCTATCTGTCGTCTCCGCACCAGGAGCCCGTTGATGGCCGGCACCGCATTCCACACCGAGATAGAAGTTCCTGTCGCAGGTGGAGTTTTGACCGTTGCCATCGCCGGCCCTGGCGAACCGGGCGCCGCCGCACTGGTACTGGGCGTCCACGGGATCACTGCATCACATCTTTTACTGGCGGTGGTGGCCCGCCACCTGGCGGCCCGTGGCATCACCTTCCTGGTACCCGACCTGCGCGGCCGCGGTGCCAGCGCAGCCCTGCCGGGGCCCTACGGACTCGACGCCCACGTGGCCGACCTGGTGGCCGTCCTCGACCACTGGGGAGCCGAGCAGGCCGTTCTCGCCGGCCATTCGATGGGCGCCTACATCGTGGCCCGCCTGGCTGCCGCCCACCCGGGGCGCTGCGCCGGAGTGGTGCTGGTCGACGGCGGGCTGCCGCTGGCGGTCCCCGACCACGCAGATCCTGACGTTGTGCTCGAGGCCGTTCTCGGCCCGGCCCTGACCCGACTCCGGATGACCTTCGCCTCTCCGCAGGACTACCGCGACTTCTGGCGCCGCCACCCCGCATTCGCCCACCACTGGAATGCCGACGTGCAGAGCTACGTGGACTACGACCTGGATGGACCACCCGGCCGGCTGCGTTCAAGGGTGGTTGAGGCGGCCGTTCGGGCCGACGGGCACGATCAGCTCGACGTTGCCGCAATCCGGGCGGCGGTGGCTGCGCTGCCCGAGCCTGTGGTCCTCCTCCGGGCTCCCCGCGGCCTTGCTGACGAGCCCCAGCCGCTGCTGCCCGAGGCGGTGGTCAACGAGACCAAGCGCACCCTGCCTGAACTGCGTGACGTGCTGGTCGACGACACGAACCACTACATGATCGTGCTCGGTGACCGGGAGGCGGCTGTAGTCGCCAAAGAGATCGCCCGTGCGACCGCTGGCGCCGACTCTTAGGCACCAGCAACGGCAACACCAGCCCGACATGGAGACATATCGGGCTTCGGCGGACACTCACGAGCCCGATATGTCTCCATGTCGGGCTGGCGAGGGCAGGGAAGGGTGCAGTTGAGGTCCGGTGACTCCGCAGTGGGAACAGCGTTCCAGCGGGATGCGCTCGGTGGGAGCGGAGACGGGCTCCGGGCGGGGCTCGTGAAGCAGAACCGCAGCCAGCAAGGAGCCCAGTGCCAGCAAGCCAGCGCTGATCAACATCGCGGCGTGGAAGCCGGCTTCGAAGGACGTGGGGTCGGTGTAGTCGGTGTCGCCTAAACCCGCCGCCACCGGAATCACCGCGACGGCTAGCAGCCCGCCCGCGCGAGCGACCGCGTTGTTCACTCCCGACGCAGTTCCGGCGTAGCGCGGATCGGCTGAGCCCAGCACGGTCGCGGTGAGTGGCGCCACGGTCAGCGAGAGCCCCAACCCCAGCACCACCACTGCCGGAAGAACATCGCCCACATAAGAGGCCCCGCGCCCAATGCGCAAGGTCAGCAGGAAACCCGTGGCTGCCAGCAACGGTCCCACTGCCATCGGCAGCCGGGGGCCGATCCGCTGCGCGAGCGCGCCTGCCCGGGCGGATAGCAGCAACATGAGCGCGGTGACGGGCAGCAGCGCGGTGCCGGCAACCAGCGGGGAGAACCCGGCCACGATCTGCAGGTGCAGCACGAGCAGGAAGAAGAACACCCCGAGCCCCGCATACACCAGCAACGTCACCGCATTGGCCACACTGAACCGACGGTCGGCGAAAAGCCCCAGCGGCACCAGGGGGTGTGGCGAACGGCGCTCGACCTGCACGAAAGCCACTAACGCGGCAAGTCCGCCGACGCCGGCGAGCACTTCTGCGATGCCGCCCGCGCCGCCGCCGAGGCTGGTCAGCGCATAGGTCACGCCAGCCAGCCCGACCGCGGTGAGCACCGCACCAATCACGTCCAGCCCCGGTGGGCTCTGCTCATCGAAGCTGTCCGGCACGTGCCGAAGCGAGATCACCACGATGCAGGCCGCGACCGGCAGGTTCACCAGGAAAACCAGGCGCCAGTTCAGCCCGACGAGGTAACCGCCGAGAAACGGGCCGATCGCTGTTGCGACTCCACCCAGCCCGGACCAGGCGCCCACCGCCCTGGCCCGGTCGGCGGCCACGAACGACGAGGAGATGATCGCCAGGCTGCCGGGAGTGAGCAAGGCTCCACCGATGCCCTGCAGCGCTCGGGCGACGACGAGTACCTCCGCGGTGGGCGCCAGCCCGCACAGCAGCGAGGCGAGGGCGAACCACACCACCCCCACAATGAACACCCGGCGCCGACCGAAATGGTCCCCGAGCGCGCCGGCCAGCAGGATCAGCGCGGCCAGCGTGAGGGTGTAGGAGTTGATGATCCACTGCAGAGTCCGGAAATCCGCGCGGAATTCGCGGCCGATCGAGGGCAGCGCGATGTTCACCACCGTGGCGTCGAGCATGGCCATACCCGACCCAGCGATCGTTGCCAGCAGCACCCATCGGCCGGCGGGGGTGCCCATCCTCGCCCCCGCCAAGGGAGGATTCGTCACCATTGCACGCTAGTGTCGCGCACCCGCGGCTGGTCGGGTAGGCAGAACCGGTGGCTATCCGATCGTCGGGCTCGACCGCTCAATTATTGTTGGGCCCCATGCTCCGGCACGTCGGGACGACAACGGCGACGATCTGGGTGCAGACCACCCGTCCGGCCGAGGTGAAGGTGCTCGGTTGCCGGGCTGGGCGGCGTTCCGAAATTCCTTCGACCGGCTCGCCGCGCTGCTGCGTGGGGTCGCGGTTGGCCCACATGCACCCGCGACGATCAGCGTGCTCTCCGGCGATGTGCACCACAGTTACGTGGCCCGAGCCGACGTTGATGGAGCACCCGTCTATCAACTGGTGTGCTCGCCAGTGCACCACACTGTCCCGTGGTATGCGACTGTAGCGTTGCGGGCGGCCTGGTTCGCTCCGCTGGCCAAAGTGGTCCGCAACGTAGTGCGCCGCTACGGGTGCCCGATCCGGCACTGTGCTGGCGCGGGGTCAGCGGCCCCGCGTTCGGCAACATGGTGGCGACCCTGAAGTTTGCGGGTCGCGGCGCCGAGCTCATCGTCGAGCACAGCGGGCGAAGCGGCCGGCTGGAACCGGTGTTTCGCACCGAGCTCGCCGCTGGCGCGAACGACCCGCCAGCAACTTCAGGCATGGGGGAGAGTGATCGACGATGAGAGTGTTCACCGGAGCTGACGAGTTGCTCGCTGCGGCTGGTGAGGAGCTAGGCACTAGTGACTGGATGATTATCGACCAGCAGCGCGTCAACGCCTTCGCCGACGCGACCGAGGATCACCAATGGATTCACGTCGACCCGCAGTGCGCGGCGGCCGGTCCCTTCGGCACCACCATCGCACACGGCTTCCTCACCTTGTCGCTCCTGCCATACTTGATCTTTCAGACCTATCGGGTCGAGGGCGCCACGATGACCATCAACTACGGTCTGAATAAGGTGCGTTTCCCTGCTCCGGTGCCGGTCGGTTCGACGGTGCGGGCCGAGGTATTGCTTGCCGAGGTGGCTGAGGTTACCGGCGGTCTGCAGCTCGTGCTGCGCGCCACGATGCAGATCGAGGACGGCGCGAAACCGGGCTGCGTGGCGGACTGGGTCACCCGGATCTACTTCTGAGCCGCCTTATTTCTGGCCCACGCTGGCAAGGTCGTCGGGCCGCAGCCGGAACACCTGCAGGCGTGTCCCGTGATACTTGTCGCTCTCGCCGACCCATTCCATCCCGATCCGGCGCGCGGTGGCCGCCGCGCGCACGTTGTCCGGGTCGACCAGCGCGAACAATTCGACCAGCGAATGCGCGAAGGCCCGCCGCGCCAGCGCCCGGGCGGCTTCGGTGATGTAGCCGCGGCCCCAGTACTCCGGGGCCAGTTGGTATTCGATCTCCACGTCCGCCTCGGGCACCGGCATCGGCAGCAGGCTGATCCCACCGACCAACATGCCCCCGTCAAGCAGCACCAGCGCCCACCGTCCGGTCCCGGGCGACATCTCGCGTTGCTCAGTTAGCCACCTGTGCAGCACCCCGTACATGGCATCCGCGTTGGGAATCCGGTTGGGTTCGTGCAGCCAGCTCATGACGGTGTCGTGCCCGTAGAGTTTCAGTGCTGCCTCGGCGTCGGCGACCGACCAGTCCCGTACCAGGAGCCGGTGCGTCCGTAGCAGCTCCGCCATGAGCTGAACTTACTCCGACTCGGTTGTTCCCGGGGGGTCTTGTCAGGGCTCGGCCTGCGGTGCGGGCTTGATGTTCGCGTTCATCCGGAAGACATTGTCCGGGTCGTAACGCGCCTTGATCCGAGCCAGCCGCTGGTACTTCACCGGACCGTAGGCTGCTCGTACCCGATCCGCGTCCTGCTCGGCCATGAAGTTGATGTAGCCGCCGGTCCCGTTGGCGTTCGCGGCCAGCGCCTGCCACACCGATCGTGCCCAGGACCGGTCGGTCGCGAGCAGCTCAGTGTTCGGTGCAATGGCCGTTACGTTGACCACGAACCCCGTTGCCCGGCTGCCACCGAAGGCGGTCTCCTGCTCACCGACATCGGCGAATGCCCCGCCCAACGAGAAGATCGGGATGAACGACATCGGTGAACTTTTGCCCGGTAAGCGCTCGGTGAGCGCAGCGATCGCCTCGTCGTCGAGCTGGTGCAGGTTGAGGCTCTTCTCATAAGCATGGATCCCCCATGGTGCAGACTCGTCGAGCATCTTCTGCAACTCGACATAAGGCAGTGGAGTCACGAATTCGAACAGCGGCGGGAGCGCCTCCCGGATCGGTGCGATCAGCCGAGCGTGGTCCTGGGCCGACCCGAAGCCGGCGACCAGCATCGCAACCCCTGAGGTACCGCGGTGCCGCTCAGGCACGAAGGGTGCTGGTGGCGCGGTCAAACCGGCGGCCAGCAGCAGCCCCGCATCGCGAGGCAGCGACGCGGCCACCTCCCGGCTGAGCCGAAGTGCCTCGGTGCCCTGCTCCAGCCCCCAGAAGAACAGTCCGAGATAGACCAGCGGTCCCACCTCGTGCAGCCGGAACTCGAAGCCGGTGACGACGCCGAAGTTGCCGCCACCGCCTCGCAGCGCCCAGAACAGGTCGGGATGCTTGTCGGCGGAGACCACCAGTGCGCGACCGTCGGCAGTGACCACTTCCGCGGACAGCAGATTGTCCACGGTCAGTCCAGCCTTATGGACGAGCCAGCCGAACCCGCCGCCCAGCGTCAGACCGCCCACGCCGGTGTGACTGATCGTTCCCCCGGTCACGGCGAGGCCGTGCCGCTGAGTAGCGGCATCCAGATCCGCAAGGGTCGCTCCGCCACTGCACCAGGCCCGGCGGCTGCCGGGGTCCACCGACACGCCGCGCAGTTCGCTGAGGTCGATAACCAAGCCTCCCTCCGGTACTGCTGCTCCCCAGACCCCGTGCCCGCCACCTCGTACCGAGATCCGCAACCCCCGTTGGCGGCCGAAGGCGATCGCCGCCGCGACATCGGAGGTGCCAGAGCACCGGGCGATAGCCGCTGGCCGGCGGTCGATGTCTCCGTTCCAAACCGAGCGAGCGGTGTCGTAGTCGATATCGGACTCGTCGATCACCCGGCCGGTG
>DASYMC010000440.1:0-4080 GCA_036009255.1 Pseudonocardiaceae bacterium
AACGGCTTGGTCAGGTAGTCATCCGCGCCCAGTTCGAACGCATCGGCCTCGTCGTACTCGCCGTCCTTCGCGGTCAACATAAGGACCGGTGTCCAGACCTGCCGCGCCCGCAAAAGGTCGTGGGTTCGCCATTCCTTGCCCGTGACCTAGCAGATCAGCTGCGCAACGATCGCATCCCACCCAAGCCGGCGAAGTACTGACTGCACGAGCACGGCTGGCGCGAGGACACACGACTTGGCCTGCGCAGTCGGCAAGGCTGGGACTTCGCAGGGGAATACGTCGCCGGGGGCGCACGTAGCCGCCTCGCGACGTCGTTGCCCGGCACGCAGCCCGCGCCGCGCTGGGTACGAGAGGCTTCGGTACTCGGCGAGGGCAGGTCGGGCGGCGCGTCGTATTCTCGTGACACGCCGCCGGCCGAGACGAGCACAGCCGCCGGTCTTTCCGATAGAGCCGCACTTTTACTGATGGGTCCGTAACTTCCGCCCAGAAAACGACATCGGATTCCCGCGCGGGTTTTGGGTCGGCCGGCTGATCATCGACCTACGGTCAGTCATCTCGTGAATGCGTCTGGCGCAGATGTTCATCGCCAGAGTTCCATACTATGGCCGGCGGCGGGTCGGTGGTCGCTCGGGTAATTCCGGCTTAAGGGGTAATATCCCAAACGGGATTCTCGGTGTCGCCGCACACTCGATAGCACGCACGGCCAGCCTCAGTGGGCTGATCGTTGCATTTGCAGCCAGCAGGTAGGCCCAGGGTCCCGCTGACCGCCAGTACCTATTGGCGTTGACATTGACGACATGCGGCCGTCGCAGAGCGATCCTAAGGTTCATGGATGTCACCACCACACAGGAATCCGCACAGCCGGGCATCATTAGCCGGTCAGGTCGAGAGCCCATCGTCGACCTGACCGGGACTTCCTCATCATTTTCACCGGCGGCAGCGTGCGCGGCGGCAGCTCGTGGCCATCGGTAAGCACCACCTGAACAACTCCTTTTACAGGCTGGCGATCAGATTTGCCGTCCTGGCTGCCGCGGCGGGCGGGATCGCCGGTGGCGCGTTCAGCCCGACTGTGGATCTCGACAGCGCGGTCATCGACCTGCTCGGCTGGCCCGCACTATTGATCTACGTCGTGGCCGGACTGGTCGCCGTCGTGGCCGCAGGATTCGCTTTCCGAGCGCTAGACCCACGCAATGGTTCAAAAACCGGGCGCCACCGCTACCAGTACCGGCACCCGTGGCCTGCCGAAACTAGATCGTCAATGTGGCCGCCGCTCACCCACCCGACAAGGTCAAAGCGCACGGTAGCCCTAGCAGGCGCTTGTGATCGTCACCGCCACGAACTCACGAGCCGCGTCCAGCCGCAGCCTGCCGACCTCGACGATGTTCTCCGCCACCTGGTCGGCAGTAAGGCCGCACCGGAGTTCGATGTGCACGTTCAGCACTCTATTGCGCGCCGGCGTACTCCTGAGAAATATCACCTCGGCGAACCTTCCCACCGCAGCCACACCCGGGAGCAGCCATGAAGTCACCCCTTCTCACCGGCCGATTCGGCGCCAGCATCGCAATGGCGGCAGCAATGGCAGTCTGTCTGCTCGGACTCGCTGCCTGTGGCCGGCAGGCTTCGACCGCGCCCGGCCAGTCAGCGGGGGACAGCCAACCTGCCGCGCCGCCGTTGCCAAGCACTGCCCCGCAGCTGCAGGACAATTACGAGGCTGTGGTGGCGCGGGTGCTGCCCTCGGTCGTGCAGATCACCACTGACCAGGGACTTGGTTCCGGCGTGGTGTTCGATAAACAGGGCGACATTGTCACCAACGACCATGTCGTCGGCAGCGCCCAGCACTTCCAGGTGCGGCTGTCCTCCAGCCCGACCTCGGTGCCCGCATCCCTCGTTGGCGCCTATCCGCCCGACGACCTTGCCGTGATCAAGCTCGACAAGACGCCAGCGTCACTCGTCCCGGCCACCTTCGGCAACTCCGCGCCGCTGCGCATCGGCGCGATTGTGCTCGCCGTAGGTAACCCGCTAGGTCTGTCCGGCAGCGTCACCGAGGGCATCATCTCCGCTACCGGCCGGACCGTGAGTGAGCCACGCAGCGCTGACTCACCCGGCGCCACGCTACCCGGCGTGCTGCAGACCAGCGCCGCGATCAACCCCGGTAACAGCGGAGGAGCGCTGGTAGACCTATCCGGACAGGTCATTGGGGTGCCCACGCTGGCCGCGCTGGATCAACAAGTCGGTGGCGGCGCGGCGCCCGGGATCGGATTCGCGATACCTAGCAACCTAGTCAGCGACATCGCCGGGCAGATCGTGCACAACGGCCACGTCATCAACTCGCACCGCGCCGCGCTCGGGGTCGCCGTCGTCACCGTGATCGACAGTGCCGGCCAGCCCAGCGGAGCCGGGGTGGCGTCGGTGACCCCAGGCGGACCCGCCGCCACCGCCGGAATCCAGCCGGGCTCAGTGATCACCCAGATGAGCGGGCAACCCGTGCACAGCGACGCCGACCTCACCAAACTCCTAGCCGACATGCAGCCCGCTCAGCAGGTGCCGGTAGTGCTCAACGATCCGCAAAACGGCTCGAACAAAACCGTCACCGTCACCCTCGGGCAGCTACCCGGCAGCTGACGGCGCCCTCATGTCACCCTCCAACGCTGTTCACGCAACCAACGGCAGCAGCCAGGAATGATCCGATTGATGGCGCTCCGACTGATCTCCGTCATCGTCTCCCGACTCGTCGGGAGATCGATAGTCACTCGGTCAACAGGACCATCGGGCACAAGCCCCCGACCGGCTCCTTCGATGGGGTCCGCGCGATTGCCAGTGCTCGACAAACGGGTTGGAGTTCGCGATGTCGACGCCGGAGCAGGCTTGCGGGCCGGTGCATCCCGGCATGTCTCTGGGCACAGCACAGCGAATAGGGAGTCCAGCATGACAGGCCCCGCCAGCACTGCCACTGCGGTGACCGACGAGAAACTCGACCTCACCGGCACTGCGCCGGAGCTCGCGGAGCCGGAGGTCGAGCCACCCGTGCCGCAGGCGGAACCCGAGGTACCGAGCAAGCGGAAGATGAAGCGGTCCACCCGGCGGGCCGTGGCGATCATCGTGGTGATCGCGGTGCTGGCCGCGCTCGGCTTCGGCGGCGCCTACGTCCTGTACTCGCGCAACTTCGTCAGTACCGACAACGCGCAGGTCGACGGCAACAAGATTGAGATCAACGCGCCGGTGAGCGGCGTTCTGGTGGACTGGCAAGGCACCCAGGGCAACTCGGTGACCCGCAACCAGGCCATCGGGCGGGTCGAGATCGGCAGCAGCTCCGGAGGCAGATGCCGATCAACTCCCCGGAGAACGGGACGATCGCGGTCAACAACGCCGTCAACGGAGAATGGGTCACCGCCGGCACCAACCTGGCCACTGCCTACGACTTGAACAAGATCTACGTCACCGCCCGGGTGGACGAGACCGACATCACCGCAGTGCACCTGGGCGCCCCGGTCGACATCTCCGTCGGCGGCTTCTCCGGCACCCCGGTTACCGGCGTGGTCACCGAGATCCAGGGCGCGGCGGCTGACGAGTTCTCCCTGTTCCCGCAGTCCAACAGCACCGGCAACTTCCAGAAGGTCACCCAGGTCATACCTGTGCGAATCGCGTTCACCAACACCAGCGGGCTACCCCTGGTGCCGGGTATGAACGTCACCGTGCACATCCGCAAATACTGAGCACGTCGACAACGCAGGGCGTCCCAGATGGGGTATCTGGCCCCAGAACTTCCCCCGGACGGCGCCGCTGATGGTGTTGGCTCCGAGCTGAGTCGATCATCGGCTCCGGGGTGACCATGCGGTCCGTCAACCGAGGCCGTGGGGCCAGACTGGGGAAAGTCGATCCCCTCTGGGGGGACGTCCGTCGACGTATCCGCACGGGGACCAGTGGCGTTAACGGCCACCGCCACCTTGGCAAATGGATCGAACGGGCCGAAGGTCCAGCTGCAGGTCAGCCGGTTGACGGACGTCAAGAGCACTCAACCAAAGGCAACAGATCAGAAACCGTGCGTCGCAGGTTCACGGATTCTGCGCACACCAGCAGGAG
>DASYMC010000441.1:0-2071 GCA_036009255.1 Pseudonocardiaceae bacterium
GGCTCCTTCTCATAATGTTGCCCTGCCGCTAAACCTGCGCCGCGCGGACCGTGGTCTGGCGAACGCGCTGCGCACGCCGATGGACCCCGGCACCCCGACCTCGCCGTCCAGGCCGTTGGCCTCCTGAGCGGCGCGAGATGAGTGCGGGCGATATTGAGCCGGAAAAGCGAGCGCCTCGTCCGGGCCAGGGGGCTGCTCGACCGAGCGCGATTCTGCCGGTGGCACCGGTATTGGCGGGACTGCTGCCCCACGGTGGGCTACGCCGGGGCTCTTCGCGGTGCTGGCCGAGGCCTCGACCCAGGGTGCGTGGTGCGCACTGGTGGGCATGCCGGAAGTAGGGGTCGTCGCGGCGGCCGAAGCCGGCCTGGTGCTCTCCCGAGTTGCGCTTGTTCCTGAGCCCGGCCCAGATCTGGTAGCGGTGACGAGTGCGCTCCTGGATGGGGTCGAGATGGTCGTCATCGCCGGGACACAGAGACTGCGGGCGGGGGGCCGCCAGCGACTGGCCGCCCGGGCCCGGCAACGGAATGCGGTTTTGTTCCCTGCCAAGTCAGCCTGTTGAGACCGATCCACCTACGCGGCCACAGGGATGTGGTCATCGTGTTGAGACGCTGGCGGTATGCCGCGTCTACTCTCCAAAGTCGGGGGCCCATGACTCCAGCGATCTCAGCTGTCACATCGGGCTCTCGTAGGGAGGCCGTAGTTCAGCGGCTCGCAGCGCGTCGGCGACTTTGCGGCTTTCGTCATTGGTGAGTGTGACAGCCGTTCCTCGGAGCGAGAGCACCACGAAGGGGCTGAAGCTCTCAGCTTCGATCGAAAGTGTTTGCTGTCCTGTGGGGCTGCAAATGATCACGTGTGCTTCCATAGCAGACGGACTCCTCGATGATTACGGTCGATATTCCTACTGGCTGGTCGGTGCCCGGCCTCCGGGAATTCGTGGGGCCGTATTCGGTAGCGAAGGTCGCCGCTGCCCCCCGGGCGAGTCGTCGCGTGCTAATCGGCCAAGGGGCTGGGGGAGCTGGTGCCGTATTCCCACCGCAGTGGTGAGCCGGGGCGGTAGCGGGCGGGCAATCCAGAAGTGTTGTCTCGGCCGGGCGCCGCGGCGGGTTCGCGGCTCTCGGTGGCGGCGAGTGTGGCGATCAGTCGTGAGGGCAACGCGGCGGGGTGTGCGGCGTGGCCGGAGTCGACGTAGCTACGCAATTCCCGGTCGATGAGCTCCCCGATGGGACCCGGGTAGGCGTGCAAGGCATAGGCGGCGGCGCGCAGCGCGGCGTGTGTGGTGTCACGGCTCAGGGCTGGTGCGGCGGGTGGGAACGGCGTGGTGGTTTGTGGTTGCTGCATGTGTGTTCACTCCTGGTAGTGGCGTGGACTGGTTGGGTGGAGGACTGTTGGGATCCCGGCTAGTGCCGGGGAAGCGTGGGACGTCGCGGAACGACGTCGGCGTCGGTCACCTCTTGGGCCAGCCGCATGATCAGCGCACCACCGTCGAAGCGGTAACCGAAGTCCAGGAACGCGTGGATTTCACGATGAATCAGCTCGCCTACCGACCCGGGATGAGTGCTCAACGCCCGGTGTGCGGCCACCGCCAGTCGTCTGCGCTCGGCGTCCGACATTCCCCCGCGACGGGATGGGTTACCTCGGGTTTCTGCTGGCCCTCGGGTTGTCGTACTTCGCGGCGCGGCGCGCCAGTTTTGGGTGAGAACCACCGATTCCGGCCTGTGGCGGTTCTCGGAAGTACTGGTCATGGGACGAGCTCCTGATCATCAGGTGGGATGTGCGGTGGCAGGATCGGACTTTCGCTCTCTGGCCTGCTGGTAGTGCGGATGTGGCTGGTGACCTCGCCGGCCGACGGTGCCCGGCCCGCGAGGTCACCGGTTGTCACGCCTGTGTGATCAGGTCGAGCTGGCGCATGACGGCGACCCCGTCGTCCAGTCCGATCTCCTCGGTGGTCTGGCCGTTCTCGACCTTGAGGATGGTGATGCCGGTGAAGCGCATCGTCTTGCCGGTGCTAGCTGGCAGCGAACCGATGGGCATGTCGTCGAACGCGTCGCCGGTCTGGGTGCCGCCGCCTTCC
>DASYMC010000442.1:0-5244 GCA_036009255.1 Pseudonocardiaceae bacterium
CTCCTCCCCGGCCAGGAACGCAGGCACGTGGCTCTTGTTGAACTCCGCGGGGCGGTGCAGCGCCACCGTTGACCACACCGGCGCGCTGGCCCGGCCGAGCGCGGTGGTGCGGCGGAGATCGGCGTATCCGGCTTGCAGCGCCTCGATTTCCTCGGCGTGCCACCAGATCATCCAGTCCGCGTCCGCGCGCAGGCCGGCGAGGTCGTAGACGCCACGCACCGCCACGCCTTTGCCTTCCAACGCCTCGAGGTAGTGCTGCGCCTCGCGGGCGGGCTCAGCGCGATCGGCGGGCAACCGCCCGGGCTCGACCCGGAAGGCCGACCACATGGTGTAGCGGATGGTGGAGTTCAGCGCGGCGTAGTCCAAGCGGGTCATGCCTCCATCGTCCCACCACCTGCCGCCGGGGTGGCACTGCTGAGGTAGCCGGCGATGCGGCGCGCCGCGGCGTCAGCCGTCGCGATGCAGGCGGGCAGGCCGACACCGTGCAGGGTGGCACCGGCGACCGCCAGGCCGGCCCATCCGGCGACGGCCCGCTCCAAGGCAGCGACGGCATCCACATGCCCAGGCGCGTATTGCGGCAGGCCGCCGCCCCAGCGGGCGACCACGGTAGCCACGGGTGGAGCAGTGACGCCGGTGAGCGCAGCCAGATCGGCCCGTACCACGTCGACCAGTGCTGCGTCGTCGCGTTGCAGCACCCTGGCCTCACCGTGGCGGCCCAGCGAGGCGCGCACCAGCAGAACATCCGGCGACGAAGCGTGCGCCCACTTGCGGCCGGAGAAGGTGAACGCCTTGACCGCGAGCGGCTCGGTGGCGGCCACCAGCACACCGGATGCCTTAGGCAGCGCCTGTGCGGCCTCCAGCGGCAGCGCGAGCCCAACCACCGCGCAGGAGGCAACCTCGACCCGGCCCGCGGCAGCCGACGCCGCGGGCAACGAATCGGCCAGCAGCCGCCACAGGGCGGGCGCTGGGATGGCGAGCACCACAGCGTCCACGTTGAGATGCTGCGGCTGATTAGCGCTACCCAGCTCCAACTGCCAGCCATCGGAAGTGCGGAGCAGCCCGCGCGCCGGCAGCCCGAGCTGCGGCCGCACCACCGCGGCGGTCACCAGCGCGTCCACCAGGCCGCTGAGCCCGCCCCGCAGGGTGCCGAACACCGGAGATCGCCCACCGGCAGGCGACCCGGGAACCAGCACAGCGCCGGCGGCCGCGAGCAACGACCCAGCACCACGATCCAGCGCACTGGCTACCGCAGGCACGGTAGCTCGTAAACCAAGCGCATCGGCGCGACCCGCGTAGACGCCGCCCAGCAGCGGGTCGACCAGCCGGTCGACCAGTTCGTCCCCGGCACGTTCGCGCAGCAACGGCCCGACGGCGGCGTCCTGCCCGGGCTCCCAGCTCAGTGGCATGGTGGGCTCGGCGGCCACCCGCTCCACCCCCTGCTCGGAGAGCAGACCAGCGACGTCGGTGGCTTCGCCGGGTAGGCCAAGCACGGTTCGGGTGGGCAGCGCAACGGTGCGCCCACCGGCCCGCACTGTGGGAGTCGCGGGGGTGGGATGCGTCAGCTGGTCGCGCAGGCCCAGCTCCTCGATCAGACCGACCGCCTCCGGGCGGCGCATCAGGAAAGCCTCGGCACCCACGTCAAGTGCAAGGCCACCCAGCTCGACGGTGCGCAGGGCGCCGCCGAGCCGCCGCGAACCCTCGACGAGCACGATCTCGGCGTTCGGACCGAGCAGCTTTCGCAGCCGGTACGCCGCGGTTAACCCGGAGATCCCACCACCCACCACCGCCACCCGAGCACGGCTCACAGCGAGTGCGCCAGCTCCACGATCCGGGTCAGAATGTCCGGGTCGGTTTCGGGCAGGACGCCGTGGCCCAGATTGAGCACATGGGCGTCCGCTGCCTGCCCCTCGGCGATCACCCGCCGAACCTCCCGCTCAACGGCCGGCCATCCGGCAAGCAACACGGCCGGGTCGAGATTGCCCTGGAGCACGATCGGGCCGTGCGGCCGGCTTGCGCGAACCCGGCGCGCGGCCACATCCAGAGGCACCCGCCAGTCCACCCCAATGATTTCCGCACCCGTCAGGGTCATCGCGCCGAGCAGCTCCCCAGTGCCCACCCCGAAGTGGATCCGCGGCACACCCGTGTCGGCCAGGCCCGCCAATACCCGCGCCGAATGTGGCAGCACGAACTGGCGGTACTCCCGTTCGGACACCGCACCCGCCCAGGAGTCGAACAACTGAACCGCGTCCACCCCAGCGGCTACCTGTGCCCGGAGAAAGGTGAGGGTGAGCTCGGCGAGCCGCTCCAGCAACGCGTCCCAGACGTCGGGTTCGGCGTGCATGAGCGCCTTGGTGTGCTCGTGATTGCGGCTCGGACCGCCCTCTATCAGGTAGGACGCCAGCGTGAACGGTGCTCCGGCGAAACCGATCAGGGGGGTCTGACCCAGCTCGGCGACGAGCAGCCGCACCGCAGCGGCGACAGGCTCAACTGCGGCGGGATCCAGGATCGGCAACGCCCTGACGTCGGAGGCAGTGCGCACCGGGCGGTCCAGTACCGGCCCGGTGCCCGGCACGATGTCCAGCCCGATCCCTGCAGCGTGCAGCGGCACCATGATGTCGCTGAAGAGGATCGCGGCGTCGACCCCATGGCGGCGCACCGGTTGCAGCGTGATCTCGCACGCCAGCTCGGGTGTCATGCAGGCGGTCAGCATGGGCTGCTCGGCTCGAAGGGCCCGATACTCCGGCAGCGAACGCCCGGCCTGTCTCATGAACCACACCGGTGGATGCTTCGGACGCTCACCCCGAGCAGCAGCTAGTAAAGGCGCATCAGGAAGCAATCGCCGGGCGATGGCCGGCGCACTCGTCTTGGTCATCTCAGCACCCATCGTCCCACGTACCGACCCCACCGCTGGACCCTCCCCCGGCGTTTCGGCGGGACTGTGGACGACGGTCCTCCTACAGTTCGGAGTGTGCTCGACCTGGCGGACGCCCCGGAGATCTTCCGTAATGCAGTGACCGCGATCAACGCCCTGCAGCCACGGCCCGAGCTGACGTTCGAGCCGATCCCGGCGCCGCGTCGGCTTGCGCCCTGGGCCTACGCCTGGGGCCTGGACCTTTCCGGTGCGGGCCAGCCCACAGCGACCGGTCGATTGGTGCTGCTGCACGACCCGCAGGGCCAGGACGGTTGGGACGGCATTATGCGGTTGGTTGGCTTCGTTCGCGCTGAATTGGATCTCGAGCTGGCTGGTGACCCGTTGCTCGCTGCGGTGAGCTGGTCCTGGCTCGCCGACTCGCTGGTCAACTCGGGCGCCGAGCACAGCGCTCTGGGGGGCACTGTCACTCAGGCCTCATCGACTCGGTTCGGCGCGATAGCCGGACCCGAGCGAGCCCACGACATCGAGCTGCGCGCATCGTGGACACCGGTAGGGGACGGTTGGATGGCACACGCCGCGGCCTTCTGCGAGCTGCTGGCGGCAGCGGCCGGCCTTCCCCCGGTCGGAGTTGTCGCTCTCGGCCGCCGGCTTAGTTGACTCGCACCGGCCTGGAACCCCTGTCGGGCGACATCTTCCGTATTGCGTTAATAGGGTAAATCGCCCAGCATTGCACTGGTGTTACCTCGTCGTGGCGACTCTCGCCTGATCGGGCGACCTCCGATCGCGGGTTTGCGGGCAGATCGGTAAGAAGGTTCACGCAGGGCCCCCCGTTACGCCGCTCGGGGGGATAGTCTGCCCCGTACGACACCATCCTCGCTCGAGCGGCGGCGCGGTTGCTCGGACGAGGTCCCGGTGCGGTCGGGGGCACGACCGACTCCAGGGAGGTAGCTACGTGGCTGCTGTCGGATACGGCGCGACCGTCAGGTCCGCCCCATCCGGCGCCGTGCCGGCGTCAATGGTCCCGCATCCGCGGGAGGAACTGTTCACTGTGCTGGTGGTCGACGACCATCCGTTACTGCGTGAGGCTATAGCATCACGCTTAGTGACGATGGGAGCCGTCACCGTGCACGAGGCTGCATCGGTCGCTGAGGCACGGACCCGGGCGTCCGCCTCGGGTCCGTGCGATCTGGCGATACTCGATCTGACCCTGCCCGACGGCAGTGGGCTGGATCTGATCGGGGAACTGCGCGGGCAGGGCTGGACCCGCATTGTGGTGCTCGCGTCCTCCGACGATCCGCACGCCGTGCGCACGGCATTCCAGTCCGGCGCCCAGGCCTATTTGCTCAAGTCGGCGTCCGCCTCGGTGGTCACCGACGGTGTGCGCCGGGTACTCGAGGGCGGGGTGTACGCGGACCCGACCGTCGCGCCGATCCTGGCCTCCGGCACTCGAGTAGCGGGCACCGACAACACGCCCAGGGAACTGTCGGCCAGGGAGGTGGAGGTGCTCCAACTGGTCGCCGACGGCCAATCCAACAAGGAGATCGGTGAAGCGTTGAATCTGTCAGCGCTGACGGTCAAGAGCCACCTGTCCCGGATTGGGCGCAAGCTCGGCACTGGTGACCGGGCACAGATGGTCGCTCTCGCGATGCGTGCGGGGGTTATCCGCTGACCGAGACCACTCCGGTCCCATTACTGGTACCGGCCGCCGGGGTACCCCCGGTCGTCGCCTCCGCGGGTGCTCTGGCTGCCGCGGTCGTCGCGCTGTCCGGCGGCACCGGCCCGGTGGCCGTGGACACCGAACGAGCATCGGGTTATCGCTACTGGCAACGTGCATACCTGGTACAGCTCCGGCGCGAGGGCACGGGCACCGTGCTCATCGACCCGATCGATCTCGATGACCTGTCCGGCCTCGCCGGCGTGCTCAACCCCCTGGAATGGGTCCTGCACGCCGCCTCGCAGGATCTGCCCTGTCTCGCCGAACTGGGGTTGCGACCCGCCGCGGTGTTCGACACCGAGCTGGCTGCCCGGCTGGCCGGACTTGAACGGGTTGGTCTGGCGGCACTGGTCGAAGAGTTGCTGGGCTACCACCTGCTGAAGGGACACGGTGCGGCTGACTGGTCCCGGCGGCCCCTGCCTGCGGAATGGCTGACCTACGCCGCATTGGACGTCGAGTTGCTGCTGCCACTGCGGGCTGCGATCGCTGCCGACTTGGACGGCCAGGGCAAGTTAAGCTGGGCCGCGGAGGAATTCGAAGCGGTACGGACCGCGGGGCCACCGTCGCCACGGGTTGATCCGTGGCGACGGACCTCGGGGATGCATCGCATCCAGCGTCCCCGGGAACTAGCCGCAGTGCGTGAGCTATGGCAGGCCCG
>DASYMC010000443.1:0-1578 GCA_036009255.1 Pseudonocardiaceae bacterium
TGCGGGGGACGTGTCGAAAGCCACGCCGTCTTCGAGACTTTTCAACGCGAACCGGAGGTTCTCGGTGCAACTGTCCAGCAAGTCGTCGTCGGTCACCGCACGGGTGCTTTTGTAGAAGCCGACTTCGGCTCTCACCGCGGACGCGACATCTTGCGCCAGCTCATCGACGCGGTCGGCTAACGTCGATGCGAGTCCGCGAGTCTCTACGTCGATGTGAATGGATTGTTGTGCGGTCATGAGCAATCCGTTCCGAATGTGACATCAGCTGGTAGCAGCGCGTCTTCTTGCCACAAGCCTAAGACCGACAGGTGCAGCTCCGGTTGTGCTCTTGCACAGCGGTCGGTGTTTGACGTTGTCATGAAGTACAACGACGACATCTGGGGTCCCGGGCGACGGCTGTGGCTGCGCGCGGCTGTCACGACGCATTAGCCAGTGCTCAACCAAATCGTGAGCTTGGACTCAGCCACCCCGCACTGCCGTCAGCACCTGGAGCCGGGCGCCGTCGGAAAGTTTCGTCTGCCAGGCGGATCGCGGTAGCACCGCTCGGTTCAACGCCACGGCGACACCGCGGGCGGGGTAGCCGAGCGACTCCAGCAACACCGCGACCGTGCCGTTATCCTTAACCCGCATACGCCGGCCGTTGACGGTGATGACGACCGGGCCATCGTCGCCGGTTTCACTCGGGCCGCCGTGGCCGACAGTGTCGCTCATGTCTGATCCTCCGATTGACTCCATACCGAATCACCTGTTGTACGACCGCAACCCGCCGCGCGTCGTGACAAGGACCCCGGTGACCGGCAGGTGCTCATTGCCGACTTCTTCCCCAGCACACGATGATGTCATCGACCCTCGTGATTGGCGCACCCGCCGCATTGGGGCCGGGCCGCCAAGATGTGCGCGAGCGAGATCACCCCTGTCGGTGAGGGTCCCGCGGAAAGTGCAATGCTCGCCCGAGGCTTATTCGACGCTTTGCATGACCCGCTCCCTCGTCGAACCGGGTCAGTCACCGGACGTGGACGGTTGCGTCGGGTGCGGGATGGTTATTGGTGACCCTGAGGCGATCGGCCAGCCCTTCCATGGTGGTGAGGCCGCTGCGTCCTTGGTGAAGCTGGAAGGCCAGCGCGATTTCGCCGATGCCGTGCACGAGGGCTCCGGCGGCAACCCACGCCACCAAAACCACCACGGAGATGTTCCATGACCCGGCCGCCCAGAACCCCAACCCCAGCTCGATGAGCCCGGAGATCAACAGTACCCACCACCCGGGCACGGCACTGCCTGCGAAGGCCATGACAATATCGAAGGAGCCGCGGAGGATGAAATAGAAGCTGATGATGGCGGCCAGCGTGACGAAGGTGGCGCCGAGGTTCGCGAAGGACACCACTCCCACCACCACAAGCAGCGCCGCCAGCAGTCCGTGCGCGATGCGCCAGCCGGTAGATGAGGACACCGCCCCGATCGTGATCTCATTGACCGCGGCCACCAGGCAATACACCCCGAACAGCACGGCCACCGCCGTGACAGTCGTGTAGTCGAAGCGCAGGATCACGACGGAAAGCACGATCCAGGCGGCGCCGGTGA
>DASYMC010000444.1:0-1724 GCA_036009255.1 Pseudonocardiaceae bacterium
GAGCTCACCGTCTCGGTCGACCCGGTGCGGGCGTATCTGAAGCAGGTGGGCAAGGTCGCCCTGCTCAACGCCGAGCAGGAGGTGGCGCTCGCCAAACGCATCGAGGCCGGGCTCTATGCCGCCGAGCGGGTCTGCCGGGCCGAGGACGCGACCGACCAGCTGCCCCCGCACCTGTGCCGGGATCTGCGGTGGATCGTCCGCGACGGGCAGCACGCGAATAACCACCTGCTGGAGGCCAACCTGCGTCTCGTTGTGTCACTGGCCAAGCGCTACACCGGCCGCGGTATGCCATTCCTGGATCTGATCCAGGAGGGCAACGTGGGCTTGATCCGTGCGGTGGAGAAGTTCGACTACACCAAGGGATTTAAGTTCTCCACCTACGCCACCTGGTGGATCCGGCAAGCCATCACCCGGGCGATGGCTGATCAGGCCCGCACCATCCGGATTCCGGTGCACATGATCGAGGTGATCGCCACGCTGGGCCGTGTGACGCGGGAGCTGCTGGTGGATCTGGGTCGCGACCCCACCTCGGAAGAGTTGGCCGTGGAGATGAACATCACCTCGGAGAGGGTGCTGGAACTACGACGTTATGCCCGGGAGCCGCTCTCGCTGGATCAGACCATCGGCGATGAGGGCGACTCCCAGCTCGGCGACTTCATCGAGGACTCCCAGGCCGTGGTCGCGGTCGACGCGGTGTCCTTGAGCCTGCTGCGGGATGAGCTGCGATCGGTGCTGGCCACGCTGTCCGAGCGGGAGGCTGGCATTGTCCGGCTGCGCTTTGGCCTCGACGGTCGGCCGCGCACCCTGGAGGAGATCGCCCACGTCTATGGGGTCACCCGGGAACGGGTCCGGCAGATCGAGACCAAAACGATGTCCAAGCTGCGCCACCCCTCACGCTCCGAGACGCTTCGCGACTACCTCGACTAACAAAGAGACACCAGCTCAGGACTAGCCCAGCGGCGGCGCTGTCGGATCACCGCACCCGCGGGCGAAACCAGTGGCACCGGCTCCTCGCTGCTGGAGTTCGAGGTCGTGCAGTCCGTCAAGCCATCCTCCAGATCTCGTGACCGCTATTCGACGTTGAGTGCGATCAAGCACAGGCCCAGACACGAGCGAAAGAGGTATCGATCGGGGCGTGGGATATTGAGGGCGCCAACATAATCTTGACCGCCAGACCTCACTAAGCGTCTTCACCGACCCAAACGCCTCATCAGCGGCCAAGCGGGCCTGGTTGTCGGGGTCGAGGACAATAGCCCAGGGTCACAGCGGGATCACCACGACCGTTGTCAAGCATGGCGGTCCCCTCCCTTCGACGCCCCCACCCGCGGGTCGCCGGAGTATGCCGGGCAGCACGAACAGTACGGCAGCGATCGACGCGGTCCCGCGACCAGTGCCGATGATCTGAGTGTGGTCATCTGTTCAGACCCTAGTTGGTGAGGTTGTCGTCGTCGATTCTGCGCCCTGTGAGCGCCAGAGCTTGGGTTCCGCGTCGATGACTGCGGCGTGGGTAATGACCACTCGGTTGGACGGGTCCGACAGATGCCTGTCGTGATCTTCTCGCTGCCGTATCTCCTGGCCCGGCGACTGTATGAGGATCGGCCTCGGCTCATCGGGTGGTCTGCCACGTTTGACAACGGAGCCGCGAGAACGTGATGACTGCATTCGCTGGGGTACCAGCCAGGACTCGAACCTAGACTAACTGAACCAGAATCAGTCGTGCTGCC
>DASYMC010000445.1:0-33916 GCA_036009255.1 Pseudonocardiaceae bacterium
GGGTAAGGCATGTAGAAGTCTGGTAATTCGTAGGGTTGCATGACCAGCCCTCAATTGATCTGCGGGTTGAGCTCGTTCATGCTATTTCGATTTCTTTCCTGATGAGGGTTTCGCGGGTTCGGGGGATTTCGACAGCTGATCGGGCGCTGCCAGATCATCATAATGTGCCACTTCGACGTTTTCGAGGATGCCTATGGCATCGGGAACCATGATCGCGGCTGAGTAGTATGCGCTGACCAGGTACGTCATGATGGCCTTCTCGTCGATGCTCATGAAACGGACGTTCAGTCCGGGTTGGACTTCATCGGGGAGCCCGGTCTGGTGCAGACCGACCACGCCTTGCTTCTCCATGCCGGTGCGCATCAACAGAATCGAACTGGTCTGGTAGTCGTCAACGGGAATCTTGTTGCAAGGCAGCAGAGGTATGCCACGCCAGGCCGGCATCTTGTGGCCGTTCACATCGATGCTGTGCGGGTAAACGCCCCGCCGGTTACATTCCCGCCCGAACGCGGCGATGGCCCTGGGGTGCGCCAGCAGAACGTCCGGTTCCTTCCACACGGTGGCCAGCAGTTCGTCCAGGTCATCAGGAGTGGGCGGCCCGGTGCGGGTGCTGATCCGCTGCTCGAAGGCTGTCTGGTGAAGTAGCCCGAAGTCGTCGTTGTTGATCAGTTCGTGTTCCTGTTTTTCCCGTAGGGCCTCGATGGTCAGCCGTAACTGCTCTTCGAACTGATTCATCGGGTTGTTGTAAAGGTCCGCGACCCGGGTGTGCACCCGCAGCACGGTCTGTGCCACGCTGAGCTGATACTCACGAGGCGACAGCTCGTAATCGACGAACGTCCCGTCTAGCGGGTGTTCCTGCGCATGGTCCGCGCTGAGATTGATGAGAGCCTCGCCATGTTCGTTCTGAGGCCGATCGAAGGTGGCCCGGAACCGTTCAATAGCCTTCCGCAAGGGATCGGATTGGTCGATAATCCGCTGAAATGCCTGCTCCGGTATCACCAGCACCTTGCATGGGGTTGCCGCGGTCACCGTATAGGTCCAGGTATCGTGGGACTGGACCAGCTCGCGATCGCCGAAATAGTCGCCGTCGGACAGAACATCGAGGATCACCCGTTCGTCATACTTCCCCGGGCCAATCTTGTTAGCTTTGCCATGGGCAATGACGAACAGTTCGGTAGCCGGATCGCCCTCCCGCACAAGGTTGCCACCGCGTTCTATGTCGCGCTGCTCGAACTGGTCCGCCAAGGCCTGCAGTACGTCCGGGTGCTCAGTGAAAGTTTTCAGCATCGGCACCTCGCGAAGCTCATCGGGCCTGATCTTTATCTCGGCGTCCCCATTCATGATGAACGAGATTCGGCCGTCGCCCACCGTATAGCTCGCCCGGCGGTTCACCCGGAAGGTTCCACCCGTAGCCTCTACCCACGGCAGCACCCGCAGCAGCCAGCGCGAGGTGATTTCCTGCATCTGCGGCACAGACTTGGTCGTCGTCGCCAGATTGCGGGCGGCATCCGTAGCCAGAGTTAACTGCGGACGTTGACCATTCTGCGGTTGCTGACCGTTCACGCCCGACTCCACCTGCACCGACTCAGTCACGCCGCACACCACCGATCTCATCAATTGACAGCAATTAGTGTCATGGTCACGACACATTTTATAGAGCACCAGGTGATGCGCCATCCGTAGAAACTACGGACTTGAATACAGAGTCGGTATTAGTATTAGCGTTAGCCGCATTGGGAGGCCCGTAGAAACTACGGACCCGGCGTGAGTCCGAGCTCCGCGGCCTGGTGCACCAGTTGTTGCTTGCAGGCAATCCCGAGTTTGGGGTAGCTGCGGGCGAGGTGGGTTTCGACGGTGCGCACACCGATGTGCAGCCGGGCGGCGATCTGTGAGGCCGTGTAGCCGCCTGCGGCGAGCTCGGCGACCTGCCGCTCGCGTCTGGTGAGCCCTCCTGGGCCGGGTCCGGCCTGGGCGGTACATCGTCCGTCTGATCCGAGTTGTTTGAGCTGCGAGCGAGCTTGCTGATGGCGCACGATGGCGCCACATTCATCGAATGCGGCGGCTGCCTCGCGCAACGCTTCCTCGGCCGCGCCGCGATCGGATCGTTGGATCGCTTCTGCGTATGTGACGCGAGCACGCGCCGCCAGCAGCACGTATCCGCGAGCGCTGAATTCCTCGGCCGCCGGCAACGCAGCTCGCGCCGCCGCCTTGTGGTGGCCTCGCCCGATCAGTACCCACGCCGTGGCCAGCAGGTGCAGCGTCTGGTGGATGGGCGCGGCGGTGTAGCGGGCGTTGTCCTCAGCCCATTGCGCGACACTGGCCGCGGCGTCGCCATCGCCGGCGATCACCGTGACCTCGGCCAGATCCGCGAGAACAAACCCTCTCAGGGCATAGGCACCCATCACCGAGTAGCGGTCGACCGCACGCCCGAGCGCGGCGGCCGCGGTGCTCAACCGGCCCTCGGCCCTGGCCACCACTCCATTGGCCCACCAGTACAACGGTTCAAGAATCCCGAGGGTCCCGCTGTCGATACACGTCATGCCGTGGAGGTGCCGGCGAGCTTCGGTGAGATCACCCCGCTCTGCTGCCGCCATGGCCGCCCGGCCGGCCAGCCGGACCGGCAGGCGGGATTGATCCGCCACCTCGTGGCGCTCTGCTTGCCATGCATGCGCTTGGGCCATGGTCAAATCCCCGGCGAGCAGTTCGATGAACTCGCCGCAACGTCCGACCATCGGGTCATCGTGCGGGCTGGACGCGGCGGCCTGGGCCCACCGGGTGCGTGCGGAGACCAGGTGGCCCCGGCAGGCATCCAGGGAGGCGAGCAGCGCCAGGCTCTGCGACATCCACGGGGAGTGCGCTGCTGTGGTGGCCATCTCGACGCTACGCAACAGCACTCTCTCGGCCGCGTCGAAACGGCCCTGCCAGCCCAGAGTGTGCCCCAACGCCCCGAGTGCTTCCGCGATCCCTCGTTGATCTCCGTCCCGCTCGGCCTCGCTCAACAGCTGTTGCGCCGCTACCTCCTCGCCGCGCAGGTCACCGGCCCATCCGCGAATCTTGGCCAGCTCGATCGCTGCTGATCGAGCCGCGACGTGGCGGCCGGCCTGCTGGCACAGGGCAACGGCCTGCCGGCACTCCCGTTCGCCCGCATCGACATCACCCGCCCCGTAGGCGAACAAACCCGCGAGCCACAACCGGACGTCAGTTTGCCGTTGCAGGTTGCCCACCCCGGGGAGCAGTTGCCGCATCCTCTGCACTGCGGCGGTCTCGGCCACATAGTGTTCGGTTCGATCGACGATGCCCCAATTCGCCCGCTGGCACAGCGCATCGAACACCTCACACCAGCGCTCATCGCCAGCCGGTAGGAGATCGCGCAACGTCGAGACGGTATGCCACGCCAGGGAACTCAGCCCGCGCTGGTGGGCTCGACGGGCAATTTTGATCAGCGCGACGATCGCCTCGCCGTCCCCTGTCTGTGCTGCGTGCATGTAGTGCGATGCCGCAGCTTCCGTTCGTCCGGACTCAAGCAGCGTCGCAGCCACCCGCCGGTGCATCACCCGCCGCCTGGCGGCACCGATGTCGGTGTACAGCACTTCCCGGGTGAGCTCATGGGCGAGCGTGTAGCCAAGGGCCCCCTCCCGCTGCTGTTCGACCACCGTGCCAGCCCGTGCGAGCTGCTCCAGGACCACCGCGACGTTCTCAATCGGCGACCTGGTGATCCGGGCGAGGTCGTCGGGATCCACCGGGTCGCCGGCAACAGCGAGCAGCTCAAGGAGGGTCAGGGCCGACGGGTCGAGTTGCGCCAGCTCGGTGCGTATCCAGCGGGCCAGTCTCTCCGGAACCCGGCCCAAGGCCGGTTTCTCGAAATCTGCGTCGCACTCGACCAATGCCTCCAGCAGGTCCACCGCGAACCGGGGATTGCCCTGCGCGCGAGCCGACAACCAGTTCACCAACGCTGAGGGCGTCCGGTCCTGCCCAAGGGTGTCTGCCGTCAGCTCGCGGATGTCCTGTCGGGAAAACGGTGCCAGCGCAACCCGGCGTACCCGCGCGTCCTGTTCCAGGGCATGCAGTACCGCAAGGGCTGTCCGGTTCCTGGCCAGCTCTGCCGGCCGGGCCGTGGCGACTACGAACAGGCGGCTGCCCGGACAGTCCCGCGCGAGCCGCAGCAGCATCTCCCACACTGCATCGTCGCTGCGGTGAGCGTCGTCAAGGACTACGACGATGGGCCGGTCAGCGCTAGCCGTGGCGAGCAGACCGGGGATCCGCTCGACGAAGTGGTAGCGAAGAGCTTCCGCGCACGAAGCCCCATCGTGCGCTACATCGGCACGGCGCACGAGCGCTGGAAGACCACCAAGCCCGCTCCCGCAGACGCGGCAGACCCGATCAGGGTCCCGATTACCCGCATGCAGATTAAGAGCATCGACCCAGGGACCGAGGGGGGGCAAACCCTTGAAGAGACAACTGTGCGCGATCAGCCTGACGGCGAATTCATTGCGGTGAGGTACCAACTCGGCCGCCAGTCGGGTTTTCCCCATCCCTGCGTCACCGAGCACCAACGCCACTCGCAGCCCACCGAGCATGCTTCGTTTCTGTTCGGCCCGCAACACAGCGAGTTCCTGGACGCGTCCGGACACGAGAAACTGATCGCTGCCGACGTAGCAGAATGAGCTAGCAGCGCTGGCCATCGTCACTTCTCAGTTGCGTAGAAATTAACGTACAGGCTGTACATACAGGTCGCCACCTCGAACAACTGCCGACGCTCAGCTTGATACCCGAGCTGGGAAAATAATATCCACCATCGTGAATTACGGTCGACATTCTTGAATTTTCCCAGAGAAGCCGGACGCTGTCAGGCGTGCCGACGCGTGCGCTAAAATAGCTGTCGGGAGTTTCTAATAACCTTGAGGTTAGCAGTAAATACCAAAATTCGTGAAGTCGCCCAAAGGTGGACGACTTCACCCTAAGCTCTCATCACTCTTGGTGAGAACGCGATGATTGTTCATCAGCCACATGGTCTATTGCGGACGGTGACACCGTGCCTGCCGAAGCACGGCGTCCCGGCGGTCCATCTGGGCCATCAACCGGAACCACCGCGGGCCAGCACATTGGTGATCATGATCAACTGCGAGGCGGTGTCACCCCACCCCACCCCTCACCTGACCCAACTGGCACGTCATCCACCAACTCGGCCACCTATCTCCATGGTCTGAGGCAGTTTCTGATAGCGGCGGGTGCTGTGGGCATGCCACTGGTTAGATCCGGCGATGCAGTCGCGGATGCCGGCCACGTAGCGGTGCACCGCTGCCTGGGTGGCGGTGTCGAGTCGCAGGGTGTCGGTCAGCCAGGGCAGGCGCTGCTCGGCCACGAGGAGGTCGTTCACCCGGTCGTTTATGAGCGCGCGTGCGGCGATGAATGCCTGCTCCCGGTTTAGGCGCCGCTCGTGTTGCAGCACTAGGACCAGGTTGGACACGATGCCGCAGGCGATTTCCTTGTCCAATGAGTACAGGTCGTTGATCCAGGAGAAGAGGTCCGCACCGGCAAGGATGATCTCCTGGAAAACCGGCGAGTGGTAGATCTGGTCTGGGAGTTCGGTATGCACGCAGATTTCGATGACGTCGAAGCAGGTCAGGACGGCGCTTGCGTCCCGGCGGAGCGGGATGTATTCGGCGAGCGGCAGCGGGGTGCCGCCCTCACGGAGCTGGATATCGCGCAGCCCACCCGCCATGATGCCCCTCAGGTGCCGGGCGAAGCGCTTCTTCCAGACGGGCGAGGCCCGCGCGTCGAAGCGGTGGGACAGGTCGGCGAATGCCCGGATCAGTGGCGTGTCCGCGAGCGGACCGGTCGGCAGACCTTGTTCGAGCACCCCGCGGACGGCTTCGGTGACCTCGGTCCACTGCTGGGCGGATCCATGGGTCCCTTCTTCGTGGTGGTCGTCGACGAAGAACAGCCAGGCGAACCAGCCGGCCGCCAGTTCCGCCTCCGACAGCGGTGCGTCGGGATAGCCGTAGGCGGCAGCCTCGCCGAAGCGGTTCTGGAGCAGTCCTTGTTTGCCGGCATTACTGGGCGCTAAGCGGAAGCGGATGACCCAGTCACGGGTGCATTCCTCGATCCTCGCCGACTCGGGATGCTGGCGTGCCGGAAAGGGCAGGTTGATGAATGGTGTTGTAGTGGCTGTCACGGGTGTCGGCCCTTTCCGTTCGGTCCATCAGGTGTGTGATCGCAGTGCCAGATCATGCTCGTCAGAGCGAGGCTGCGAACTGCAAGGCACAGCGCAGCAGGGCAGGCCGCGGAGCTACCCTCCCAGTCACCCGCCTCACCACCTCGTGGCGTCGGCGACCTACTCACGGACCGCTGTACAGCGAGGAGATCGCGACGCTCGTCGGCGTTCCTCTCCCCGAAGATCTACTAGTGAATCTCCATAGTCGCCGAGCGCTAGCCGAGCATCGCGATCACCACTGATGGGGCAGCACTGGCGGGTATCTGCTGCTGGTCGCCGGTCACCATGTTGCGGATGGTCACAGTGCCCGTCGCCCATTCTTCGGAGCCGATGATCACCGCGACGTGAGCCCCGGAGCGGTCTGCGCGAGCCAGTTCTTTGCCCAGCTTCCGGGACTCCAGCGGCGTACTGGTCCGCAGGCCGGCCCGGCGCAGATCGCGCGCGAGCTCCCGGGCGGCCTCAGCCAGCGCCGGAACGACCGGGATGACCGCGACGTCCACCTCGCTGCGTGGCGCGGGCAGCAGGTTGTGGGTACCCAGGAAGTCCATCAGGGTGACATCGCCCATACCGAACCCGATACCGGGGATCTGGGCGTCGCAGAACAGTCCGACCAGATTGGAGTACCGGCCGCCGCCGAATAGTGAACGGCGATTCTCCGGGCTGGTGTCGAATACCTCGAAGACCGTCGAGGTGTAGTAGTCAAAACCCCGTACGATCATCGGGTCGAATGTGATCAGATCTCGCGCGCCGCTGTCGAGCACCCGCAGCAGGACCGACTGCTCTCGCGCGTCGCTGGGCAGTTCGTCGAGCAGCGCGTCACCAGCGGTGAGGATCTCCCCCAGTCGATGGAATTGCTTGTCGGTCAAGCCCAGTTCGGTGGCCTCCTGACCCAGACGATCTTGGGGATATTTTTCCCAACGGTCTATGAGCGCGCTCACCTCCCGGATGCGATCGGCCGGCACCTCTACCATCGTGGTCAGGATCGCATTAAGCAGTACCCGGTCACTGACGCGTAACACCCACTGCTCGGGCGAGGCTTTCAGCGCCGCCATCATGTCGTGAATCAATTCGAAGATCTCGATCTCGCAGGCCGGGCTGTCCGAGCCGAAAACGTCGACGTTGATCTGCCAGTGCTCACGGACCCGGCCGCGTTGCGGGCGCTCGTAACGGTGACAGTTCGGATGGCTGTACCAGCGCACCGGGAACTGCAGCTTCCCGGCGTTGCCGGCGATGATCCGGGCAACTGACGGGGTCATCTCCGGTCGTAATGCCAGCCGTCGCTGGCCCCGGTCGGTCAGGGTGTACAGCTGTTGCTCCACGATCTCGCGGCTCGACTTCGCCTCGTAGATCTCGACCGGTTCCAGGATCGGGCCGTCGTAGCGTTGGTACCCGTACCGTTCGATCACGTCATACAGACGCTGGAAGACCTGAGTCCGGACACTCATCTCGGCCGGCAGGAAATCACGGGTGCCCCGGTAGGGCGCGGTCGGGAGGTAGTCAGCCACGGTAGAAGAGGGTAGGCGCCGTCCGGACCGGCCATTGCCGGGACCTCGACGCCCGGGCACGGTGCGGGTGAGCTGCGCGCCGTGGCCGGGACTGTCAGACCTTCGCCATAGTATCCGGGCATGTTGCGTCCAGGGGACAGTCCGGCTCTCCGCAAGGAGCGCGGCGCGTTCTTCACCTCGCCGCAGATCGCCGACTACCTCGCGGACTGGGCGGTCGCTGGCGACCCCAACGCCCGGATCCTTGATCCGACCTGCGGCGAGGCCGTCTTCCTCCGGTCGGCCGGCCGGCGGTTGCGAGCGCTGGGCCGGGCGCCGGGAGACCTGGACCAGCACCTGTTCGGTGTCGAACTCCATGCGACCTCGCTGGACTGGGCGAGCTCCGTCCTGCAGGGCGACGGGTTGGACGCCCGCCTGATGGTGGCGGACTTTTTCGATGTCGCCACGCCGGAGGAGCCGGGTGCGCCGCTGCCTGCCATGGACGCAGTGATCGGCAACCCGCCCTTTGTCCGGTACCAGCGCCACATTGGGCAGGCGCGGGCGCGCTCGCGCCAGGCGGCGCTGCGGCAACACGTGCGGTTATCAGGCCTGGCCTCTTCGTGGGCTGCCCTTGTCGTCCATGCAGGTGGCTTCCTCAAGCCGGATGGCCGGCTCGCGATGGTGCTGCCCGCTGAGCTGCTGACTGTGGGATACGCCGAACCAATCCGTGCCTGGCTGCGGCAGCGCTTTGAGCGGGTGCACCTGGTGCTGTTCGAGCGCTTGCAGTTCCAGGACGCGACAGAGAAGGTGGTCCTGGTTCTGGCGGCCGGCAGTGGTGGTTGTGACGCGTTCTCGCTGTACTGCCTCGACGACGCAGCCGATCTGGCGGGTATCCGTCCGATGAGCAACTTGAGTGTCACGCCAGCGCAGAGCGGCAAGTGGACCGACTTGTTGTTGCCCAACCAGCAGCGCCGCTTGTTCAAGATGGTAAGCAGTGAGCGGTTCACGCCGCTGTCCCGCTATGGCAGGCCCGAATTGGGCACGGTTACCGGGGCGAACAACTACTTCACGATGTCCGAGCAGACCCGCGCGCGCTACCAGCTGCTCGAGGGCCGGCACGTCATTAAGGTCTGCCCACCCGGCACGAAACACCTACGTGGCGTGGCCTTTTCAGCGCAGCGCTGGTCGGAGCTGCGGGAGCAAGGCGAGCGAGTGTGGCTGCTGCATCCACCCGCGGGTGATCGTTCGAAGGCGCTGACGGCTTACCTCGCGCTCGGCCGTGACCTGGGGGTGCATGAGGCCTACAAGTGCACAGTGCGCTCGCCGTGGTGGCGCCCGCCCGCGGTGACGCCGCCAGACCTTTTCTTCACCTACATGAGCCATCGCTATCCGCGCCTCATTGCCAACACGGCCCAGGCGACCTTCGTCAACTCGATGCACGGGCTTCGCCTGGTGCCCGACGCCCCCCGGGGTGCCCGGTTGGCCTTGCCGGTGGTGTGCCTCAATAGCGTCACCCTGCTCGGTGCGGAGATCTTCGGTCGTTCCTACGGTGGCGGCATTCTCAAGATGGAGCCTCGGGAGGCCGCCATGCTGCCCGTGCCGGATCCAGCTGATCTGGACCTGGCGTGGAAAAGACTGCGGTCCTCGAGCAGGACATTCGACGGCTGGCTGGCCGAGGGCCGGTGGACCGACGTGGTCATGCGGGTCGATGACGTGCTGCTTCGCGAGGTCATAGGACTGGATGCCGGCCAGGTCGAGCAGCTCCGGTCGGCCCTTCACTCGCTGCGCTCGCGCCGGCTGGCCCGGTCGGAAGGCACGACGCGTGGCCAAGGATGACGTCTTCGATGTCTTCGAAAACCAGATCCGCGCTCGGGCGCAGGACAGCGGCAATCCATGGCAGATCACGCCGAGCGGTCGCCGTTATGAGCCTGATTACGGGCTACTCCAGACGTTGCTGGCGATCCCGATCGACGCTGGTAGCGGATCGGAGTCCGGTCGACTCGCCAGCGCGATCGATGCCTGGGTCGCCACGGAGCTGCGGCGAGCCGGTTTTCCTCCCGATGAAGTCTGGCCGCGGCTGACCAAGCCACGGGTGCTGCCACGTGAAGTCGGCCTTTTCCTGCACGCTCTGCCCAAGAAGCTGCGCAGTGACCTCGAAGCCCACCTGGTCCGCAACCCAAGCGTGGCGCCGCGCGATGCCAAGGTACTCGGCCGGGCCTACGTCAAGCAGGTCGATGTGGTCATCGCGCAGTGGTCCCGCGGCCCCGAGCTGATGGTGTCAACCAAATCGATGGTCTCGTCATTCGGCAACAATTTGAAAAATCGTTTCGAAGAGTCCTACGGCGATGCCAAGAATCTTCGCGCCAGATTCCCGCTCGCCGCCATCGGGTTCCTGTTCGTCTTCCGATCGACGATTCTCGCGCAGCCAGGCCGCTTCGAGTCAGCCATCGACATGTTGCGTAAACTGCGCTCCGAGATGGACGTCTATGACGGCACGTGCATGGTGGTCGCCGAATGGGCCGACGGCGTCGCCGCCGACTCGATAAGCGCTGCTCCGGGCCACCGCGTCACCATCCGCAACGACGTCACCCCCTCTGACCTGCAAGCCGACCAGTTCATGGCCGCCATGATCGAAGCGGTGCTCGATCGGACCCCGGTCGAGGCGCACGTGGAGGTCCGTGAGCGTCACGAGCACCGAGTGTTGCCCGTGGCGACGCTCGAGGAGGACGACGATTTCGGTGATATCGAGAGGTCGTGACGACGCCCGCTCACCGCGCGGCACGGAGCAGCGCCGCGACCGCCTGCACGGCGTGGCGCACACCAGCGGTGGTGATGTCGTGGTGAGTCACCGCCCGGATCAGATCGGGGCCCAGCGAGCTCATCCGCACGTTGTGCTCAGCCTCCAGCCGTGCGCAGAAATTCTCCGCATCGGCCAGGCCGAACACCACGATGTTGGTCTCGACGGTGTCCGGGTCGAGCGTGATGCCGGGTAGCCCGGTGAGGCCCGCGGCGAGGACTTGGGCGTTGGCGTGGTCCTCGGCGAGCCGGTGCACGTGGTGGTCCAGCGCCCACAGGCAGCCTGCGGCAACGATCCCGGCCTGGCGTAGCGCTCCACCCACCATCTGCTTGTAGCGCCACGCCTCCCCCACGAGCTCCGCCGAGCCGGCCAGCACTGCACCCAGCGGCGCGCCCAGGCCTTTGGTGAAGTCGATCCAGGCGGTGTCGAACCCGCTCGCCCACTCGGCGGCCGGGACTCCCGAGGCGACCACCGCATTCATCAGCCGCGCGCCGTCCAGATGGGTGCGTAACCGGTGCCGTGCGGCGACCTCCAGCACCGCACGCACCTGCTGCAGCGGCCATACCCGCCCACCAGCCAGGTTGGTGGTCTGCTCCACCGAGACCAGCCGGGAACGCGGCTGGTACCGGTCGCCAGCCGGAAACAGCACCGCCTCCAGCGCATCGGCGGTGAACATGCCGCCCTTGCCGGCAACTGGAGCGAGCACCGCCCCGGACAGCGCCGACGGGCCGCCCCCCTCAGCGACGATCGGATGGGAGCTGGGGTGCAGGTGCACCGCATCGCCACCGGGACGGATGTGCAGCCGGAAACCGATCGCGTTGCACATCGTGCCGGAGGGCAGGAACACCGCCGCGGGCTTTCCCAGTAGCGCGGCGACCCGCTCGCACAGAGCAGCGACGGTGGGATCTTCCCCACGCTGCTCATCACCCACCTCGGCAGTGGCCATTACCGCGCGCATTGCCTCTACCGGCCGGGTCTGGGTGTCGGAATACAGGTTGATCAGCATCACTGGTGACGCTAGCCGACCGCGCTCACGTCGCGCAGCCGAGCCGCACGGCGCTCCAGCGGGGACAATGGCCGGGTGACTGACGCCATCCGGTCGGCAGCTCACCGTCCACGCAGTCACCGCCTCCTGACATTCGGGCGCGCTCGCGGACGTCGGCGCCAGGTGCTCTATAGGTTGGTCACCAGCCGCCGCGTCCACCCACCCTGGCTGGACGCTCCACGCGGCCGAGGCTGGCGCCGTCGCATGCATCGACACTGTTCACACCCGAAGCGCCAGTCACACTCGAAGCGCCAGCTGAGCACTGCGATGGTCGCGTTTGCTCTGAGGTGGTGAGTGAGGATCCCGCCGACCAGCCACCCGCCCGGCAGGGCCGGCTGCCCGGCGGGCGCTACGGGCGGACTGGTCAGAATGGTGGTTCGTCAGGTAGGGCAGCAGGGGGTGGTCGTGCTGGTGGTGGGGGAGGTTCGGGTAGCGACAGAATCGGCCCCTCCAAGGTCATCGGGACACCCGGTGGTTCGGGGTCGATGTCGCGGGGTAGCGGTTGGGACAGGTCGAGGATGAGCGGTTCGCCACGAGTGTGGTAGGTCTGCCCGAGGGGGCTGGTCCAGGTGAAGTGGCCAGCATCGGGTTGCTTGAGGGTCCAGCCGCCTTGGTGTTTGAGCGTGTGGTGGCGTCTACAACAGGGGCCGCTGTTGGTGGTGACGGTCTGCCCCCCATGGGCGTGATCGCGGGTGTGGTCCAGATCTGTAGTGTTGGCGCGGCGCCGGCAGCCGACGCCGACGCAGTACCGGTCACGCATCTGGACATGGCGGCGTAGCGCGGCGTGGGCGAAGCGACGGTGGGGCTGCTGGTCCAGTCCCGCGCGGGTGGTCTCGCGGTGGGCCCAGCTGCAGAAGATGCCGTCCAGGACCCGGGCCCACTCAGGGTGCTTGGCGGCCAGCGCAGGAAACTGGTCCAGCATTGACATCGGTAGGGCAATCTCCACGATTCCCCCGACGCAGTCACCGCGCGCCCCCGGACGCCCGGGGCGGCGGCGGGTCAGATCACCGTGGAGCAGAAATCCCTGGGTGTCGACGATCGCGATGCGCCATTCGGCGTTGTGTTGGACGGCCACCAGGTCCCTGGCGGCCGCGGCGGGGATGGGCCCCCAGCAGGGTAGCTCCGCGGGGCGCTCGTCGAGTCCCAGCAGGGTGGACAGGCTGACCCGCACTTCGACGCCGTAGGTCACCGGGCGACTCGTCGCCGTCTCTCCGGGACGGCTCGTACTGGATTGCTGGGCGCACTCAGATTGGTCGGGGTCCATAGCCGGCGCAGGTTGCTTGGGATCTTCACGCTGCGGGGGTTCGCCGTGCCAGTTGTGCTGTTGGGTGGGCTGGGCGTCGGGATCACCCTCGGCAGCTGCGATAGGGCCCAGGCGCAGCATGGTGGCCAGGATCTGCGCCCGGGACAGCCCGTCGAGGGTGCCATCGAGCAGGCGCAGAAACAGGTCTGCGCGAGCCTGACCGACGGCGGCCGGGTACCCGGTCGCCCGCAGATCGTCGGCCAGCACCTCAAGGCGCGCTGCCGCGGCCGCAGCGTCGACAGCGGGCAGTCCGGATCCGGTCAGTACGGCGGTGCCGGTGTGATCAAGGTAGCCATGGACAGCGCGCTCGTGCACTGCGCGCTGGTAGGTGCGGCGGGTGTACTCGGGATCGATGGCTTGCACCTCCCGCAGCAGCCGCGCGGCCAGCTGACCGGTGGTCCGGCCCGGTGCAACCGGAACCAGCCGTTCGCAGATCCGATCAGCCTGGGCGGGCGTGACGTCGCTGAGATAGTCGGTGAACACCCGTGCCTTGTGGTGATCCAGCTCGCCTGCCGCCAGGGCCGCGTGTACGACAAACCCGGTTCTCCCACCGCTGGGTAAAGTTCGTTCGTATCGGCGCTCAGGCTGGGCGGAGGGCAACATCAATGATCTCCTGGCCACCCGGACCGCCGACGAATCGTGCCGGTCCTGAACAGCCCGGTTTCCGGATCGCCATGGCCGGAGAGCTGCGCAATGACACCAGCGGTGTGATCGGGTATCCACCGGAGCCCTGGCAGCTTCGGGGCCAGATGCACCTGACAGCCTGGCGGGTGCCGGCAGCTTGCCTGCCCAGGATCAGCGCGGGACTGGAACCGGTACGAGCCCGCGGCACCGCGCTGGTCGTCACCGCGTGGGCGATCTATGAGCCGGGCGGGGTGCTGTCCTACCGCGAGTTGCTGGTCGCCGTCCTGGCGCACCGCGGCAAGCGACCGCTGGCGACGATCACGGACATCTGGGTGGACAACGTCCCCTCGCTGCGCGGCGGCCGTGAGCTGTGGGGTATTCCCAAGCAGTGGGCGTCCTTCCACCTCGACGGGGCCACCTGCGACGCGGTCGACGCCGATGGTGCGCCCATCGCCAGCGCCGCCCTCCGACCGCTCGGTGTCCTACCCGGCCGTTGGCGTGGTGGCTGCACGGTGGCCCAGCAGCGCGCCGGCGAGCTCATCCTCATCCCGGTCCGCGCCACATCCGGCGTGCGGTTGATCCGGATCAGCTGGGAGTTCGCGGCCGATGGTCCGCTCGGGTGGTTGGTCGGCGCGCGCCCGATCTTCTCGATGTCTTTGCGCGACTTCACGGTGCGCTTCGGACGGCCGTGAGTCTTGCATCCTGCGCGGCGAGGCTAACAGCATTAGCCTGACGGATCGTGGACTTCAGGATCTTCACCGAGCCTCAGCAAGGCGCCACCTACCACGATCTGCTGCGGGTTGCGCGGACCGCGGAGGATGCCGGATACGACGCCTTCTTTCGTTCCGACCACTACCTGAGGATAGGCGAGGGAGATGGGCTGCCCGGCCCGACCGATGCCTGGCTGACGCTGGCCGGGCTGGCGCTGCAGACCAGCAAGATTCGGCTCGGCACGTTGGTGAGTCCGGCCACCTTCCGGCTACCCGGCCCGCTCGCGATCAGCGTCGCGCAGGTGGACCAGATGTCCAGCGGCCGGGTAGAGCTGGGGATGGGCAGCGGCTGGTACGCCGAGGAGCACACTGCCTACGGCATCCCGTTCCCGCCGCTGGCCGAGCGGTTCGACCGCTACGCCGAGCAGGTGGAGATCGTCACCGGGCTGTGGCGGACCCCGCTGGGGCAGCGGTACTCCTTCGCCGGGCGCTATTACCAGCTTACCGACTCTCCGGCATTGCCCAAACCGGTACAGCGGCCGCACCCGCCGGTGCTCATCGGCGGCAAGGGTGCCCGCCGTACGCCGATGCTCGCCGCGCGGTTCGCCGACGAGTTCAACGTGCCGTTCAGCTCCATGGAGCAGGCGAGAACCCAGTTCGACCGGGTGAGCGCGGCGTGCGCCGAGATCGGCCGCGACCCGGCGGAGGTCCGTCGTTCCGCTGCGCTCGTTGTTGCGGTCGCCCGCGATGAGGGCGAGCTGACTCGCCGTGCCGCGGCGATCGGGCAGAAGGTGGGTGATCTGCGCGCTGACGGTGTCGCCGGGTCACCGGCGCAGGCCGCTGATCGCCTCGGTACTTGGCGGGAGCGCACCGGGATCGACCGGATCTACCTGCAGCTGCTCGACCTGGCCGACCTGGATCAGATCGAGCTGATCGCAGCAGAGGTCATGCCCCAGCTCCGCTGAGATCTATCGGCTTGGTGAGATGCACCAGGACCAGACGCTCGTGCACCTTTTCGCGGTGCTCCTCACGGTAGCCGTGGCGCGCGTAGAGGCGAAGGTTTCCCGCGCTGCGGTGCCCGGTGAACAGGGCAGCCCGATCGACTCCCAGGTCCGGCTGGTTCTCGATCTCGTCGAGGAGGCGGGATCCCACCCCGCGACCTTGCCAGTCAGGTGACACGGTGAGACGTCCGATGCGCAATACCGAGCCGTCAACACGGGCTCGGACGGCCCCGACGATCCGGTGGTCGACCACCGCCTTCAACGCCACCACCGAGCGCAGCTCGTCCGCGAGCTCGGGAAGGCTTTGCGTCAAGGCCGGCAGCTCTGGATCGTCGTAAAGGCGAGCTTCGGTCACGTACGCCGCGCGCTGCAAGGTGAGCAGCTCTCCGGCATCCGCGATGCCCGCTCGTTCGACCCGAAGCTCACTCTTGCCGCTGTGTCCAGCGTCCATGGACGGTTCTGGGTTTCCCGGGCCGGGCTCGACATCGATGTCAGTGGCGTGCATCGGCCGGTCACACACCGAGCAGTGCAGCTCGACGTGGCTGATCTGGCCGCAGGCGCGGTGCCGGTAGAGCACCGGCGGGCCGGCCTCGCCGGCCATCCACCGGTCGCCCCACCGCACCATGACCAGTAGCAGGTCGCATAGCTCAAGGCCCTTGGTGGTGAGCCTGTACTCGTATCGAGGGGGTCGTTCGGAGTAGGCGCACCGCTCCAGTACGCCGTTGACGACCAGCCATTTGAGCCGCTCAGTGAGCACCTTGCGGGAGATGTCGAGGTCCTGCTGGATCTGCTCGAATCGGGTGATGCCGATGAAGATGTCTCGCAGGATCAGCGGTGACCACGGCTCCCCGATGATGTCCAGCGTGCGGGCGATCGAGCAGGCCATGTCGCCGAACCGGGTTCGCTGCATGAGCGCAGTCTAGCCGGTGGGTTCCCTCAAGGTACTGACTTCTGTTACCGTGTCTCGCAGTGAGTTTGTTAAGGGAACTGACAAGTAGGAGATGCCATGGACCGCCCCGAGGTCGTCTCAGCACAGGAGTGGCAGGCCGCCCGAGATGCGCTGCTGGTAAAGGAGAAGCAACACACCCGCGCACTGGACGCGCTGGCCGCCGAGCGGCGCAGGATGCCAATGGCCCGGCTGGACAAGGACTACCGGTTCATCGCGCCCGACGGCACGACTGTGGGACTCGTGGATTTGTTTCAGGGCCGCAGCCAGCTGGTGATCTACCACTTTATGCTCGAGCCGGGGCAGGACTGGACCTGCGGCGGTTGCGCCTCGTTCACCGACAACATCGCTGACCAGTCGCACCTCAACGCCCGGGATACCACCCTGATCCTGATGGCCCGCGCGCCTCAGGAGGAGATCGATCCGGTCCGGCAGCGGATGGGCTGGACAGTGCCGTGGTATTCCTCCTATGGCAGCGACTTCAACGACGACCTCGCTTTGGGTGGCGGAGGGTTCGGGCTGAGCGTGCTGCTGCGCGACGGCGAGGAGTTCTTCCGTACCTACTTCACCAACGGTCGCGGAGTGGATCGGCTCCGGTTGGACTTCAACCTGCTGGATCTGACCCCCTACGGGCGGCAGGAGGAATGGGAGGACTCGCCGGAGGGCTGGCCGCAGACGCCGACGATGCAGTGGCTTCGGCTGCACGATGAATACGATCGGTGACTTTCGCTGGTCACCGCGGTGTCACAGCGCAGCGCGGACCCGAGCGGCGATCTCATCGAGTTCCCTGCGGGACGCTCGCCGCTGCCCGGAATGGAGGCGGAACCGATCCCCCACATAGCGAGGGAACACGTGTAGATGGATGTGGAAAACCTCCTGACCCGCAGCCTTGCCATCAGCGAGAAATAAGTTCACCCCCTCGCACCGCAGGCCGCTGCTCCGAACAGCGGCGGCCAAGCGCCGGGCAACCGTGAACATCCGGCTGGCGTCGGACTCGGCGAGGTCAACCAGCCCGACGCCGTGAACCTTCGGGATGATCAACAGATGGCCTGGGTTCACCGGGCTCAAGTCGCAGAAGGCGAGCAATCGGTCGTCTTCGTAGACGACGCTGGCATCAGCAGTGCCGGCAACGATGCGGCAGAACACACAATCCATGCCAGCAGCGTGGCGCACCATCAACCCCTGGGGCCTCCGGAGAGGTGTGGATCCGTTGCGTCCGCGCGCTCCGCCAGTCCTTCCCCTATGTGACAGTGGTACTGTTACGACAGTTTTACTGTCACGTCGGAGGGACCGCAGTGGCTGAGCAGCTCACCATCGCCGAGCTCGCTGCGCGGACCGGGATCAGCGTCCGGACGATCCGCTTCTACGCCGGGATGGGCCTGATCCCGCCACCAGCGGTGCGGGGCCGGCTGGGGTTGTACGACGAGCGGCACGTGGCTCGCCTGGAGCTGGTCCGTGACCTGCAGGGACTGGGTTTCACGCTGGCGGCCATCGAGGGCTACCTCGACCGGATCCCGCTGGACCGTTCCCCCGAGGATCTGGCCCTGCATCGGGCACTCCTGGCGCCGTGGCTGCCCGAGGAGCCCGAGACCGTGAACAAGGCCGAGCTTGATGTCCGGGCCGGGCGCAGCCTGGACGATAGCGAGTTGAGCCGGTTGGTCACGCTGGGCGTCATCCGGCCGGAGGGACCGCAGAGCTGGACCCTCACCAGCGCCGACATGCTCGGCTACGGGCTGAGTCTGCTCGGCACCGAGATGGATTTCGCCGTACAGCTGGCCGCCAAGCAGATCATCGAGCGGCACACCAGCGCGCTGGCGACTGAGCTGGTGGCGCTGTTCCACAACACCGTGCTGCGCGAGTACCGGCAGCGTGGCCACCCGCCGGAGCTGCGCGAGGCGCTGATCGCCCTGTTGCAGCAGCTCAAGCCGATCACCGTGGAGGGTGTGGTGACGAACTTCCAGCTCGCCGTCAACCGTGAGATCCGCGAGTCCGCAGTGCATTCCACAACCCAGACAGGAAGCGCGTCATGACTGCATTTGATCACACGGCGCCTGACCGCGAGGCATTCCTCTATGAAGCCTTGCGCACTCCGCGGGGCAAGGGCAAGCCGACCGGCGCGCTGCACGGCGTCAAGCCGATCTCGCTGATCACCGGTCTGATCGACGAGCTGCAACGCCGACACCCGAACCTGGATCCGGCGCGGATCGACGACATCGTGCTCGGGGTGGTCGCCCCGGTGGGCGATCAGGGTGCGGACATCGCGCGAGCCGCGGCGCTGGCGGCCGGGTTGCCGCACACCGTCGCCGGGCTGCAAATCAACCGATTCTGCGCATCGGGTCTGGAGGCGGTGAATCTCGGCGCGATGAAGGTCCGATCGGGCTGGGAGGACCTGGTGCTCACCGGCGGCGTCGAGTCGATGTCCCGGGTGCCGATGGGCTCCGACGGCGGCGCCTTGGCGATGGACCCGGAGACGGCCTACGCCGCACGGTTCGTCCCGCAGGGCATCAGCGCCGACCTGATCGCCACCATCGAGGGCTTCACCCGCGCCGACGTCGACTCCTACGCCGTGGAATCGCAGCACCGCGCCGCCAAGGCCTGGAGCAACGGGTATTTCCAGCGCTCGGTGGTCCCGGTGCGCGACCTGACCGGCTTTGTCGTGCTGGACCGTGACGAGCACCTGCGCCCGGACACCACCCTGGCGGGTCTCGGGACGCTCAACCCGTCCTTCGCCGACCTCGGCGAGCAGGCCGGCTTCGACGCCGTCGCGCTGCAGCGCTACCACTGGGTGGAGCGCATCGAGCACGTGCACCACGCCGGCAACTCGTCGGGAATCGTCGACGGCGCGGCGCTGGTGATGGTCGGCTCCGAGCAAGTCGGGCGGGACCTCGGCCTGACCCCACGGGCCCGGATCGTGGCCGGCGCGGTCACCGGCGAGGAGCCGACGATCATGCTGACCGGCCCGGCTCCGGCCACCCGCAAGGCGCTGGCCAAGGCCGGCATGACCATCGACCAGATCGATCTCATCGAGGTCAACGAGGCCTTCGCCGCGGTAGTGCTGCGCTTCATGCGTGAGATGGACGTGCCGCACGAGAAGCTCAACGTCAACGGCGGCGCCATCGCACTGGGCCACCCCCTGGGTGCAACCGGCGCGATGATCCTGGGGACCCTGATCGACGAGCTGGAACGCCGCGACCTGCGCTACGGCCTGGCCACACTGTGCGTAGGCGGCGGCATGGGCATCGCCACCATCATCGAGCGGCTGTGAGAGCTGGGGAGAGGGCATATGAGTAGCAGCATTCGCTGGGACGCTGACGCCGATGGTGTCGTGACGCTGACCCTGGACGACCCGGGGCGCTCCGCCAACACCATCAACGACCGCTATGTCGCGTCGATGGGTGAGACTCTGGACCGTCTGGAGGCGGAGCGGGACTCGATTGCCGGGGTCATCCTGACTTCGGCGAAGAAGACCTTCTTCGCCGGCGCTGACCTGAACACGTTGCGGAATGTCACGCCGGAGAACGCCCGCGAGTTCGCTGCCTACATCGGGCTGGTCAAAGGTCAGCTACGGCGGTTGGAGAAGCTGGGAAAGCCAGTCGTCGCCGCCATCAACGGTGCTGCGCTCGGCGGTGGCCTGGAGCTCGCGCTGGCCTGCCACCATCGGATCGCCCTTGACACGCCGGCTAGCAAGATCGGCTTTCCGGAGGTGACCCTCGGGATCCTGCCGGGTCTCGGCGGGGTGGTCCGCACCGTGCGGATGCTCGGCCTGATGGTCGCGCTGACGGAGCTGCTGACAAGGGGCCAGCAGCTCCGCCCAGCGCAGGCCAAGGAGATCGGCATCGTCGATGAGGTCGTGGCGACACCGGAGGAGATGCTGGATAAGGCTCGCGAGTGGATCGCGGCGCACCCGAAGGCGCAGCAGCCCTGGGAAGTCCGGGGCTACAAGATCCCCGGCGGCACGCCGTCCACCCGCGCACTGGCGCAGCTGCTCCCGGCATTTCCGGCCACCTTGCGCAAGCAGCTCAAGGGCGCTCCGATGCCGGCCCCGCACCACATCCTGTGTGCAGCGGTGGAGAGCTCGCAGGTGGACGTGGACACCGCGCTGGCCATCGAAGGCCGCTACTTCATGGACCTCGCCACCGGCCAGGTCGCCAAGAACATGATCAAAGCGTTCTTCTTCGACCTGCAACACATCAACAAGGGCGGCAGCCGCCCGGATGGTTACCCGAAGCGCACCTTCCGCAAGGCCGGGGTACTCGGCGCTGGGATGATGGGCGCCGGCATCGCCTACTCCTGCGCCCGCGCAGGCATGGAGGTCGTCCTCAAGGACGTCGACCTGGCCCGTGCCGAGAAGGGCAAAGGTTACTCGGAGAGGCTGCTGGACAAGGCCGTGTCCCGGGGCCGATCCACCACCGAGCAACGCGACGAGCTGCTGGCCCGGATCACCCCGGCCGCCGACGCGGCCGACCTCAAGGGTTGCGACCTCGTGATCGAAGCGGTGTTCGAGGACCCCATACTCAAGAAAAAGGTCTTCGCCGAGGTCCTCGACGTCGTCGACCCCGATGCGCTGCTGTGCTCGAACACCTCAACACTGCCGATCACCGACCTCGCCTCGGCAATGGCGCGCCCGGAAGATTTCCTCGGCCTGCACTTCTTCTCCCCGGTGGACAAGATGCCGCTGGTGGAGATCATCCGCGGCAAGCAGACCTCGGACGCCGCCCTGGCCGCCGCTATCGACCTCGTGCAGCAGATCCGCAAGACCCCGATCGTCGTCGCTGACAGCCGTGGCTTTTTCACCAGCCGGGTCATCGGCACCTTCATCAACGAGGGTGTCGCCATGCTCGCCGAGGGCGCGGCGCCGGCGTCGGTCGAGCAGGCCACCTTGCAGGCCGGATACCCGGCCCCGGTGCTCCAGCTGGTGGATGAGCTGACGCTGACCTTGATGCGCAAGATCCGTGAGGAGACCCGCCGCGGCGTGGAGGCGGCGGGCGGCGAGTGGAGGCCGCACCCAGCCGACGCGATCGTCGATGCGATGGTGCTGGAGCACGCCCGTCCCGGACGTTCGGGTGGTGCAGGGTTCTACGAGTACGTGGAGGGTCGGCGCATTCGGCTGTGGTCCGGCTTGGCCGAGCACTTCGGCCCGTCCCGCCCGGACGCGATCCCGTTCGAGGATATGAAGGAGCGGATGCTTTTCGTCGAGGCGCTGGAGACCGTGCGCTGCCTCGACGAGGGCGTGATCACCTCGATACCCGACGCCAACATCGGCTCGATCATGGGTATCGGTTTCCCCCCGTGGACCGGTGGAGTAGTGCAGTTCATCAGCGGCTACGCCGGCGGCCTCACCGGCTTCGTGGCCCGGGCCAAAGAACTCGCCGACCGCTATGGTGACCGGTTCATCCCACCTCCCTCGCTGATCACCAAGGCGGACTCCGGGGAGCTTATCGACTAGCGAAGCAGCGCTCTCTGGCCACTGGCAGGATTCCGCGAATCGGCGCGCCTATGCCACGCGAGCGGTTACGCCCACCCGCAGCGGATAGCGTGGCCGGGTGCACCACAGCTCCGGAACCCGTGACGCAGCGGCCGCCGTGCCATACCCGCTGCGGGTGGCGGCAGCGCTGTCGTGGCGAGTGCTGGCGGTGGCCGGGATGGTTGTTGTACTGGGTTACGTGGTGATCGCCCTGCGGCAGGTGGTGATCCCGGTGGCGGTGGCGCTGCTGTTCACCGCGCTGCTGGAGCCGGTGGTGGACTGGCTGACCGGCCATCGCGTACCCAGGGGGCTGGCCACACTGGTGGTCCTGGTAGCCGGGTTGGCGATGATAGGCGGACTTCTGACGCTGGTCGTTCGGGCCTTCGTGACCGGGTTGCCCGACCTGCAGGCCCAGGTCGTCAGCAGCGTTGAGCAGATCCGGTTGTGGTTGCTGCACCCGCCTTTCGGGCTCCCCCCGGTGAATTTGCAGAACGTGCTCAACTCGTTGAGCCGGTCGTTGTCGAACAACCGCTACGCGATCACCTCGGGCGCCCTGTCCACCGCGGTCACGCTGGGGCAGTACCTCACCGGCGCCGCGCTGGCACTGTTCACGTTGATCTATTTCCTTTACGGCGGCAGATCGATGTGGTGCTTCCTGCTCGGCGCGGTGCCGCGCCCGGTTCGCGCCCGGGTCGATATCGCCGGGCAGCGTTCCTTCGCCTCGCTGGGCGGGTTCATCCGGGCCACCGTGCTGGTGGCCGTGGTGGACGCGGTGGGCATCGGGATCGGATTGCTGGTGGTGGGTGCCCCGCTGGTGGTGCCGCTTGCCGCGTTGACCTTCCTGGCGGCGTTCATCCCGGTGATCGGCGCGGTGGTCTCCGGCATGATCGCGGTGCTGGTGGTGTTGGTGGCCAAGGGCGGGGTGGCGGCGCTGATCGTGCTCGGAGTCGTGATCGGCGTGCAGCAGTTGGAGGGCAACGTGCTGCAGCCGCTGCTGATGGGCCGCGCCGTGGCGCTCAACGGCGTGGCGGTGGTGCTGGCCGTCGCGGTCGGTTCGGTGCTCGCCGGCATCGCCGGCGCGCTGCTATCGGTGCCGCTGCTCGCCGCGCTCAACTCGGGGGTACGCGCACTGACCAGCGGAAACGCCGAGCCGGACGACTCCGAGGCCGCGGGTTCAGCGGTGCCGCTGGCCGATGTCCCCGTCGACACCGATCCTCCCGATAGTCAACCCGCCACCTAAGCCACACTCTGCGGATGATCGGTGAGCGCCGCGCCGCCTCACCCGCGTTCGAATCGGCAGCGCCGCGCTGGACATCGCTGGGCTCGGCGGTGTTGCTGGGCTCCTCGGTCGCCCTGGCTGGTGAAACCGCGATAAACCGGGCTTACGGCGCGGGCGTCCTGGTGCCGCTCGTGGTTGTCGCCGGATTGCTGCTGGGTGGCCTCATGCTCGGCGGGGCCCTATGCCGGCCACCTACCTGGGCGGTGGTGCTCGGTGGGCTGCTCGGAGCGGCCGCGCTCGCGGTGGCGCCCCCGGTGGAGTACGTCATCTCCGACGACCGGCTGCTGATCGCAGTGCTGGTGCTGGCTGCGGCCAGCGCGGTGCCCGTGCTGTTGCCACTGGTAAGGCCGGAATTAGCCGGGTGGGTCGCCGGCGCCGGGTTGGCCGCCGCCGCGGGCGGCTTCGCGCTGGTGATAGTCGGTAGCACTCCGGTAATCGACGTGTGGGAGTTGCTGCAGGGTGCCGGGCACGGCCTGGCCGGCGGGCGCAACCCCTACGAGCTGACCTTCCCCGGCTCGCCTCCTGGGCAGGTCCGGGACTGCTTCACCTACCTGCCGGCGACCATGCTGCTGACCGCGCCCGGAGTCTGGCTGGGCGGCGACGCCCGGTGGGCCGAACTGGTACTCCTGGTGGCCACGGGGGCCTTTCTGTGCTGGCACCTGCGGGCCCGCGGTGGGACCGCGCTGGCCCTGGCGCTGCTCGCGGTGATCTTACCCGGGTCCGGGTACATGGTGCAGCAGTCCTGGACCGAGACGGTGATGTTACCGGCGCTGGTGGGCACTGCGGTGCTGGTCGATCACGGTTTGATCAAACGCGGCCGCACCGGCTGGGCTGCGGTGGTCTTTGGCGTGGCATTGGCAAGCAAGCAGCACGTGCTGTTACTGGTGCCGTTGCTGCTGCTGTGCCGGTTCCGACGTCGCGAGCTGGCCGTGACGGCTGGTACTGCCGCGGTACTGACGCTGCCTTGGCTGCTCGCCAATCCCACTCGGTTCCTGCGCTGCACCGTCACGTTGTTTTTCAACGCGCCGCCGCGAACGGATTCGCTCTCGCTGTGGCTACTCGTCCCGGCGCCGGCCCGGCTGCCGGCGCTGGTCGGGGCGCTGCTGGCGGGGTACGTGTTGGCCTGGCGGTGCTGCCCGCGCACCGGTGGCGGGTTCTTGGTGGGCTGCGCCGTGGTGCTCAGCACCTTCGGTCTGCTGAACAAGCAGACCTTCCTCAACCAGTGGTGGCTGGTCGGTGCGCTGATCGTGGCCGGGCTGGCGCTGGCAGAAAGGCGCCAGCTCAGCGAAGCCCTAAGCTCAGCACGGTGAAGCCCGCCGAGCTCGCCGCGGCCCGGGAGCGCACGATCCCCGACGTGCTGCCCGGGCCGCAAGACCCGCCGCTTCGGGTGCTGTTCTGCGGGATCAACCCGGGTCTGGTCTCCGCCGCCACGGGTCACCATTTCGCCCGGCCGGGCAACCGCTTCTGGCCGGTGCTGCATGGCGCCGGCTTCACCCCGCGCCGGCTGCGGCCTGATGAGCAGCACCTGCTGCCCTCATTCGGGTTGGGGATCACCAACATCGTGCCCCGGGCCACTGCTCGCGCCGATGAGCTCAGTGTGGCCGAGCTGGTGGCCGGCGGTGAGCGACTCCGGAATCTGGTGCGTTCACACCGTCCAGCTGCCTTGGGCGTGGTCGGGATCACCGCGTACCGGGTGGCGTTCGCCGCGCCGCGAGCCACCGTCGGGCCGCAGCCCGACACCCTGGGCACCACTCTAGTGTGGGCATTACCCAACCCGAGCGGGCTCAACGCGCACTGGTCATTGCCCGCGATGGTGGCCGAGTTCGCCCGCTTCGGGCTGGCCGCTGCGGCACAGTCGCGGGATGCTTGAACCCGTGACAGTGACTGAGACCGAACGCGCCGAATTGGCCCAGCAGCGCGACCAGATCCGTGACGAGTTGATGCCTGCTAGGCAGGACCGCCCAGCCAGCAGCGCACGGGGCATCCACCACACCGCGCTGATCTCCTCCGACGTGCGCCGGACCGTGGAGTTCTACCAGGGCCTGCTGGGCTTCCCGCTGATCGACATGTTCGAGAACCGGGACCTGCCCGGCTCCACGCACTTCTTCTTCGATGTCGGCAACGGCAACACCATCGCGTTCTTCGACCTACCCGGCGTGGACGTCGGTCCCTACGCCGAGGTGCTCGGTGGCCTGCACCACCTGGCCATCTCGATGGAACCTCCGCGCTGGCAGCAGATCCGGACCAAGATGGACGCCCACGGCGTGGACTACCAGCTGGAGAGCGGTACATCCATCTACTTCCGGGACCCCGACGGGGCCCGCGTCGAGCTCATTGCCGACCCCCTAGGCGAGATGTACGGCCACAGCGTCTTCTAACCCCACAGCGTCTACTAACCCACTTTTCGCGTGTCGCGCTCCTTGCCGGGCGTGTCGCGCTCCTCGGCGCGCGTGTCGGGCCGGTACGCGCGCCGTGTCGTGTCCGATCCGTTCAAGACCGTGCCTGCTATGCGGCCGTAGGGTCGCGGGTCATGACCATTGACGCGCAACTGGATATGATCGGACTCGTGGTGGCCGACATGGCCGCCTCTCTGGCGTTCTACCGGCTGCTGGGCCTGGACATCCCGGTGGACGCGGACACCGCCCCCCATGTGGACTTCGTCTTGCCGGGCGGTCTGCGGCTGGCTTGGGATACCGAGGACACCATCCGCTCCTTCGCTCCGGGTTGGAAGGCGGGTGAGGGGAACAGCCGCGCCGGCCTGGCTTTCCGGTTGCCTGATCCGGCTGCGGTGGACGCCGCCTACGCTGAGCTGACCGAGGCCGGCTACCACGGTGAACATCCGCCCTGGGACGCCTTCTGGGGTCAGCGCTACGCGATGATGCACGACCCGGACGGCGTGGGCGTTGATCTGTTCGCCCCGTTGGCCGTGAGCAGCTGACCTAGCGGCACCCCAGCCAGAGCCCGCACCTCACGGGCCAGGTGCGCCTGGTCAGCGTAACCCGTGCGGGCGGCGGTGACTGCGAAAGGCACTCCCCGCACGGCCAACCGCAGAGCTGTCCGGAACCGGAGGATACGGCGCAGCACCGAGGGCCCATAGCCGAAGGCGTCGCGGCACCGCCGGTGCAAGGCGCGCTCGGTCCAGCCCAGCGCGTCGGCCGTTGTTCGCACACTGGATCCCTCCCGCAGCCGGGCCAGCACCGCGCTCAGAGCGCGGTCCGGCTCGGTGGCCCGGGAGGCGACCGCAGCCGCCAGCACCGTGGCCGGGTCGTTCGCACTCTCGATACGGCTGGTCAGCGTCTCGCCCGGCCAGAGATCATCGAGTCGAACCCGCTGATCCAGCAGCGGATAGGCGGGTACCCCGAGCACACCAGGAGCCGTACCGGGCCGAAACCGCAGCCCGGTGAGTGTCTGTCCTTTGTTCAGCGTGGAGAGGAAAGCGCGAGTATCCGGACCGGCGATGTGCACCGCGCCGTCCATCCAGATGAGATCCAGACACCCGTCGGGCAACACTCGCTGCTCCCGGGCGGCGTAGACATCGTGGCTCCACAAACAGGCCACCACTCCCGCCAGCCTGGCTGGGGCCGGTCGTTCCCGGTAAGAGTTCGGTGTCATCTCCGCTGTCACCCGGCGATTCTCGCGATTGTGCCCCCGAAGGACGCGACAGCGATCATACGGCGACCGCGCTCTGCGCGATGTAGCGAGTGCCGTCGAAGCGCCGCCAGACGATGACCGCATTGCCCTATACAGAGAACGATCCGCGATCAAGACGCGATGTCACTGTCGGTGAGGTCTGGGGAAGGACTGTTGCAGCGCGCGGCACATCTGCAACGGATCCACACCCGTCCTTGTGGGACAGGTGGGGCTGAGGCGAAAGGAACGAAGCCCGGTCGCCAATCAGGAACGACAGCACCTTAAGCGGTAACGGCGAGCGCTAGCCAGACCCTCCCCAGGTACCGCCGTGCACGCCCGCTACCGGGGACCTGGCAAGATCCGCGGCTATGCCGGCTGCCACCGACATCGTGACCCCACTGTGGCGAGGTGTGGTGGTCTTGCGGATCATCACTGCCATCTTCGCGATAGCGGCGATCATCGTGCATCACGGCGGTTTCGCCCGGCCCGGTCTGGGATGGGCGGCGCTCGCCGCGATCGCCGCGTGGACCGTGCTGACCTGCCTGGCCTACAGCTACGACGTCACTCGCCGGATCCACGTCATCGTGGTGGACCTGCTGGTGGTCCTGATGTTGATGGGTTCCTCCGCGTTGGTGCTGTCTCCTGAGCAGCTCACCGAGGTCAGCCTGCACGCCCCGCTTCTTCCGACGGTCTGGGCGTGCGGGCCGGTGGTCGCCGCCGCTGTGCACGCCGGCCGCGTAGTGGGGGCGGCGTTCGGGGTCGCCGTCTCCGCGATAGAGATCTGGCTGCGTGGTGTCTTCACCACTGACCTCGCCTGCGACGCGATCCTGCTGATCGGGACCGGCTTCGTGCTGGGAATGGCTGCGACGGCAGCCCGCCGCGCCACCGAGCAGCTCCGCCGGGCGGCCCGCGCCGAGGCCGCGACCGCTGAACGGGAGCGGTTGGCCCGATCCGTCCACGACGGTGTGGTCCAGGTGCTGGCTCGGGTGCGGGCCCGAGGAGGCCAGCTCGACGGTGAAGGCGGCGTGCTGGCCCGGCTGGCTGGGGAGCAGGAGATCGCACTGCGGTCGCTGTTCTTGGCCAGCCCGCCAGCCCTCACCGGTGAGCGGGACCTGGTCGGCGCGATCCAGCAACTGGCCAGTTCCCGGGTCGAGATCTCGGTGCCTGCAACCGCGGTGCTGTTGCCCGCCAGCGATGTCGAGGAACTGGTCGCTGTTGCTCGGGAAGCGCTGGCCAACACCGCCCGGCATGGTGGCCCGGAGGCCAGGTCGTGGATTCTGATCGAGGATCTCGGCGAGGGAATAGTACTCACCGTTCGAGACAACGGCCTGGGAGTCGAGCACGGGCAGCTCATCGACGCCGAGAACAGCGGACGGATGGGAGTGTCACGCTCGATCCGTGGCCGGGTGGCCGATCTGGGAGGCACCCTGACCCTGGACACCGGCCCCGGTCAGGGAACCGAATGGGAGGTGCGGCTGGCCCGCCTCCGGTCCAGCGCCCTTCGATGACAGCGCCCTTCGATGGCAGTGCGCTGCGGTGACCGGTGAGTGAGCGCCCGGGGATGATCCGCGTCATGGTGGTCGACGACCACCCGATCTGGCGGGACGGGGTGGCCCGGGACCTCAGCGAGCGGGGCTTCGAGGTGGTCGCGACCGCAGCTGACGGCCCAGCCGCACTACGCATCGTTCCGGCAGCCCGTCCCCACGTGGTGCTGATGGACCTGCACCTCGGTTGCGCGTCGGGGGTGGACGCCACCCGGCGGATCATCGAAGGCTGGCCCGAGGTCCGGGTGCTGGTGTTGTCCGCCTCCGGCGAGCACGCCGACGTGCTGGCGGCGGTGGGGGCCGGCGCGTCGGGTTACCTTACGAAATCAGCGTCGGTGGAGGAACTGGCCGATGCCGTGTGCCGGACCGCGACGGGAGACGCGGTGTTCACCCCGGGCCTGGCGGGCCTGGTCCTCGGCGAGTACCGGCGGATGGCGCTGGAACCGCGGACCGATGCGCCAGTGCTCACCGACCGGGAAACCGCGGTGTTGCGCCAGGTGGCCACCGGACGCACCGCCCGGCAGATCGCTGACGCGCTGGTGATCAGCCACCGCACCGTGGAGAATCACGTGCAGTCCACGTTGCGCAAGTTGCAGCTGCACAACCGGGTCGAACTGGCCCGCTACGCGATCGAGCACGGCCTGGCCGACCAGTAGCGTCAGGGTTGCCTGACACGCGGTTTCGTCCGGCTGCCGTTGAGTCGTATCGTTCGTGGCAGCAGCCTGTTAACCAGCCCATATGGGCAACATGGGGGAGGGACCGCCGACCGGGTATCAGGGGGGCGGGGTGGAACCCGGTCGGCGTCCCCATGCGCTAGCGGCCAGGGGGGAGTGGCCGCCACCGCAATCGGCGCACCGGGCACCATGCAGACGCCCTGCGACCGTGAGGTCCGGCTGACATCATGTGGAACCGGGTCCTACGGCTAGTTCACCGACAGGCCCAGTGTGCGTGATGCCCCCACCTGCTGACAACCACCGAGCCACCATTGCCACCGCACCGGTACGCTGACCCACCCGCGTAACAGAAGTCCTCGCAGGGATGGTGGGTCAACGTGGAGTTCGAGCTAGAGCGGGATGCGTTCGCCGAGGCCATCGCCTGGACAGCGAAGGGTCTACCGGCCCGTCCGGTCGTTCCGGTGACCGCGGGCGTGGTACTCGAGGTGACCGATGGCGCGATGATCGTCTCGGGCTTCGATTTCGAGGTGCTCAACCGGATCGAGGTGCCCGTCACCGACAAGGCTGCGGGACGGGTCCTGGTATCCGGTCGGCTGCTCGCCGAGATCGCCCGCGCCTTGCCACCCAAGGACGTCCGGGTGGTCGTGGAGGGCAACCGGCTGTCGGTGCGATGCGGTTCGGCGCGATTCAACCTGCCGCTGCTGCATATCGAGGACTACCCGGTGGTGCCGGAGCTGCCCGCCACCTCGGGCAAGGTCCGGGGTGACGTTTTCGCCACTGCCGTAGCGCAGGTCACCGCAGCGGCCAGCCGCGACGAGACACTGCCCATGCTCACCGGCGTGCGCCTGGAGATCGCTGCTGACCACCTCTCCTTGGCCGCCACCGACCGGTACCGTCTCGCCGAGCGGTATCTTCCGTGGACACCCACCGGCTCGGTGCCCTCCACCTCGCTCATCGTTCCCGCGAAGACGCTCGCAGATGTCGCCAAGTCACTCGGCTCGGCCAGCGAAGTGGTGCTGTCCATGGGTACCGCCGCTGAGGCGGGCTTCCTAGGTTTTTCGGCGGGAGGTCGGCAGACGCTGACCCGGCTGCTGGACGGCGAATTCGTCAAGTTCGCCTCGTTGTGGCCCTCCGAGGTGACCACCACCGTCGAGGTCGAGGTTGCCGAACTCGTCGCCGCCCTCAAGCGGGTGTCCCTGGTGGCGCAACGGTTCGCGCCGGTCCGATTGGCCTTTTCGGACGGCGTGGCAGCGTTGTCTGCGGAGGCTGAGGACGAGTCCAGCGCCGAGGAGGAGCTCGAGGTCGGTATCACCGGCGAAGCGCTGACCATCGGGTTCAACGCCGGTTACCTGCTGGACGGCCTGGGCGCGGTGACCACCCCGCGGGCGCGGCTTTCGTTCACCGAGCCGAGTAAGCCCACCGTCATCACCCCGGTCACGGGATTCGATGCGGATCATCCGGATGACGCCAGGGACGGTTCCTACCGCTATCTCGTCATGTCCATGCGGTTGCGGGGCTAGCTGTGGGCCTGACCGCGCGGATCGCGGAACAGCCAGGGCCGCCGCGCACTGGGTTCGGGTTGGGTCGGCTCGGTGCGGTTCCGCCAGCTGGCGTACTGGGCGATCGCCTCAGCCGGTTCCATGACCGGAATACCGAGGGATCCCGCGGCGAGAATGGTGGGATGGTTTGCGGGAACCGAGCGGTCGACAACCACGACGCTGACCTCGGGCGTGAGCCGAGCGCGCGTCACCGCGCCGTGTGCCTCCATCATCCGGCGCAGTGCCCCGAGATCGGCGGAACTGCCGATATAGAGCACGTGCATCGGGTCCTGGGCGGCCGCATGACGACCCACCGCATCTCCACTTCTCCCCCGACAGGTGTTCAACAGGTGTGACCAGTGGCATCACTGGCTGGCCACATCCTGCCAAAAGTCAGAGCATATTACTCCATTTAGGCCAGAAGGTAGCGCGCCACGCCGCTCAGCGGGTAGTGACCCTGGACACTCGCGAGCGCAGCCCCGCGTGAGCTTCCGCGGCGTCGACCCGGGTGGACAATCCTGCCTGCACCACTCGCTCCCCGGCGACCCACACGTCCCGCACTGCCCGGGCCCCGGCAGCCCAAACCAGGTTGGCCAGCAATTGACCGTCCGGGACGTCCAATCCCGCCGCGAACGCCGAGTCGTCAGCGCCCAGGTGCACCAGGTCCGCCCAGGCTCCCGGGCACAGCGTGCCGAGATCATCGCGTCCTAGCGCGGCGGCTCCTCCGCGAGTGGCCAGCAGCAGTGCCTGGGCGGCGGTGACCGCGGCAGCATCGCCCGAGGCGAGCCTGGCGAGCAGGGCGGCCAGCCTGGTGTCGTTCCACAGATCGAGGTCATCATGAGAGGCGGGTCCATCGGTGCCCAGACCGACGGCGATTCCGGCTGCGCGCAGGTCTGTCAGGCGGGCTATGCCTGAGGCGAGCTTGCTGTTGGACCCGGGGCAATGCGCGACCCCGACGCGATGCCGGGACAGCACTGCGATGTCGGTGTCGGATAGGTGCACGGCGTGGGCGGCCAGCACCCGCGTGCGCTCGGGTGGATCGTCTCGGCCCAGCACCCCGAGCTTCTCCAGCAGCAACGGCACCGAGCCGTGCGCTTCGCGGATCGCGGTGTCCTCACCGGCGGTCTCGGCGACGTGGATGTGCAGCAGCGCACCACGCTCTTGAGCGGCCGCACCGGCCTCGACTAGCGCATCAGGGGGCAGCGTGTACGCGGCGTGCGGGCCGTAACCCACCTCGATCCGGTCTGCGGGCCCGAAACGGAGCCCATCGGTGTCGATCCAGCGGCTGACACCACCGAGCATCTGCTGCCAGGTGCCCAACCGATCCCAGCCCGGAGCCGCGATGATGCCCGGTGTCACCACCGCCCGACTGCCCGCGGCCAGGACCGCGTCCACTACGGCCTCGGGGTAGAAGTACATCTCGACGCTGGTGGTGATCCCGGCGCCAAGCATCTCCAGCGCGCCCACCAGCATGCCGGCCCGCACGTCATCGGCGTCCACCCGCAGCTCAGCGGGCCAGATCACCTCGGTCAGCCAGCGCATCAGCGGCAGGTCCCCGCCCATACCACGCAGCCCGGTCATCGCAGTGTGCGCGTGCACGTTGACCAGCCCGGGCATCAGGATGCCGGTCAGCGCCAGCACCGGCCCGGCCGCGGCCGGGGCTGTGCCCGACGATCCCACGTGGGAGATCCGGCCGGCGTCGTCGACGTCAACCACGGCATCGCGCAACACTGTGCACTGCTCGTCGCAGGGCAGCACCACTGGTGCGGTCAACCGCATCATGGGACCGGCTCCGCGATGGTGTGCCGCAGCAATGACGCCAGTGGCCGCAGCGGGGGAAGCCAGGCACCTTCGGGTGGCAGTGTTTCTAGCGTGATCCGGGGTAGCGGCTGCAGGAACAGCTCCGGGATATCCTCCAGGTCCTCAAAACCCAGCACCCCGGAGTTGACCGCGAACGATGCGTGCTCCCGGAATCCGAGCACGGTGACGCGGACACCCTGGGCGACCAGCTCCTCCAACGGCTCCCGGAACGCCCGGCTGTCCCCGGAGGCCACCAGCAGCTGACTCAGCACACCCTGCTCGTGACGGGAGCGGATATGGGTGAGCATGTCCTCGTCGATGTCCGACTCGTCAATCTTGGGTTTGGCGAACACCGCGAACCCAGTGTTGCGCAGTGCCTCTACCCAGGGCCGCACGAAGTCCGTGCTGCCCGATGCGACGTTGGTGAACACGGTCGCCTCAGGCTCGGTGTCGGAGCCTGCCCGCGAAATCAGCCAGCGACCCAGCGCGTCGAACCTCGGCCGGGACGCGGAGCTGGGGCGGCCACCGAGGATCGAGCCGAGGCTCATATCGATGTTGGGCGCATCCCACACGAGCAGGGTTACCGGGACGGTCGGGGCGGGCGCCGGGTTCATAATCACCGATCCTGCCTTATCGGCGGACCCCATCGACGGGCAGCGCCAGCCGACACCCGGGACACCAACACCTGATACGCCCGGACGGCGGGTCAGACCTTGGTGAATAGCAGATCCCGCACAATGCGGCCCTCATCCCGGGCGCGCCGCTCGAATTTGGTCACCGGCCGCCAGGCCGGCCGCGCCGCGAAGCGCTCACCGGCCGCGGTGTTTCGCAGCGACCGCTCGTCGGTGCAGGCCGCGAGCATCTCCTCCGCGTACGGCTCCCAGTCGGTGGCCAGATGCAGCGTCGCGCCCGGCGCCAGCCGGGATGCCACCAGGGTGACGAACTCCGAGGTGACCAGCCGCCGCTTGTGGTGCCGACGTTTGGGCCACGGGTCGGGAAAGTAGATCCGGACAGCGTGCAGGCTCTCCCGAGTGAGGTGTCCGTGCAGCAGCTGATAGGCGTCACCGCGCAGCAGCCGTAGATTGGTGATCCCGGCCTGTTCGATGCGCAAGAGCAACTGGGCCAGGCCGGGCTGGTAGACCTCCACGGCGAGATGGTTGAGCTCGGGTGCATCCAGGGCCATCGACGCGGTCGACTCGCCCATTCCCGAGCCGATTTCGAGCACGATCGGTGCTGTTCCTCCGAACCACTCGGCGGTGCCCAGCGGGCCCTCCGGCAGGTCTGCGAGGTCGGTGCCCCACTTCTCCCAGCTGCGTTCCCAGGCGTGTTGCTGGCCTGCGGTCATGCGCGCCCGCTGCGGATAGATCGTCTGGCTCGTCCCCTGCACTCTTACAGCCTGGCCTGACGGCGGTGTGGACGCGAGGATGATCGGTATGAACACGCTCAAGGAGTGGGTCGATCTCGTGTGTCGGGAACTGGAAATCGCCGCCGTGGTTTCGCCTGAGGCCATGCAGTCCCGGGTGCTGGACATGTCGCGGGACGTCGCGCATGAGGTCGCTCGGCCGGCCGCTCCGCTCACCGCCTATCTGCTCGGGCTGGCGGCTGGTCGCAGCGACGATCCCGAAGCCACTGCCGAGGAGCTCGCTGCGCGGCTGTGCCTGCTCGCCCAACGTTGGGGGCAGGATCACCAGTGATGGCTAAGGGCCCGGATCGCCCCCCGAATGGCGACCCGGGCCCTTCCTCCCCCGGATACCCGCCTCGTGCGGCCCCCCGCCTGCACGCCACGGGCAATGCGGTCCTGCTGGCTGGGCGTCCCGGCCCTGCGCCCAGGCTGTGCGGCCGACAACTCCTACGGTGCCGTACCCG
>DASYMC010000446.1:0-2933 GCA_036009255.1 Pseudonocardiaceae bacterium
ATTACCGCCGCCTGCTCCACTCCATCCAGCCCGGCTAGCGCTGCCTGAATCTCGCCCAGTTCGATCCGGTGCCCGCGGATCTTGACCTGCTCGTCTGCACGGCCGAGGTATTCCATTTGTCCATCGGCACTCCATCGCACTAAATCTCCCGTGCGATACATTCGAGTCCCCGGCTGTCCGAACGGGCAGGCTACAAACCTTGCCCCCGTCAACCCGGCCCGACCCATATATCCGACGCCCACGCTGTGGCCGGCCACATACAAGTCGCCGACCACGCCTGCAGGAACCGGCCGCAGCCAGCCGTCGAGCACGAACAATGCCGAGCCGGGCAACGGCGCGCCGATCGGTACCACGCTCGAGCCGGCGTTCAGCGGTGCACTAGTCGTCACCCACATCGTGGTTTCGGTAGGCCCGTATTCATTGATCATCACCCGTCCGGAAGCCCAGCGCTCCACGACATCGGGCGAACAGGCCTCGCCGCCAACGAGCAATGTCACCGACTCCAATCCCTCAGGCGAGAGCATTCCGGCCGCCGAAGGGGTCTGGCTCAGCACGCTGACGTTTTCGCTTATCAGCAATTCGCGCATGTCTTCTGGTGAACGCGCCACCGACTCGGGCACCACCACCAGTTGCCCGCCGCGCAGCAGAGCCGCGTAGATCTCCCACCCGGAGATATCGAAGCTGTAGGAATGCCACTGCGACCACACTTGCCCCGGCCCGGGGGGCAACCCCGCCTCGTCCAAGGATCCCATCAGGTGGGTGACGTTGTGATGGGTGATCGCCACCCCCTTCGGCCTACCAGTGGTACCCGAGGTGTAAATGACGTAGGCGAGGTCGTCGGCGATCGGCGCGGACACCCTCGTCGCGGGATAAGTTCCGATAAGCGAGTCGTGGCTGTCGACGGTCGGAAGACCGCGTCCGGCCAGCCGGTCGGCGAGAGCGCCTGTCGTGACGGCCGCGATCGGCGCGGCATCGTCGAGCATGAACTCGATCCGCGCGTCGGGATGGGCCGGGTCGATCGGCACATACGCTGCACCGGTCTTGAGCACCGCAAGCATCGCCACGATTGCCTCGGCAGATCGGTTGAACAGCAGCGCTACCCGCTGGCCCGGACACGCTCCCCGCTCAGCCAACAACTGCGACAACCTATTCGACGCGTCATCCAGCTCCCGGTATGTGAGGCCACGGCCGTCGAAGCGGATCGCCGACGCCTCGGGGGCGCGGGCCACTTGCGTTTCGAACAACACCGGAATCGACAGTCTCTGCGGATCGGGCTCGGTCAAGACCGCACGGTTGCCGACTAGATCCAGGCCGGCATGCTCACCAGCATCGAGCACATCGATCGACGACAATGGACGTACCGGATCGGCGGTCATCGCCGCCAACACCCGGCCAAGCCGTTCTGCTATCTCGGCGACGTCAAAATCCGAAAACGGCTGCGCGGCACCCACCGTGCTTAGAAGCAGGTCGTCACCTACGCCAGAAAATATCAAACCGAAGGCGCCCACCGGACCGGCGTTGGTATACGACGCCGTCGCCTTGGCGCCGCCGAACGAGAACGCGGTTGTCGAGGGCAGGAAGTTCACGCCCACTCTGTCGGTCGGCTCGCCCAGACTTCGCGGGCGAGCTTTGCGCTCGAGCGAGTGCACCGGAAAACGCTGGTGCCGCACGGCTTCCCGAATACGCTTGTCCACGTGTGCACAAAATTCGGCGACTGTGGACGCCGGTGAGACCTGCAACACCAGCGGTATAACGCCTGCAAACATCCCAGGAAGCGTCTTGGACTCGGGATGCACCCGTCTGCTGACCGGAAAGTCCAGCACGACCTCTGAGGTCTCGGCGAACCAACTACGCACCAACAGTGCGCAGGCCGCAGTCAGGACCGAGGACCGCGGCAGGTCCGTTGCGCTCGAGAATTCGTCAACTCGGCGCCGGAGAACGAGGTCGAAGGTGAACGGCGCCGAGGGCCGGTACGGTTCGGAATCTTTTGAGGCATTCGGCAACCGATGGCTCGGCTCGCTTTCAGAAGGAAGATTTTGCGTCCAATAAGCCTGGTCGTCGAGGTAGTCGTCAGAGGCTTCGTATTCCGACTCGAGATCGACCAAGTCCTGCAACGAACCGAATAGGGCGGAAGGAACGGGTGAACCTGATACGGCCGCAGAGTAGACGGAGGCGATCCGCTGACCGGCCAACCCCAGAGCGAATCCATCGATCACGATGTGGTGGCAGCACGTGAACAAATAATGCTCGTCGGCCCGGGTCTGCAGTAAGGCAAATTTGAATAGCGGTCCCGACAACGGCATCGGCGCGCACTGAATCGACGAAGTGATCCGATGGACCTCTTCCAGCCCATCGTCTGACCCGCTCAGATCATGAAACTGCAGTTCGACGTGCGGATCATCAAGCACCCGCTGGATAACCTGGCCGTTGCGCTCATCGAAGGTGGCCCTACCCGGTTCAACTTCTCGCACCACGCGCCGGACCGCCCACTCCAGGGCATCACGATCTAGCGCGCCCTCGATCTTCACCAGTAGGCCGAGCTGCCACTCCGTGCTGGAGTCGCCCGTTTCCTGGGCAAGCCATATATCCAGCTGTCCGCGTGTCAGCGGAATCGCGCGGTTATCCAACTCCATCCAACTCCCCCAAAAGCTCCCCCTGTTCTGCTGATCTACGTGTCGAGTGCGAGCCGATCACGCAGACTCTTCGGCCGTATATCCGGCCAGTTCTTTTCGATGTAGTCCAAACATGCAGCGCGCTCTGCTTCACCGAAAACAACCCGCCAACCAGCGGGCACATCGGCGAACGCAGGCCATAAACTGTGTTGCTCCTCGTCGTTGACCAGGACGAAGAAGCTACCATTATCGTCATCGAACGGATTAACACTCACCGGCTCTCCAGACTATTTGCTCGACGTCTTTGGAATCATTGCAAAC
>DASYMC010000447.1:0-8404 GCA_036009255.1 Pseudonocardiaceae bacterium
CGCATCGGTGCCGGATCAGGGCGGGTAACCGGAGATGGCCTTGGCCGGTGACCTGGAACTCGCCATCGGGGCGCGCGTGGACGACAAGCAAGCCCACCGCTTCGCGGATATCCAAGCGAAGCTCCGCCGACCAGCCCAAGGCCCGCATGATGGTGCGATCAGCGAGCCGGCCGCGATCATCCAGCGCAGCCAACCCGTAGACGTACACCGTGCTGCGCTGCACGATCAACATCGGAAGAGGCAACCGCCGACAAGACGGCGGCACCCCGCCAGGGACTCCTACCACCCAGTCACGGCCTTGGGCGCCCGCTGGAGGAACAACCGGGGCGATGACGGCCGCGCTCACCGCCGAGACCCCCGCGTCGCGGGACCACCAGGGGCAGAAGCTGCGCACACTGCGTGGTAGAGCGCACTTGACCACTGATACGTCAGATGTGGCAGGGATGCCACGCTCGTGTGTCCGAGGGGGGACTTGAACCCCCACCCCCTAGCCGGGGACTAGCACCTCAAGCTAGCGCGTCTGCCATTCCGCCACTCGGACATTCGCCGCTGGACCTTGCACACACCAAATACAGTCGCGCGGCGCGCCACGAGGGTAGCTGATCGCCGTCCACCGGCCCAACTCGGTGCAGGCATCGTAGATCCTGCAGCTTAGCGGTGGTAGGAAGGCGAGATGCAGGCAGCGGCAGGCAGCACCAGCATGGCAGAGGACGAGGTCGTCGGCCTGGCCAGCGACCTAATCCGGATCGACACTACCAACACCGGCGATCCCGACACTCTGGTTGGGGAACGGGCCGCAGCGGAGTACGTCGCCGGCAAGCTGGACGACGTGGGTTTCGAGGTGACTTATCTCGAATCCGGGGCAGCGGGTCGGGGCAATGTGATCGCCCGGCTGCCCGGTGCCGAGCCTCAACGTGGTGCGCTACTCGTCCACGGTCACCTCGACGTGGTACCCGCTGACGCCTCCGAATGGTCCGTGCATCCCTTCTCCGGAGCGGTCCAGGACGGCTACCTGTGGGGCCGCGGAGCGGTCGACATGAAGGACATGCTGGCGATGACCATCGCCGTCGCCCGGCGATTCCGGCGTGATGGCATCATCCCGCCGCGCGATCTCGTCTTCGCCTTTCTGGCCGATGAGGAGGCCGGTGGGTTGCAGGGTTCGCACTGGCTCGTCGAGCACCGTCCAGACCTGTTCGAGGGCTGCACCGAGGCGATCAGTGAGGTGGGCGGGTTCTCCTTGACCGTGCGGGAGGGACGACGGCTGTACCTGATTCAGACTGCGGAGAAGGGCATCAAGTGGATGCGGTTGCGAGCCCGGGCACAGGCCGGGCACGGGGCAGTGGTGCACGAAGACAACGCGGTGACTGCACTGTGTGAGGCGGTGGCCCGCCTGGGCAATCATCGTTTCCCGTTGGTGATGACCGACTCGGTGCAGGAGTTTTTGACTGCGGTCGGCGAGGAGACGGGGCTGGACTTCTCCGGTGACAACCTGGAAGGAGCGGTAGCGAAACTCGGTGGGCTTGCGCGGATTGTTGGCGCAACGCTGCGCGATACGGCCAACCCGACGATGCTTGATGCGGGCTACAAAGCCAACGTCATCCCCTCAACAGCGGAGGCCGTAGTGGACTGCCGGGTGCTGCCCGGGCGTCAGGCAGCATTCGAGCGCGAAGTGGACGAAGTGCTCGGACCCGACATCACCCGCGAGTGGGTTCTCAGTATGCCGCCGGTGGAGACCACCTTTGACGGCGACCTGGTTGCCGCTATGGACGCCGCTATCCTACAGGAGGATCCCGGTGCTCGCACGGTTCCCTACATGCTCTTCGGCGGCACTGACGCCAAGGCGTTCAGCCAGCTGGGAATACGGTGCTTCGGGTTCGCGCCGTTGCGGTTGCCGCCCGATCTCGATTTCGCCGCGCTGTTCCATGGTATCGACGAACGAGTGCCAGTCGACGGGCTGATCTTTGGTACCCGTGTCCTCGACAGGTTCCTCCGGAGCTGTTGATTCTGCTAACGTCTGCGCCCGTAGCAGTCTTGGTTCCAAGGACGCCTGTGGAGCAAGCGCGCCACAGGCGTTCGTTGTGTCCGGCCAGCGCGGTGCGTGCACAGCGCTGGCGGAAGTTCCACCGCGATCCGAGGCACCCGCATTACGGGCCGCACAGGGGCCCGAGAAGGAGATGGAAGATGGCGACCGGCACGGTCAAGTGGTTCAACGCGGAGAAGGGCTACGGCTTCATCACTCAGGATGGTGGCGGCCCCGACGTCTTCGCCCACTTCTCGGCGATCCAGGCGACCGGCTACCGCACGCTGGAGGAGAACCAGCGGGTGGAATTCGAGATTACTCAGGGACCCAAGGGTCCGCAGGCCGACCAGATCCGCCCCGTCTGAGGTCTGCTCGCCGGGTCGGTACTTGACCACCCGGGCCGACCAGACTTACGAGTAGGGTCCGCACCAGCCGGTGCGGGCCCTATGTCGCTGCTGCGAGACGCTTACAACGACAGCTTGGGCTGAGCAACCGAGGTGCGCTGCCTGCGCAATAAGACGGTCCGCGTGCCATCGGAGTACATCCGTACCCGAGAAAGTTCCCAGCCCGCGAATTCGGCTTGCACCGCAAGCTGGGTCGCTGCGGTCCGCCGGGAAACCTCCCGCGGTAACCGCAGCGGCTGGTACTCCCAGTCGAGGCCATCACCGTCTACTGTTTCGATCATTTACTGCACCACCCGTCCGGGATCGATAATCTGCAGTCCTTCTCCTGACGCGGAGACAACCAGGACCCGGCCACTGACCGGGTCGACGGCTACCGCGTCGGGTTGATGCACGGTAGGGAACCGGTGGACGATCACCGGCTCGCCTCCTGCGACGCCGAGTCCTACCACCTCATCGAGGGCGGTCAGCGTCACCCATGCCAGGTCCCGCTGGCTGTCGTAGGCCAACCCGTACGGCGCGCCGGGCAGCGGAAATCGTTGCCGCAACATCGGTGGGTCGCCGGCGAAGGCCAGCAATTCCCCATCCCGGGCGTCGGTCACCAGCACCCGGCTGAACCGATCGCCCACCGCGTTGGCCGCCCCGTTGCCTGCGCGCAGCGCTGGACTGGTCTCGCCGGTGGACAGGTCCACCACGCTTACCGCGGTGCGCCCCCGATCGAGCACCCAGACCTTGGTTCCGGCCGGAACTCCAGCCGGAACCAATTGGGCAGCGTCCACGAACTCCCGGATCATTGTGCGCGGCCGGTTCCCATCGAACACGGTGAGCCGATCGCCCAAGGCGACCACCGTGACATCTCCTAACGCAGCCGCCCCGCGCGCCGGGCCGTCGAGATCGATCCTGCTCGGTGGCCTGCCATCAAGCGGGACCCGGATCAGGCATCCCGGCGCGGTCACCGGTACCAGCAGCGTGCCGTCCTCGGCGCCGAGCGAGAGATCAGCGGCCGGTCCAGGCAGCGGAACCTGCCGGACCGACGTGGCGTCATCCAGTGCCCTCAGCAGCAGCCGCGGCGGGTTGACCAGGGCAACAGCGACCGTCCTGGTGCGGGGATCGACCAGCACCTCGGTGGCTGGCGACCCCAACGGCACGATGACTCCGGCGGGGTTGGTCCGCCCTGGGGGCGCCACCGCGGGTTCGGCGGGGGCGACGGCCTGCGGGTCCGCGGAACTGCGCACAGTGCCGCATCCGGCGACAAGCCCGGCGACGAGCAACGTGGCAGGCAACGCCACGCGCAAGGCACCGGGCACACCGACCTCCTCGGCGGTAGGCGGCAGTTCGGGGCTGGGCGTCAGTCAAGCATTCCTGACGTGACACCCCCACGTCATCCCCCGGCATCCGGATGTTGGCATTAATCCGCTAATGGACGGGTAACCCCGGCCTCGGTCGATGACGCTGCGCAGCGTTCTGTGATTGATCTGTAATCAGTTTGGCCGTTGTTTGCTCCGTCTTAGGGATAACGTCATCGAACGTGACTACCACCGTAGACATCGTGCTGCCATGCCTGGACGAAGCCGAGGCACTGCCGGCTGTCCTGGCCGCGATGCCGCCCGGCTATCGCGTCCTTGTCGTCGACAACGGCAGCATCGATCATACTGCTGGGGTCGCGGGTGCATGCGGCGCAACTGTGGTGTTCGAGCCGCGACGTGGCTACGGCGCTGCGGTGCATACCGGGTTGCTTGCCGCGACCGCCGAGCTGGTCGGTGTGCTGGACGCTGACGGATCGCTGCCACCACAGGAGTTGCCACAGCTGGTCGCGGAGGTGATGAACGGCACAGATCTCGCAGTGGGTCGCCGGATACCGCACGCCGGCGCCTGGCCGTGGCACGCAAGGGCCGGCAACACAGCACTGGCTGCGCTGCTGCGACGTCAGGGACTGCCCGTGCACGACATCGCACCAATCCGGGTCGCACGCCGGCAGGCGCTGCTCGGGCTGGGCATTACCGACCGCGGTTTCGGATATCCGTTTGAGCTGCTGCTGCGGGCCGCCGCGGCCGGCTGGCGAGTGCGCGAGTTCGATGTCGAGTACCGGCCGCGGGCCGCTGGGCGTTCCAAGGTGTCTGGATCGGTGCGGGGTACGGCGCGAGCGGCGCGTGATATGACGGCCGCAATGCGACGAGTCAGCCGAGCGGACGCTCCGGATAGCCCAGCTCGATCGCACTGACGTCATCCAGCGCGGCCCGGATCGCCGGGGCCAGCTCGACCTCCTCGGCGGCCAGCGAGCCGGCCAGCTGGGCTGTGTCGCGTGCCCCGACGACCGGTGCGACCACCCCGGGCCGGTCTCGCACCCAAGCCAGGGCCACCTCAAGTGGGGATACGCCCAGCCCATCAGCGGCGGTGACGACGGCTTGCACGATCCGGTTCGCCCGCTCGGTGCGGTGGTGCTCGACATACCGGGCATAGTGTGGCGATGCCGCCCGGGAGCTGGGCGGCGTGCTGTTGCGGTACTTCCCGGTGAGCACCCCGCGGGCCAGCGGCGCCCACGGCAGCAAACCCACGCCGTGATGCGCAGCCGCTGGGGTTACCTCGCGTTCCACCCCCCGCTCCAGCAGCGAGTACTCCACTTGGGTCGACACGAGCGGTACCTCTGAAGTGGCCTTCGCGGTGGCCAACTGCCAGCCGGTGTAGTTGGACACCCCGACATAGCGGACTTTGCCGGCGCGCACCGCGTCGGCCACCGTGGACAGCGTCTCTTCCAGGGGCACCGCGGGGTCCCAGGCGTGCAACTGCCAGAGGTCGATGTGATCGGTGCGAAGCCGGCGCAGCGACCCGTCCAGCGCCGCCAGCAACGACGCCCGGGACGCGCCCCCGCCGGATGGTCCCTCGTCGCGGCGTGCCACCGCCTTGGTTGCGAGCACCACCTCGTCCCGGGGGATGAGGTCGGCCAGCAATTTACCCAGGATTCGCTCCGACTCACCGTCGTTGTACACGTCGGCGGTATCCACCAGGGTTCCGCCGGCGTCGACGAAGGCCACCAGCTCGGTGGCGGCCTCCTCGGGGTCGGTGTCGTGGCCCCACGTCATGGTGCCCAGGGCCAGCCGGGACACTCGCAGCCCACTACGGCCTAGATAGCGCTGTTGCACGGGGTGCACGCTAGCGGGTGCGTAGGGTGGCGGCGTGGGCACCGTGATCCTGCTACGACATGGCCGGTCCACGGCGAACACCGCGGGAGTGCTGGCTGGGCGCACACCGGGGGTTGCCCTGGATGAGCAGGGCCAAGCGCAGGCTGACGCGTTGGTCCAGCGCCTGGCACAGTTGCCGCTGGCAGCGGTGGTGTGCTCCCCGCTGCAGCGTTGCCGGAACACGGTGGCCCCGCTGGCGCAGGCACGCGAGCTGGAGGTCACCGTCGACGACCGATTCATCGAGGTGGACTACGGCGAGTGGACTGGGCGGGAACTGCGCACCCTGGCCAAGGAACCATTGTGGAAAGTGGTGCAGACGCATCCTTCGGGGGCGGTGTTTCCCGGCGGCGAGGCCCTGGCCGCAATGCAGGCTCGGGCCGTGGCCGCGGTACGGGAGTGGGACGCCAAGTTGGCCGCGGAGCACGGCCCCCAGGTGCTGTGGTTGGCCGGCACGCACGGCGATCTCATCAAGGCGATCCTCGCCGACGCGCTGGGTATGCACCTGGATGGTTTCCAGCGAATCGTCGCCAACCCAGGCTCGGTCAGCGCAGTCACCTATACCGAGACTCGGCCGTTCGTGCAGCGAATCAACGACTGCGCTGACGATCTGCGCTCGCTCGTCCCGCCCAAGCGCCGCCGCCGGCGGCGGCCCTCCTCAGACGCCATCCCCGGGGGAGCGACGGGGCATTAGCGACAGGCGTGGGAGGGCCGCTGCCGGACTACGCGGGGTGCTCTAGTGTCGTTAGTGCCATGTCCCGTGTCATCCATGTCTTTCGCACCCCTGACCGGTTCGTCGCGGGCACGGTCGGGGAGCCCGGCGATCGCACTTTCTACCTGCAGGCCGTCGACGAGGCCAAGGTGGTCAGCGTGCAGCTGGAGAAAGAACAAGTCGCAGTGCTCGCGGAGCGCCTGTCCGCACTGCTTGACGAGGTCATTCGTCGATTGGGCGCCGAGGCCCCCGCGGAGGCCGAGGAGCTTGCGCTGGACACCGACCCCTTGTGCTCGCCAGTCGAGCAGGAGTTCCGGGTCGGCACTATGGGCCTGGGCTGGGACGTGGAGTCGCGGGCGATCGTCGTCGAGCTACTGGCGGTGAGCGAGCAGGAGATAGACGAGTCCATGGTGCTCGACGACACGGAGGACGGCCCGGATGCGGTGCGGGTGTTCCTGTCACTCGAGCAGGCCCGCGCGTTCGCTGTTCGCGCCGAACGCGTGATCTCGGCGGGGCGGAGGCCCTGTCCGCTGTGTGCGGAGCCGTTGGATCCCAAGGGGCACATCTGCCCACGGCAGAACGGCTACCGTCGTCAGGCCGAGGCCTGAGCGAGCCCGTGGTGCTGCCCACCGACCCGGCGGCGCTGCCGTTACTACACCACGGGCGCATCGACGTGACCGGCCGTATCGTTGACGCGTCCAATGCGACCCTGTTGTGCACTGTGGATTGTGATGGGGTCAGCGCCGAGTGCGTCTACAAGCCGATTCGCGGGGAACGTCCGCTCTGGGATTTCCCGGACGGCACCCTGGCCGGCCGTGAAGTGGCCAGCTGGCTGCTCTCCGAGGCCACCGGCTGGTCGTTGGTGCCTCCCACGGTGTTGCGGCCAGGACCGCTGGGGCCTGGCATGGTGCAGCTCTGGGTAGACACGGACAACGGACACGGCCTGGTGGATGTGGTGGCCCTCGGCGCGGTGCCGCAGGGCTGGCGCACCGTGCTGCGGGCGCATGACCGGTATGGCGACCCGGTGCTGCTGGTGCACGCCGACACTGAAGAAGTGCGCCGACTGGCCGTGCTCGACGTACTCCTCAACAACGCCGACCGCAAGGGCGGTCATGTCCTCGCCGGGTTGGATGGCGGCGTGTATGGCGTGGACCATGGGATCTGCCTGCATCGCGAGGACAAGCTGCGGACCGTGCTGTGGGGCTTTCTCGGTGAGCCGTTGTCCACCGCGGCGCTGGACATGCTGCGCAGGATGCGATCGGAGCTGGATGGCCCGTTGGGGGTTGCGCTCACCGACCATGTGACCCGGGCGGAGGTGCGGGCCGTGCGGGAACGCGCCGAGCAGCTGCTGAGGTTGGAGACGTTCCCGTCCCCGAACGGGAACTGGCCGGCGATCCCGTGGCCGGCGTTCTGACCAGACGGTGGCCCCGCTCGTTCGCCGATCGGGTCACCGCACCACTGCCCGGGCCCCCGCAGTTCCTTCGATTGTGGCGGGAGGGCGGCTTCGCCGGTGCTACCGAGGGTGTGGCGGGGATTCCGGTCGCCGCCCGGGCACCGCTGCCCGCTGGTGACAACTGGCTGGTCTGGCTTGGGCACGCCTCGTTCCTGCTGCGGCTCAATGGACGCACCGTGGCGGTAGACCCGGTGCTGTCGCAGCGGATCCTCGGCGCCGGCCAGCGATTCACCCCACCTGGACTGGATCGGTTGCCACCGCTGGACCTGCTGCTGATCAGCCACAATCACTACGACCATCTCGACGCCCCGACCGTGCGTACGCTGCGCCGAGATACCCCGGTGGTGGCTCCGGGTGGGCTCGGCCGGTGGTTCCGTCGCCGGGGCTTCACCGCGGTCACCGAGCTTGATTGGTGGGAGTCGGTGCACCTCGGTGCTCTTGAGGTGACGTTCGTGCCGGCACATCACTGGAGCCGCCGGGGCCTGTTCGATCACTGCGCGACCCTGTGGGGCGGGTTTGTGTTGACCGTGCCGGGTGGCCTGCGGGTGTACCACGCTGGGGACAGCGCATATGGCCCGTTCTTCGCCAAGATTGGATCCCGCTGGCCCGGGATCGACGTCGCGATGCTGCCGGTCGGTGCGT
>DASYMC010000448.1:0-5944 GCA_036009255.1 Pseudonocardiaceae bacterium
CCCGATAATGTCCATAGCTACTGCGATCATCGTTAGTCATTGGTGTTCACCACCGTTGAGGTCTCCAGTTTTTCTTTGCTCGCGAGATGCCAGGTCAGCGAGGCCGGTAGTGATCGCTGTGCGCAGGTTCTCGGCACCGGATGGTGTTACACCCAACAGCACGGGGCTCGGCGTTCCGTCTATCTCGATGCACACGCACTGGATGTCGTCGTCGATCCAAACTTGTAGCGCGGTGTTTACCCGTACCACTGCGGCGGTAAGCCGCATTGGCCACGGGTGGGATCCCTGGTTGATCACGTTGCCCTCCATCGCGTCCGGGCGACCACGATTCCAAAGAAGACGCGACTAACAAACGACATAACTGATTGAAATATCCAGATCACACATAACCGTACGTCACCACCTGCACAGCGGCTAGGATGCGGTCGACTGATGCGGAGGATCAGTAGTGACGAGGTCGGAGGACCAAGAGCGGCGCTGCCAAGCATGCGGTACACGGCTGGCACGCGACAACCGCTCGCGACTGTGCAGCCCATGTTCCCGTCACGAAGCTCAGGCGTCCAGCGCCCCGATTAAGCAGGACGGCTTCTGGGAGCGGACGGCGCTACGAGACGCGCTGGAGTCCCGGCACTTTGGTCAAGTACTCAACGCCTACCGCTATGAGCATCGGCCGGTGCTGACCCAGGCGAAGGTCGCTCGCTGGCTTGGACTGACGCAGGGCCAGGTCAGCCGTTTGGAGCGTACTGCGCAACCAACTCATGACCTGAACAAACTTGACGAGTGGGCTTGTGCCCTGCACATACCTCAGCGGTACCTCTGGTTCCATTTGTCAGAACAACCAGCCCACGCATACTCACGGCCCCGTGACGCCCATAGCCTCGATGACGAGTTCGAGACAGGAGGCGAGGACGTGCAACGACGCCAATTGCTCCGCGCTGCGTCGGCAGGAGCGGCATCCGTTGGCAGCTCAGCGTTCGGCTGGTTCAGTACGCAGACTGCACTGAGGCCAGGCACGCGGGCAGTGGGTATGACGGACGTACAGATCATCCGGGAGATGACGCAGACCTTCCGCCGACTGGATAACCGATTCGGCGGGGGACACGCTCGCTCCGCCGTCACCAACTACCTGGCGTCCGACGTACTCCCTCTGCTGTGTGACGGCCGGTATCGCGACAGCGTGCGCCGAGAGCTGTCCGCAGCGGTCGCCGAGCTGAATCAACTGGCAGGGTGGATGGCCTACGACGTGGGCGACACCGATTCCGGACGTCGGCATCTCCGAAATGCGATGCACCTGTGCCAAGACATCCGCGATGACGCACTAGCTGGCGAGATGCTGGCAGGAATGAGCCATCAGGCCGCGTTCCTGCGTTCCGCCGCGCTCGCTACGGATCTGGCGCGAGCCGCCAAGGGCAACGCCAAGCGAGCGGGCGTTCCAGCTCTGGTCTCTGAGTCGGCAGTCATGGAAGCGCATGGACTTGCCCTGATGAACGACGCGCAGGGCTGCTTGGCCGCCCTTCGCGAGTCCGAACAGGCCTTCGCGGCTGCAAAGGATCAGGAGCGGCCGGAGTGGCTTGCGTACTTTGACGGTGCCTACTTGGCGGCGAAGTTCGGGCACTGCTTCCGTGACCTAGGGCGTTCGTTTGAAGCCGAACGGTTCGCACGGCGCTCGCTAGATATGATCAACGGTTACGACCGGGGTCGGCTGTTTAACCTGGCGCTACTGGCGTCGATCTTGGCTGACCAGCGCAAGGTCGAAGAAGCCTGTGAGACCGGCTTGGCCGCAGTGCGTCTGGCCTCCGAAGTGAAGTCAGTCCGCACGGTCGCCTACCTCGCCGACCTGTCACACCGGCTCGTGCCGTTCCGGGCTGAACCGGACGTGCGGATGCTCGACGAGCAGATCGGCCTGCTGGTTCAGGGAGGCTGAAAACCGGGAAACGCGAGGATGTGCAGAAGCCCGATCTGGGTACCGGCGCCGACGATCTCGCCCAGGGCGATGCGGTCTCGGACCGAGTCTAGAGTGATCCACTCAACGCGGGCAGCCTCGTTGATATCGGCGGCTGCTCCAGTGTCCTCGGCTCCTTCGCCCAGGAAGAGCAGGTTCTCGAAGTCGGCGCTGCCCATCAGCGGTTGAAACCGGGTCAACAGAGTCATCTTGCGGGGGCGCCAGCCGGTTTCCTCCTCGACCTCGCGCGCCGCTGTGACCGCAGGGTCCTCATCGGAATCGACGTATCCTCCTGGGAGCTCCCAGGTCCAGCAGTCCGGCACGAACCGGTGCCGCCAGATCATGAGTACCCGCTCCCGTGCGTCGTCGAGCAGCACCGTCATCGCCGCCTTCGGCATCCGGAGCACGTACTGCTCGAAGTGCACCCCGTCGGGCAACTCCACCTGTGCGATGCTCAGCTGCAACCGCCGGGTGTCATCGATCACCCGCTCACCGTGGATGATCCAGCGCGTCGGCTCTCTGCGGCCGTCGTCACCAGCTGGAACGTTAGGCGTTGCCAGACTCGACACCTGTTCCCACGGGACACGCCACGCCCGTGCCGACCGGTGTGCAACTATGTGCCCCATGATCCGAGCTGCTATCTACTGCCGCATCAGCCAGGACCGCGCTGGCGCGGGCTTGGGTGTGACCAGGCAAGAAGAGGACTGCAGGGCGTTGTGCGAGCGGCGGGGTTGGGTGGTGGCCGAGGTCTATGCCGACAACGACGTGAGTGCTTACTCGGGTAAGCCGCGTCCGGCGTGGCAGCAGTTGATCAGTGATGTGCAGGCGGGTGCGGTCGGTGCGATGGTGAGCTGGCACGTTGACAGGCTAACTCGCTCACCGCGGGAATTGGAGGACGTCATCGACCTGGCCGACAAGCACGGCATCGAACTCGCGACAGTTACCGGCGAGGTTGATCTCAGTAATCCGACGGGTCGGTTAATTGCACGGATGCTCGGTGCTGCCGCGAGGCACGAAGCAGAGCACAAGGCGGAGCGGCAGAAGCGGCAGCGTCGCCAGGCCGCCGAAGCCGGGCGAGTGGCTGGTGGCGGTAAACGCCCCTTCGGATACGCTGATGACCGCATCACCGTGATCGATGACGAGGCAGCCATCATTCGAGAGTGCGCCGGTCGGGCACTTTCAGGCGAGTCGCTCGCGAGCATTTGCCGCGATTTTGCTGACCGCGGGATCACCACCTCGGGTGGCAAGAGGTGGCTACCCACGACGATCCGGCAACTGCTGGTCTCGGCCCGGATCAGCGGACGCCGTGAGCACATCCCGCGGAGCAGCGGCCAGACCATCCGGCCCATCATCGGCGAGATCGTCGCGGACGCTGTGTGGTCTGGGATCATTGCGCCTGGTGAGTCTGACCGGCTTCGCGTACTGCTGACCGATCCGCGTCGCAGTAAGTACAGCGCCGCCAACGGGCGCCGCTACCTCCTGAGCGGCATTCTCCGGTGCGGGTTATGTACGGGCGGCATGGTCGGTCGGCCCAAGGCAGGAACGCCCCGGTACGTCTGTCCTAATACACCCGGGGGTCACACGTGCGGAAAGACGGCGACGGTTGCCGGTCGGACCGACGAGTACATCAGAGACTTGGTCCTCATGGCTCTTGACTCTTCCACGATGGCCCAGCGCTTACATGACCAGCAGCCCGACATGTCAGGCTTTCATGAGGAGGCCCGTGCTGGCGAGGCGAGGATGGAAGAGCTCGCGGCAGCATGGGCTGCAGGAGAGATCAGTCGCAAGGAGTGGATTACCGCGCGGACGGTGCTTGAGCAGAAAGTGTCCCATGCTCGCGCCCAACTGCTCCGCCGTGACTCTCGGGCACCCCTCCGCGCCTTTATCGGGCCCTACGACGAGATGCTGGACCGGTGGCAGCGATTCAACGTCTCCCAGCAACGCGCCGTCGTCAGCTCGGTCCTGCGTTCCATCATGGTGATGCCCGCCGACCGGACTAAGAGATGGGATCCCGACCGCTTTCAACAACCCGAGTGGATCGTATAACCAAGTGTTCGGCCCGCCAGTGGGACGTCGCGGACACAGCTCTGAGATCCGCGAACTCGTCCCACCTGTCCCACCGAATCTTGTGGGGGACAGCTGCGGTGGGACAGGTTCCGACAGCGGCTGATCTGCGGAAAGCTCGTCGGAATAAGGATTGGGACGGGCTGCTGAAGCTGTCCCAGCCGGCCCGAATCCCCAGACAGGCCACGCCAATTTACGACGGTTGACGTCCGGGACGGGACACCGACACTTGCGAGAACCTGGGGATGTGCCAAGTCGGTGGACACCATCACTTCCCGGCGCGTGAGGCGGAGGTGGTGGTGGACCGGCATGGCCAGCAGTAGCCCGTTCCGGGATCGACCAGCGCTGCGGGCAGGACCTCGGCGCCGCACAGCGCGCGGTAACGGCCCCCGGCCTGCCATGCTGTGGCGGCGGCATCCGGCGTCACCAGATGGTTGTGACCGGTGCGGATGTCCACTATCTCCACCATCCCCCTCGGTGGTATCACTTGGTGACGGTGCTGGGGCAGCTTGTTGTGTTTGCCCATCGGGTTTCCTGCGCGTTCGTTGGTACGGGCCCGGCCACCACCGGGAGGCGCATCAGTCGGGGGAACAAAGGGCCGTCAACCGGGTGGTGGCCGGGGTATCAGGGAGTCGCGAATCGTCTTCAGAAGGTGCGGTTGGAGCGCCGCTGGCCGGGAGCGGTGTACTCAACTGGCGGCGGTCGGGCCGATGATCAAGGCTCCCAATCGAACACCACCGTGTGCAGCACTTCCAGCGCGTTCCCGCTCACTCGCTGGGTGACCGGCAGACCTCCGGGTACGACCAGGGAGTAGCGGCGTCGCCGCGCCGCGGAACACCTGCTGGACATCCCACCGATGTAGACTTCATCGAGCCAGCCAGTACTCTCCCGGAACCCGCGAAGGGGCGCGTCCTCCCCGACCGCGATCCGCTCGAAGATGAACCCCCGATCCTTCGCGGCGTCGAGCAGTCGCTTAGCGGCAGCTAACTCTGGGCTTTCAGCCATCACTGCCTGCCGGGTGTCGGGTGCACTGCATCGGTCCCGACCCGAACGACCCGACCAGCGTTTGGAGGTTGGCGCGAATCTTGTCGAGTTGGCCGAACAAGGGACCGATGGTCGCCAAGTGGGTCGATATCTGGTTCAGACGCTGGTCAATCGCGGCAAGTCTTGCCAGCACGTCGCCATCGGTATGGCACGCCGGCTCGCTGACAGCCTCTGCGCTCATGGTCGTCAAGGCAACAGGAGTTGAGAGCGTCACGGTAGACGGTGCGTAGTCAGTTGGTCACTATTCCGGAATCGAATATGCGGCGTGCGACTACTGGCTGTTCAGGGCGGTCCAGGCATCCGAGATGACCCCGGAAAGACTTGATCTTTCGGGTCGCCAGCCCAGCTCAGAGCGGATGCGGGTGCTGTCGGCCAGCAGTGTCGCTGACTCGTGCGCGGCGGCGGTGTGCCGTCGTGGGACGGGTCGTCCGGTCACTGACTCGGTGGTCGCGATGACATCATGCACGGTGCTGGGGTGACCGCTGCCGACGTTGTATGCGCGCCAGGTGCCCGGTTCGCAGGCGCGCAGGGCTAGGGCGAAGGCGGCAGCCATGTCGGCGACGTGTACGAAGTCGCGGACCGCGGTGCCGTCACCGTTGACCACTAGCTCGGATGCTCGGCCCTGTTGGACGGCCAGGAGTTGGGGGATGAGTCGAGTGGTGTCGCGGTCGGGGTGTCCGGGTAGGGCTCCGGCCACGTTGAAGGCGCGCAGGCTGATCGCTCCGATCGCTCCGGTCGCGGCGAGATCCGCGGCCGCTTGGTCGGCGGCGAGTTTGCTGGTGCCGTACGGGTTACTCGGTGCTACGGTCGCGGTCTCGCTGATCGGTTGCCCGGCCTGCTCGCCGTACACCACGCAGGTGGACGCGATGACGATTCGCCCGGCATGGGCATCGG